>JAHFTH010000015.1 GCA_023269445.1 Lacunisphaera sp.
CATACTCGATCTTCAGGGAGTTGTCGTTGCCGAGCCAGTAGGTGACCGTCGCGATGAGGTTGCCCGGGTAACCCTCCTCGCCGTCGGGGCTGCGGTAGGTCAAGCGGAGACCGACGGCACCGACACCGGTGAGCGGCTCAGCCTGCCAAAGGACCTTGTCGAAGCCAACGTTGCCGCCGTGGAGGTGGCAGGGAATGCCGCCCGGGGTGTTGTTGGTGGCGAGGGTGTAGGTTTTGCCGTCGAGCGTGAAGCGGCCGTGGGCGATGCGGTTGCCCACGCGGCCGATGAGCGCGCCGAAATAAGGCGAGTCCTTGAGGTATTCCTTGAGCGAGTCGTAACCGAGCACGATGTCGGCGAGTTTACCGTGGCGGTCGGGCGCGTAGAGGCGCACGACGATGCCGCCGTAGTTGGTGATGTCCGCCTTCAGGCCGCTGGCGTTCACCAGCGTGTAGAGCGAGACGGCGCGGCCGTCCGGCATTTGGCCAAAAGGCGCGACGGTTACGGCGGGAGTGGCGGAGGAAGCGGTGAGAGTGGCGGCCATGATGAGCAGCAGGGTGAAAAGACAGGTCAATGGATTGGCGCGGATCATGGAAGCACATTTGCAGAATCTTGCCGCCCTGGCAACCCAGCGGCGATTCCGGCTTGAATCGATTATTCCTCCACCAGGTTGTCGGCGATGAAGATCCGGTAATCCTTGATGCGGCCGGTGACCTCCGCCGCACCCTGACGCGGGACGTAGCGGAAACCGCCGATCGTGCGGGCGTGGGCGAGATCGATGATCAAGCGGTGCGGATAACCCGGCTGCGCCGCGCCCCACTGGGTGTGCCAGAAGTTGGCCGTCTGACCGTCGAGGGCGTTTTCCGCCGTCCCGTCCCCTTGTTCACGCTCCTCACTGTCCACGTAGGCGATCGTCCACCCTTCCGTGCTCAACGGATTGCCGTCGGTCCCGAGCAGGGTGATCTCCGCCGCCGCCGCGAAGGGTTTGCCATCATGGGCATTGAGCGACTCCAGGCAAAAATATCGGCCGTGGGCCGGCTTGGTCAGATGCACCTCCTGCAGAGCCGTGCCCGCCGCGAAGCTTCCGGCGTGGACCGGCTCGCCAAAGTCGGCACGCAGCTTCACCTCCCGGCGTTGGGCCCGGGCGAAATCCAGCTGCGGGCGCAGTTCATCCATGATCGGGTGATCGAGCGCAGCCACCACTGGCTTCGTCGGGCTAAGCAGATCAAGGATGACCACCTCGTTGTCGCCAGCCTTCAACCAGGGGCCCGGCACATACATCGTCTGCTGGGGGCCGATGTTCCAGTAGCGCCCGAGGTTGTGACCGTTGACCCAGACGAAGCCCTTGCCCCAGGGACGCATGTCCAGAAAGCAGTCGCCTGGCTGCCCGAGCTTGACCGTGGCGCGCCAAAAGGCCGGCGCGTTGGCGGCGGTGGCGCCCCCCCGCGCCTCTTCGAACTTCAGCTTTCCCAGCATGTCCTGATCGAGGGGCAGACGAAAGATTTGCCAGCCTCGCAGCTCCACAGGCTTGTTGTCGGCCATGGTAAGCGTCACGGGGCCATGGATGCCCTTGCGGTCGTTCACTTCCACGCCGAAGTTCACCCGCCCCATCGCCTCGACAAGGATGTCGAGCACGGCAGCGCGTGAGCGCTCGGGGAGTTGCACCCGGAAATTGCCGGAGCGGCGATCGGTGAAACCCATCCGCTTGCCATCAAGGAAGACTTGGCCGACGTCGCGGATAGACGCCACTTCCAAGCTGGCGGCGGAACCCGGGGGCAGCTGGGTCCGGTAAAGAATACAGCCGAAGGCCTGGTCATAGAGCTCCATGGTGCGCGGTTGCTCGTCAGCGACCGGCGCGGGCAGATTGGCAAACATCGGTGCGATTTTCCCGGCGGGCACGGGCGCGATTGAGATGACGGGATTTCGTGTCGGCGGCGCAGGCAGCGTCTCTCCGGGCAACAGGTGCTTGGCCAGCAGCGCGCGCGTTTGCTCGAATTTGGGCGTCACCCAACCGGCCTCGCTGATGGGCGCGTCGTAGTCGTAGCTGGAGGTGTCCGGCTTGAACGGCCGGTCCGCACCAGTGGAGAATCCGAAAGTGGTCCCGCCGTGCGCCATGTAGATGCTGAAGGACGCGCCCGCGTTGAGCATATAGCCAAGATCGGCCAGGTAGCGGTCGGTCGTGCCGGTATGATGCGGCGCGCCCCAAGTGTCGAACCACCCGGAATAAAATTCGCC
The DNA here is from genome assembly GCA_023269445.1 of Lacunisphaera sp. Classification (GTDB taxonomy): domain Bacteria; phylum Verrucomicrobiota; class Verrucomicrobiia; order Opitutales; family Opitutaceae; genus Lacunisphaera. The sequence goes on from JAHFTH010000015.1 coordinate 2,233, forward strand.
GCACATCAACGGTCCTTTGGGCAAGATCTCCCGCAATGCCTTGAAGCCACCCTGCGGATCGGCGCCGAAGTTGACCACGGGGAACAGATCGGCGCGATAACCGTCCTTGAGATGCTCCTTCGGGTTGCAGGCAAACAGGGGCACGTCGAAGCCGGCACCCAGCAGCGCCTGCCGGAGTTCGCCCATGTATTCCGGATCCTTGCCATAGAACCCATACTCATTTTCCACCTGCACCATCAAAATTGGGCCGCCTTGGGTGACTTGGAGCGGAGCGAGGACCCGACCCACTTCCTGCAAATAGCGTTTGGCCGCCACGACGAAACGGGCATCGCGCGTGCGCAGCTGGATATCGTCGTGCTTGAGTAACCACCACGGCAGCCCGCCCATCTCCCATTCGGCGCACGCGTAGGGGCCGGGCCGGAGAATGACCCAGAGGCCTTCCTCCTGGGCCACCCGGCAGAACGCCGCCGCGTCAGCCTGGCCCGACCAGTCGAATTCACCCGGCCGGGGCTCGTGCAGGTTCCAGAAGAGGTAGGCGCAAACCGTGTTGAGGCCCATCGCCTTCATCAGGCGCAGCCGGTGCTGCCAATATTCGCGCGGCACCCGGGGGGCATGCAGTTCGCCGCAGCGAATCTGCAACGGCTTTCCGTCGAGCACGAAGTCGTTCGCGCCAATCTCGAATCGATGCGCCGGCGTCGTTTCGACCGCCTTGGCCGCGGGCGCGGAAGCGAAGATCAGCCCGAGGGCAAGCACGGGAGCGGCAAATTTCAGAGACCGCGAGGGGAGGACTGGGCGTTTCACGAAAGAGAGGATCGGGGGGTGCGGTTAATCCCGGAATAGCCTGCAAGGAGCAGGAAGCCGGGCGTATCGCGCGCACGAGGGGGATTCCGCTCCAATCTAGCAGACCCGGACGTGTCTTCCCATCGCCCGTTCGGGTGATATTTTCCGGACTCCCGCCCTCATGCAGCCCAAACCGGGCGAATCACTTGAGATGGATGATCCCGTGTCGAATGGCCTCAATGGCGGCACCGGTCCGGTCGCGGACATGCAATTTGGTGAAGAGTGTCTTGAGATGCGATTTCACCGTGTCCTCGGCAATGCACAGGCTCGACGCGATCTCCTTGTTGCTTCGCCCTTTGATCAGAGCCTCCAGGACGTCGCGTTCGCGTTCGGTCAGCTGTTGCCGTTGAGCGCGCTCCATGAGTCGCTCCTGCACCGATCGCGGGAGAGGCGTGTCCCCCTCATAAACCCCCTGGATGGTGCTCGCGATCTCCTCAATGGGCATATCCTTGAGCAGGTATGACTTGGCCCCCGACTGCATGGCCCGGTGAATGTCTTCGTCCATATCGTAAGTGGAGACGACAATGACCCGCGCATCGGGGTGCTTCTTTCGAATGGCCAGAATCGCCTCCACCCCTCCCATTCCCGGCATGCGCAGATCCATCAGGACGATATCCGGAAGAACATCATCGTAGACCTCGATCGCCTCCTCGCCGTCAGAAGCTTCGGCAATAACGTCCATCCCGGGTTGACTCTTGATCAGGGCAACCAGGCCGATGCGCATAGGCGGATGGTCATCGACCACCAGCACGCGTATTTTTTTTTCGGGCACGGGTTTTCGCCTCACCGGGGCATTAAAGTCAGATTCAGAACTCATGGAAATGTTTAATGTGTGCGGCGAGAACCCGGACTTAGACCAATCTAACATGGCCGGGGGGCGATGACTCTCACCCGTTTGAGGGAAATGACGCCGCGATAGGTGGTGAGCGTAAGCGCGGTAACCCACCAAATCGTCAGACCGAAACGGTCACGATCACACGGGTCCCCTGTCCGGGAGCACTTTTGATCTCGGCCGTCCCGCCCAGCAACTCGGCACGTTCCTTGATGCCGACGAGGCCAAAATTGCGGCGATCTCCACGGGGCTGTGTTCCATGCATGAACCCCAGTCCGTCGTCCTCCACGGCAAGGCGGACGATCCGGCCCTCGAACGTCAGCGTGACATCGAGGCGGGTGGGTTTGGCATACTTGCTGGCATTGGTGATAGCCTCCTGGCCGATGCGTAACAGGTTGTTTTCGACGATCGGCGGAAGGCGGCGGCGGACCCCGTCGACCCGCATGTTCGGTGTCACGACCGTCCCCTCGGTCATGCGCACGAGAATGCCTTCCAGCGCTTCACCAAGGTCGGACCTTTCTAGCACGTGAGAACGCATGTTCCAAATCGAATCGCGCGCATCCGCCAAGGCCACCCGGGCGAGCTTGTGGGCGGCCCCCATATGATTGAGGGCGGGTGCGCTGATCCCGGCGGCATGCGTCCGGGCCAGCTCGAGCTGGACGGAAATGGCCCCTAGGTTTTGCGAGAGCGTATCATGAATCTCTCGAGCCACGCGGTTGCGCTCACTGAGGATGGCGGTGAATTCGGTCTCCGCCATGGCCCGGCGGTGCTCCTGGTCCTGAAGCCGCCGCCGAGAGGCCAACATGACCACCGCGACCGATCCCACGGCCAGGGCAAGGAAGCCGGAGAGAAGCCAGACAACCCGTCCCGCATTCCACCAAGGAGGCGGCTGAATCACGGAAAGATCCGCTGGCGAACGAAGGAGGAGCTCGAATGAATGCGGTTCCCACAAACCGCCCAGCGGGCCAGCCTCGTCCGTCTTGACCGAGCATACGCCAGAAACCCTGACGATGCTGCCGGGCAACCAATCCGCAGGGGCCGAAGCATTTTCCGGTAGATACAGCTGCGCCCGGATCGTGGTCTGCCGCCAATCCAAGGTGAGGGCGATACTGTCCGGGAATCGACGCACTTCGGCCAGCCGGCCTTCCAACTGCACCAGGTCGGCGTCATTGCGCAGTGCGCTGGAGATGTCCGTCAGGATGTGGGGGAGGAGTGCCTGATGGGTCGACCGTTTCTGAAAGGCTGCATCCTCCAGCTCGGCACTGTATTCACTCCGGGCCGGAAATCCGACCACATCCACTTCGTCTCCTGGTTGCAGCACTTCACTTTGCGTGGTCTCCACGCGCAAACTCTGATCACCGTCTCGAACCCAGAGCACGGCCCCGGGTCGATGATGAACCACGATGCCGCGGACATGCACGCGATGGCCGTGTTTTTCCGTAAGTTGCTCGAACCGGAACAGGCTGGCCACGGGACGAAGTTGGTCGCTGAAAGGTTTCTCCGGAGACGGACTTTCCACCACGACCTCGACTCCGCGGGGCACCTGCACGAAGGGTCTCACGAACTGTCGGTTGCGATTGTGCAAATTAAAACAAAGCCCCCGCAGTCGCACCGCGGCACCCACATAGTCCTCGGGCTTGAGCCCGCCGTTGAGCTCCACGATCACGTGGGCGCTGCCGGAGGCCAGTTTCATTTTGACCTTGCGGTCCCCCGATTGGGCCACGCCCCCGGACGGTGCCGCATAGCGCGTTCCGGGAGGAGGCGGGGCCAAATCACTCGGGGCCGTCGGTTCGACGCTGCGCACGATCCCGGAGATCTCGACCCACTTTGCGTCCATCTGGCCCGCGTTCAGTTCATCGAGGGTGACCCGGATCGGTTCGGGAATCTGTCCCCGTCCGATTTTGCGAATATGGTGGGCCACCACATAAGGAGCAAATCCCCCCGGATCGCTCACCCCTTCCACCTCAAGTAAATCCCCGCGGCCCAGGCCCGCCACCAGAGCCGCCGGTCCCTGAATGTAGATGCCGTCGGTCTCGTCCTGAATGACGAAGGCAATGCCTTTGGGATCGGCCTCACCCATGAAAACTCCGCGTAGATGCACGGGAATGCCGCTGTGCGCCTCCGCTTCCGTCAACGCGCGCACCTGAGCCGCTGTGGTTAGAACGGCTTGCCCTGACGGATCGGCGGCCTGAACGCAGGCCACGCCCAGAGCCAGCCACGCCATCATCAACAAGGCGGTCCGGCGTTTGGATCGTGACCAGAAAGGATCGTTCATCTCGACGTTAAATACGGTTGGGACGATGGCCGGGCTAGGATGACTGGCAAGCATCCGAAAACAAAAAACTGGATGCCCCACAAGGGAGCATCCAGTCACGTCGCTCAGGTTCAGCGGAAGGCCAACCTTTGCGCGTCGAACTCATGCGAGACCGAAGCAGGGACTGGGCACCAGCGGAGATGCCCAGCCTGCCTTACAAACGATCAGAACCTGAAGGTATTCCGTAAAGTCCACGACGTCTGACTGGGAATGCGCACCTGGGCGATGGTGCCATCCGGATTGGCCAGGGTCGGGATCAGGCCTTTCTTGGCGAAGATATCGTTCACATTGAGCTGAACGTTCCAGGTGATGTGGTGCGTGAGCGGCCGTTCATAGGACAACCAAGCATCATAGTTCACCTCGGTCGGCCCCTGGATGGGGCGGCTCAGGTCGATGACCCAAGCGTTGGCGGCGCTGTCGAATTTCGGGTAGTAACCAATGGTGGAACGATCCTCCCAGCGGACCGCTCCGCCGATCCCGACGTTTTTCAGGAAGCCGTGGGTGAAGGTGTAATTGGTTATCGCGTTCCAGTGCCACTTCCGCAGTTCGTTGACCGCCTGGTCCGCGGTCGCCTTGGCTTGGTAATAGAGATTGTAGACCGAGTCGTTGAATCTGGTGCCCAACCTGTCCCCCGAACTCAGCGGATTGCCGGGGGTTTGCGGAATGTCATAGTAACCCTTGAAATTCCAGTAGTTGGAGGCGGCGGGATCGTTAGACGAATAGCCACCGTCGAAATAGAAGGCCTTGTTGGCTTGAATAAATGCATCCCATGAATCGAGGACATTCGAGCGGACGGCTTCGGCTTTGGAAGCGTTGATGGTCAAGCGCCAGTTCGGAGTCGGATTGGCGGTCAGCTCATACTCCATGCCCGTGGAGGTGAGGTCGTTCAGGCTCCGCTGATTTTGGGGGCGCGTCCAGGCGTTGAGCTCCCAGAATCCGCCCCACCCGGCGGAGTAATCGCGACTGTAACCCATCGCATTCCAGAAATTCTGGTCAACCGGCCGGGACCATTCGGCGTCCGTGCGGGCCTTAAACCACTCTGTGCGGTAAGCGACCTCTTCCGCCGTCAAGGGCGGGGCGACGTATGCGCGGCCGCTGTCCGGATCGATGGCACCCTGCGCGACATAGGTCGATGAACCCGCGACCGCCGATTGCCGGATGCGCAACGGCTGCTTCAGGATGTTCGAATCGCTCCTCCAATTGGAAGGCAGTGCCTGGCTCGCGATCGTCTTGTCGTAATTGTCGCCGAACATCCAGCGGTTGACCAGCCATTCCGGGGTCGGCTGCACGCGCTTCGTCGCGTCCGCCCCGGCCCACCCTCCAATCTCCCACATCATTCCGTCCATCGATCGGGCCAGATTGGCCTTGGTCCAGCCCCAGTCCGGTTGCGGGCCGGAATAGGGGGTATTGTGCTGGATCGTCTTATACTTGGTGATCCGCAGGGCGACCCGGTTGTCGTAGGCCGACAAGAGCACGCTCAGGTCCTTGGTCTCGCCGGAGGGCAGAGGCTCCTGCTTGTTGTAAACACTGACCGCCACGTCCGACGGACGGAAGCTGCTGGAATCGTTATAGAGGAGCGTGATGTCCCACCCGTGCGGAAGCGGGTGATGGAACATCTCCATCAGTTCCTTCCCGTGCACGGCAACGCTCCAACTCCGCCGCTGTTGTTTGGCGTAAATCGGTGTCACCTTGTCGTAATTCCAATCGCTGCTGAAGGGCAGGACATAGCCGTAGGTCGCGTCCCTCACGGGACTCGAGGGCTTGTTCCAACGGGTATAGGTGTCTTCGCGCCAGCCAAAGATGGGGACCAAGATGTTGTTCAGCATCTTCCCCTGCCAGACAAAGACTTTGGATTTGGTGTCGTCATAGCCTTCACTGACCCCGTCATACAGCTTGGCGATATCGTTCGGCGCGCTGAAGAGATTGAAGTTCGACTGCGTCCACGCCGTTTGATTGTCGTAGCGGACATTCTGCGTGAGCGGCGGCGTCTGGAGCACCTGGACGCCAGTGACGCCCGTGATGGCGTTCATCGAAGGAGTATTCAGGAGGCTGGGCCCGATATAATGGATCCCTCTCCACGTCGCATAACCGTTCCAGTTCTCCACGATCTTCTGATACTCCGGCTGCCACCGGTAGAGTGCGTAAGAGCGATCGAAGTTCTCGAAATGCTGGGACGACCTCACGCCAGTGAACGTATGCTCGCCGAGGATCTGCGCCAGCCAGCTGCTACTCTTGAAGAAATCCGTCGCTTTCAACACGCCGAAGGCTGTGACGCGCCAATTCTCTCGGTTTTTTTCGTAAATGCCGCCACGACCCTCACCGATAGTGAACGGCCGGCCGAAGTTCGGGTTGGGCGTCGTGCTGCCGCGCAGCGTCTGATTCACATCGACCGAAATCATGTTCATGCCCCAGAGGCCTTCCATGAGGTTGGTGTATCCCGTCTGGTAGGACTGCCGATTATAGGCCACGTTAATTCCGATGCGGCCGTCCAAATAGGCTTGGGTGAACCCGAGGTTGAGCGTTCTGAAGTTGTTAAACTCGCTCTTATTCGGGCCGACGATGTTCTGGTCTTCCAGCAAGCGGGAGAGGGGGCCATCTACGATCATCTGCGTGGGCCACATTCCTTGTCCGAAGCCGCTGAACGTCTTGCCGGTCTTCGCCTGATAGGCGTTGAGAATCGACGTGATCGTCGGGTTGTTGGCGAAGTAACTCGCCGTGTTCTTCGGGTTCGCTGAATTCCAGAGCCAGTTGGGATTCAGGAGGCCAACCCAGCTGCCCCACCCGCCCCCGTTTACATTGTGGCCACCCCGAAGCAGCATGGCCTGCGTCGGATTGCCCGGCAAGCCAACGGCCCCGCTGGTGGGGTCGCTGAAGAAGGATACGGGATGGTCATCCCACAGCTGACCTCCGATGGTCTGCGCGGCGTAGAGATTCTCGACGAATCCGGGCGCCGACCAATACTCGTCGTTCGGGATGGCCAGCTTGTTCGCCGGGCCAAACCAATTCGAGATGAAATCGCTCGGAGTCCCGGCCATCGGTCGGTTGCCCCTGATATTCCCCCATTCCGCCTGGGCGTCGATTTGCGTGAAGACTCGCTTGCTCAGGACGGGTTGCCAGCGGGCGGCAGCGTAAATCCGCTTGTCGTGGTTGTAGGTGAAATCCTGCCGGAAGCGCGCCTCGTCATTCAGGCCGACGATGCGCAGTCCGAGCTGGTTGGGGATGAGCGTTTGGTCGACGTCGATGACTTGGCGAAGGGAACCGTAGCTGCCCGCCTGAAGCTCCACGAAACCGGACCGCCCCCTCAGGGTCGGCACCTTGATGGTGTTGTTGATGAGCCCGGCCGGACTGCCCAAACCGAAGAGGATCGAATTCGGGCCGCGGCTGATGTCCACACGGGAAAGACTATACCAGTCCATCGGAATGTCCGAAGGGAAGTATTCGCGGGTGATGTCCGCATCGTTCAGACCGCGTATCCGCGCGGTCCTTTGCGGCTCGGAGAGCATCTTCTGCGCGTATCCTTTGCTGTCGGTGTCGCCGCCGTAAAAATTACCGCCGACGCCCGCAATTTCGGTGTTGGTCGTGTAGACGAGGAGCTTCTGGAGATTGTTGGCCCCGATGTCTTGCATGAACTCCGGCGTGATGACTTGCACAGCCGCCGCGATGTCGCGGAGCTCGGTATTGAGACGCGAACCGGCCAGGGACGAAGTTGCCTGGTAGCCCGTATCCTTGGTGCCCACCACCTCGAAGGGGGATAGCTCGACGATTGGTTCTTCCGTTTTGGGGTCCGCTTTGGGATCCGTTTTTTGCGCCAGCAATGCCGGTGCGGTCCACGCCGCCAGTGCGGCAATAGCCAGGACCGCCAGCAGATTCTTAGGGGAGTTTTGGGTATATCTTGGTTGCTTGGTATTCATGGTTCAGGGGGCTAAAATGGGCGTTCGGGAGTTAGCGTTCGCGGGGAGTATGAACCGGCCGATCGGCCAAGGCGTTCAACCGTGCATTCTGAATGCAGGCGGTTGCACACAATGATTCGGGGTCGGGGTTGTAGTTGTGCTGTAAACTCGGGGATGTCCCCAAGGGGGGTGGAGACCAAAACTGCGTAGCAGGGGTGCTGAGGTTTCGACGGCATCATAGACCACACACACCGGTTCCCGCTATCACCTGATTGGGTGAATTCCTTCCGACCCCGCGAGAAAATGTGTGCTGGCTCAGAAGGCCAATCCGGTGGCCGCCTCGCTCCACTCTCTTTCGAAAACGACCCTGAAGCGCTTCGGGAGATGATCACGATCTCTGGAATAAACGGTCAAATCCGTCGGCGCGATGGAAACGGAAACGTCCGGCCTTATTCGGGATCGCTGCCACCTAGGTGTAGCGGTCGATGGCCGCCCCGAGCACGGCCCCGCCGTTGTAGTCGGTGTGGTTGCCGATGAATTCAATCCGGCCCGGCGCGCGGGCAATGACCGACGGGGCGTGCCCGTAGGTCTGTTGAAATTGCTCCCGAAGGCTTTGCATGGCTGCCGTTGGCGTCCCCACGGGGATTCGAACCCCGGTTCTCTCCGTGAAAGGGAGGCGTCCTAACCGGGCTAGACGATGGGGACCCAGCACGGAATCGGGGAAGCTACGGCCTGAACCGGGTCGCGCAAGGTTTTTCCTTGGCTCGCGCAGATCGGGCTCGAGACAAGAATTTACTTTGGGTGGACGACTCCCTTACCTCTCCAGAGATGAATTTCGCTGAGATCACTGCCTCGCTACCGAAGACCGCCGTCACCACCTTGGACGGTCTGCCCTTCCCCAAGATCGCCTCGGGCAAGGTCCGCGAAATCTACGACCTCGGCGACGCGCTCCTGCTCGTCGCCACCGACCGGCTCTCGGCCTTCGACGTGATTCTGCCCGACGGCATTCCCGGCAAGGGCGCGATTCTCACCCAGATGAGCAACTGGTGGTTCGCCCAGACCAGCGGCCTGATTCAGAATCATCTGCTGCCCGACCAGGCCGGCGAATTCGCCCGCCGCGGGATCACGGGCCGCGACCTGCAGCTCCGCAGCATGATTGTGCGGAAACTTCAGCCGCTCACCATCGAGTGCGTCGCCCGCGGCTACCTGATCGGCAGCGGCTGGAGCTCGTATCAAAAAACCGGCGAAGTCTGTGGCATCAAGCTGCCCGCCGGCCTGCGCCAGGCGGACAAACTCGCCTCGCCCATCTTCACGCCCACGACCAAGGCACCTAAGGGCCAGCACGACGAACCGATCAACGACGCGCAAGGTGCGGCGACCATCGGTGCTGCGCTCTACGAAAAAGTGAAATGCCTCAGCTTGCAGCTCTACCAATTCGGCCATGACCGGGCGAAGCAGGCCGGCATGATCCTGGCCGACACGAAGTTTGAATTCGGCACCGATGCCGCCGGGAACCTGTTCCTCATCGACGAGGTGCTCACGCCCGACTCCTCGCGTTACTGGCCCGCCGCCGAATACCGGCCCGACTGCTCGCCCCCGAGCTACGACAAGCAGTTTGTCCGCGACCACCTCGTCGCCCTCAAGTGGAACCAGTCCCCGCCCGCGCCCCGCCTGCCGGCCGACGTGATCTCGCGCACGCAGGAAAAGTATCTCGCCGCGCTGAAAAACCTCCTTAGCTGATCTCCCGTGCCCACTCCCTCACGCTTTCTGTTCGTTCTTCTGCTCGTTGGTTTGCTGGCCAGCTCGGCGCAGGCGCGACTGAGCGAGACTCTGAGCGAAATCAAAAAACGTTACGACAGTCCCGCCGCCCAGACTCGCGACAACGCTACTTGGCTTTTCGAAGGCGAGGACGGCCAGTTAGTCTATACCGTCACCTTCGACGCCAAGGGTCGGTCGATCGCCGAAGGCTTCAAGCCGGTGAAGCGCGCCCGTTTCACCAAGGAGAACGCCTTGGGCTTCATTGAAACGCAACTCGCGCCCTACCACGACTCCAAGACCCTGCGCATCATTCCGGCCGGGGAAAAATATCGGTTCGCCGGCCAGGACTTCGTTTGCGACCCAAACGAATACGTCGTGCTCGACGAACCCCGCGGCCTCCTGCTGATCTGGAGCCAGGTGGTGAATCCCGCAGTCATGGTCGTCGCCCCCGAAATGTTCCACCGGGGAAATTGAAACGAACTGTTTGGTGGAGGCGGGGGCCCTCACCCCGCAAAGCATAGACAACGAAAGTAACTCGCAGGGTGAGGGCACCCTGCCTCCAAGATAACTACGCCGAGATAGAGTCGAACACCACGACCTTGCTCCAGAGATGGGAGCATTCGGCGACAAACTTTTTGTGCAGCGGGTGAACCTGATAAATATTCTGCCCCTCTACATCGTCAAAGGTGAGCAGCTCCGAGGCGCTGTAGCTGTTCTCCACCACGTCACGCTTCTCGGTGCTGGCCGGCACACCGACATGGACGCTGCGGACGGTTTCGATCTGCGCGAGACCGCGGATGCCCGCGAGGAGCTGGGCCAGGTCGGCCTTCGAGCCGGGGTTCTTCAGCCAGAAGAAGACGTGATGGACGAGCTTGGAGGTGGGTTTCATGGTTGATGCTTAAGGGAAATTGGCCGGCCGTTCACATCGGCGGGGTTGTGCCGCCGGGCCCGAGCCGGGTCACCCGCACGCGGCGCACGCGCTCGGCGTTGGCCTCAAGGACGGCGATGCGGTATTCGCCGACGGCCAGATGGTCGCCCCGCTTGGGCACGCCGCCGGCCAGCCGATGGGTCCAGGTGGCGACGGTCTCCCGCGGCTGCCACTCGAGCGGCCAGCCGGTCTCGGCCTGCAACTCGCGCATCGTGAGACTGCCGCTGACGGTGATGGCGTGTTCGGTGCGTTCGTAGACCGGACCGCTCTCGATGTCGAATTCGTCGCGGATGTCGCCCACGATTTCCTCCAGCACGTCCTCGAAGGTCACGAGGCCAGCGAGCTTCCGGTGGGCGTCGAGCACGACCGCCAGATGGCTGCGCGAAAGCCGGAAGCGCTCGATCATGGTGTGCAACGGCGTCGTAAGCTCGAACTCCACCACCGGCCGCACCAGCGGCTCGAACGGCGTGTCGGTGCCGAGCGCGCTGATCTGCCAGAGCCACTCACGCACGAGCAGCAGGCCCGTGACTTGGTCGAGCGTGCCGGAGCAGACGGGAAAGCGGCTGTGTCCGCTGGTCTGGGCGGTGCTGAGATTCTCGGCGACCGGTTTGTCGAGCCACAGCGCCACCACCTGGTCGCGCGGCCGCATGATTTGCTGGGCCTGGGTCGAGCGGGCGCGGAGCGACTGGACCATGAGCTTGTTGATGAGCGCGTCGCCGGGGTGCGAGTGCCGGGCGTGACTGAAGACGTATTCGAGCTCCTCGGCGCTGAGGCTGTGCTCGCTCTCGCTGACCACCGCCAAACCGGTCCACCGAATCACTTGATTGGCCATGGCGTTCAGCAGCCAGATAAAGGGATAGAACACATATTGAAACACCATCATGGGCCCGGACACCCAGAGCGTGACGCGCTTCGCGTGCTGGATCGCGATCATCTTGGGCGCCTGCTCGCCAAACACGATGTGGAGAAACGTGATCAGCACGAAGGCCACCGCGAACGAGATGGAATGAACTACCGTCTGATCGGTGATATCCCATTGGGCTAAAAGCGGCCCGAGACGCCGGGCGACAAACGGCTCGCCGACCCACCCGAGCCCGAGGCTCGCCAGCGTGATGCCGAGTTGCGTGGCCGACAGCACCGCATCGAGCTGGCCGATGGCTTTGAGGGCTAGTTTCACCCGCCAGCCGCCCTTATTCGCGAGCGGCCGGAGCTGGCTGGCCCGCACCTTCACCAGCGCGAACTCGGCCGCCACGAAAAAACCGTTGGCCGCCACGAGGGCGAGGATGACCAGGGTTTCGAAGGCAATGCCGAGCAGGTCGTTCATGTGGGCGGCAAATTACGGCCCACCCACCAGCGGGCAAATCATTTGGCCAGGTGAAGGATTAAATCCGCACGGGCAAGGCGGTTAGACCAATTACGCCTTCCGGTCATCACCGGCCCCGAAAGCCGCGGCTTTCTGGTCGTCAAACTCACCTTCCCAGCGAGCGACGACGACGCTGGCGAGACAGTTGCCGAGGACATTCACCGAAGTGCGCGCCATATCAAGGAGCGCGTCGACGCCGAGGATGAGAAACGCGCCGGCCACCGGGAGCTTGAATGACTCGAGCGCCGCCACCAACACGACGAACGACGCGCGCGGCACGGCCGCGACCCCCTTCGAGGTCAGCATGAGCATCAGCAGCATGGTGATTTGCTGATCGAGACCGAAGTGGATGCCGGTCGTGGTCTCGGCGGCCTGCGCCACGAAGACCGACGCGACCGCGAGGTGCAGGGTGGAGCCGTCGAGGTTGAACGAATAACCGGCCGGCAGCACGAAGCCGACGATGCCGCGCGGCACCCCGACTTTTTCCATGTTCTCGAAAGCCTTGGGCAGCGCGGCCTCGCTGTTGGCCGTCGCAAACGCCAGCGTGAACGGCTCGCGCACGGCCTTGATGAACGGCTTGAGCGGCACGCGAGCGAGCCAGATGACCGCCCCGAACACGAACACGACAAAGATGACCAACGCGCCGTAAAGGGTGAGCACCAGTTTGCCGAGCGTGAGCAACGAACCCAGGCCTTGGTGCCCGACGGTCACGGCGATCGCCGCCCCCACGCCGAACGGCGCAAACTTCATGATGATACCGGCAAACTTGAACATCACGGCCGTCAGGCTGGAACAGAACATGAGCACGGGCTTCCCTGCCTCGCCCGCCGCGATGACCGCCACGGCAAAGAGCACCGCGAAGCAGACGACCTGCAGCACATCGTTGCGCGCCATGGCGTCCATCACGCTCACCGGGAACATGTGCAGGATGATTTCGCCGAGCCCCTGCGGCTTGGCGAGAGCGGCGGTCGACTGCGCGGCGCTGGCCGCCAGCACCACGCCAGCACCCGGCTTCACAATGTTGGCGACCAACAGTCCGACGATGAGGGCGAAGGTCGTGACGACTTCGAAATAGAGCAGTGCCTTCCAGCCGATGCGCTGGGCCTTTTTCATATCGCCGGTGCCGGCGAAGCCCTGCACGACGCTGGCGAAGATCAGCGGCGCGATCATCACCTTGATCAGATGGAGGAAGACGTCGCGCACCACCACCAGCGCGCCGTCCCAGCTTTGCCGGGAGGCGTCGGGCATCACACTCATCCACCAGCCGAGCAGCACGCCCGCGACGAGGCCGAGCATGATCTGCTGCGTGAGGGAAAGGGCATACCACTTGCGCGGCGCGGCGGCTTCGGCGGGAGCAGTCATGAGTGAGCGCCGCGAATCTACGTTCCGCCTCCCGGTTGGCGAGTGTAAGTTACGCCACCACGCCGGCGCCTAGCCGTGCCGGTAGACGCGCACGTAATCGATGCGGTATTCCTGCGGGAGTTGCGTCGTCGCGTCAGGATAACCGGGCCACAGGCCGCCGACCGCGAGGTTGAGCAGCACGTAGCATGAGATGTCGTCGAACACCCATTTGGCTCCAGCCGGCAAGTCCGTGGGTGTCAGCGTGTGGTAGATTTTTCCGTCGAGCAGCCACTCGATCCGCCCGGGCCGCCAGTCCACGGCAAACACATGGTAGGCGTCGGCAAACTTCGCCCCCGCAGGCAGCTGGACGGACTTGGTGATGCCGTGCTGGCCGGAGTAACCCGGGCCATGCAGCGTGCCGTAGAGCGTGCCGGGCTGGTGCCCTATGAGTTCGACGATGTCTATTTCGCCGCAGACCGGCCAGGGCGTGGAGTCGATCTGATCGCCGAGCATCCAGAACGCGGGCCAGATGCCCTGTCCCTGCGGGAGTTTCAGGCGCGCCTCGATGCGACCGTGGCGGAACGAGAATTTTCCGTGGGTCTTCAGGCGGGCCGAGGTGTAGCCGCCCGTCGGGGTGAGCCGGGCTTTCACGACGAGCGCACGGCCGTCGGTGGCGTCGGCATCGGCCGCGACAAACGAATTCTCGCGCGAGTCGGTGTAGGTCTGCAGTTCCTTGTTGCCCCAGCCGTTGTCGCCGAGGTCGTGGACCCACTTGGCGGGATCGGGGCCGGTGCCGGCCGGCTGGTCAAATTCGTCCTGCCAGAAGGGAGTTGAAGCGGAGGAAGTCATGGTAAGGAGTTGGGCGGCCACGACGGCGATGAACCGTTTCATGGCGTCAGGCGGTGACGGGGGGGTCTTTGCGGGCGGCGAGTTCGCGTTCGATCTCCCTCATCTTCGTCTCGTCGAGCGGGTAGAAGTAGGTCACGAAACCGGCGCCGAGCGCGAGGGCACCGGGCAGGATGTTGAAAATTAGCGAAATGCCGTGGACCACCCGCGGGGTCTGCTCGAGGTTGGCGACGAAGCCGTAGTAGGCCAGCAGCCAGCCGATCATCGCACCGCCCAGGGCCATGCTCATCTTGTGCGCGAGCACCATGGCGGAGATCAGCAGGCCGGTGGCGCGGCGGCGGAACTTCCATTCGCCGTAGTCGGCGGTGTCGGCGTAAAGCGACCAGACGATGGCGGGCGTCGGGCCGGCGGCAAAGCTCGCGATGATGTTGCAGGCGTAAAGGAGCGGCAGGTTGGTCGGGGCCACGAAGTAGCAGGCGAACATGCCGGCGCCGTTGATCAGCGTGAGCAACATCAGGAGCGGCCGGCGCGGCCAGCGCGCGGTGAAGAGCTTCGTGGCCAGGGCGCCCGCGATGAAGCACAGGAAGCCGACCTTGTTAAAATTGCCCATGGCGCTTTCGTTGCCGACGACGTATTTGAAGTAATAGGCGCCGGCGCCGCTGCGCAGGCCGACGTTGGCGAGATTGAGGAAGCCAACGAAGAACAGGATCAACCAAGGCACGTTCGCCTTCAGGTCGCCGAGGTCATCCTTGAGCGACGATTTGGCCTGCTCGGCCGGGCTGGTGACGCGTTCCTTGGTGTTCCAGAACGTGAACAGGAGCATGGCGACCGTGAGCACCGCGAAAATCGTCATGGTGTTCCGGTAGCCGTCGGCGGCGGAACCACCGGCCGGCGTGAGCATCACGCGCAGGTCAGGCACGAAACCGCCGATCAGGAAGGCGCCGAGAAAGGCGCAGGCGAAGCGGTAGGAATTGAGCGAGGTGCGGTCGTCGGAGGACGGGGACATGACACCCATCAGCGCGCCGTAGGGCGTGTTCACGACCGCATACACGATGAGGAGGAGTGTGTAGGTGGCGTAGGCATACCCCAGCTTGCCGGCCGGACTGAGCGCGGGGCTCGCAAACAGGATCCAGCTCAGCACGCCCAGGGGCAGCGCGCCCCCGAGGATGTAAGGACGGAACTGGCCCCAGCGGGTGTGCGTGCGGTCGGCGAGTGCGCCAATGACCGGGTTGAGAAAGGCGACGGCGAACGGGACGGCGAACATCAACGTGCCGACCGCAGCAGCATTGAGCCCGAACGTGTCGGTGTAATAGATCGCTAGGAATATATTGATCGCCTGGAAACAGAAATTGCAGGCGGTGTCGCCGAGGCCGTAGGCGAATTTTTCCTTAAAGGACAGACGGGGGCTGGGAGGAGTGATCACGGCGTGGGGGTGGGTTGGAATAACGCGGCGGGATGCCGCGATGGTAGCGCACGATGCGCCACGGAGAAGGGCGACGGAAGGGAAAAGCCAGGCGAAAAGGGAAAGCGCGCACCGGACCAAAAACCGGTGCGCGCTGTTGATCCCCTAAGTAAACATGTTAGCCATGATTTTCCGGGGCGGGTTCAGCGCGGCTCAGAAGCCGATCTGGTAGGTCAGCCGACCCGACATACCGGGCATGTAGATCTGCCCGTAGAGTTTCGTATCGTTGAGCACATTGTCGATGTTCAGCTGGACGGACTGGTCGTGCTTGCCGCTCTTCCATTCCTTCCGGACGAACAGGTTGATGACATACTGCGAGGGCGTGTAGAGCACGATGACCTTGCCGTTCGTGTCGGTCTGGACCTGGCCGGAACCGTGGGTGACGCCCGAGAAGTAGGCGCGTTTGGACTGCCAGTCGCCGCCGGCGCCGGCAATCCAGCCCTTCAGGTCGCCTTGGAATTTATAGTTGGCGAACAAGGTGAAGCGATTCTTCGGCGTGTCGTCGCCCGGGAAGGTGCCGGTATTCGTGCGGGTCGAGGTGTCGGCCGGATCCGTGTAGGCTGCGGCCAGCGTCTGGCCCTTGAGGCCGAAGCCGCCATTCGGGAAATACCACGTGGCCCATTTATCCTGGGGATACGGGTATTTGATCCACTGGCCCTTGTTGATGAGCTCCACCTTGCTGTTGATCGAAGCGGAGAGCACGAACTGCAGGTGGTCGTTCGGCGTGAAAAGGATCGTGCCGTCCCAACCGGTCGCCTGCGAAACGGTCGGGATGGCGGCCTGCTGCGGTCCGTTCTGGAACGCGGCGTCATCGAGCGTGGCGTTGTTGACGCCAGGATCGTTGTCGCTGTTGCCACCGTAGAGCCAACCGGCCCAGCCAGCCGAGGCGGCGGTCTTGAACATCTCGTCCATCCAAGCGGCGCCCGTGGGCGTGCTGGCGTTTATATAGATGCTGCCCGCGTTGAATTGCTGGTTGTTGATCGGCGACTTAAGCGTGACGGCCCCGGCTGCGACGGCCGCACTCCAGGCGGCCTGCTGAGCGGCGCTGGGTGAGTAGTTCTGGCCATTGGAGACGAAGCCCGGAAAGGGCTGGAAGCCCGTGCCGTTCGCATCGCCGAGGCCGTAGATGATCGGCTTGGTCGGGTCGAAGCGCGGCTTGCCGAGCGGGGCCGGGGTGGAGAAGCCGGAGGCCGACCAGGCGTTCTTGGTGATCTTGTAGTGGCTGATGGTGCCGGAGATTTTCCCGTCGAGGAAATCGAACTTCATGCCGAACTCCTTACTCTGCGCCGTATCGGCACCCACAGGGGCGCCCGTCAAGGCTTCATGCAAGCCGCCGAAGTTCGGTTGGAATCCGTCGGCCTTCAGGGCGTAAACCGAAAGGGACTTGGTGAGCTTGAGCATCACGCCATATTGCTTGGATTTGACCTCCGTCTGCGTGGCGACGCTGGTCTTGGTTGTAGCGACACCTGCTCCGGTGATGGTGGTGTTCGTGGACCAGTTGTTACTGGTATCCTTGCGGAAGCCGGTCATGAGGATGATTCGGTCTTCCACCCCGCCCAGCTTACCGAACTTGAGGTAGTTGTTCAGGTAGAATGCGCGGTTCCAGCCCTTGTTGATGTTATCGCGGTTGTTCTGGTAAAGGCCGGGAGCCGGACTGCCATCGCCTTGCGTGGCGAAGCGGATCGGCGTCAGATCGAGCGGGCCTTTGAAGCTGTAGAGTCCATCGGCGGTTTGCCAGTTGGCTCCCTTGATCTGGTTGTAGAGTTCCGAGTAGCCCAAGAGCGCCTGATCCTGCAGTTGGAACCATTTGCCCGGAAAGAGAGACTTCTGCGCCGTCAGTTCGACGCGCTCCTGATTGCGGGTGGTATCCGCATTGTTGCGATTCCAAGAGTAGCGGACGACCTCGTGGTCGAAGGTGCCATACTGGAGATTGCCATTCGATGGCGTCACTCCGTCGGCGAGACCGTTGCCCACCGAAGTGATGGTGATCGTCTGCGAGAGGTTGTAACCGGGATTGCCAATCGACACCTGCTGGATGCCGCCATTGGCATCGCGGGTCTGGGTGTTGTAGGTGGTGTGGTTGTAGCCGGCCAGAAAGTCGATGCGCGGCATCCATTCCCCTTCCTTGGTCAGCGCCTGGGTGCCGACGATCTCG
The DNA here is from genome assembly GCA_023269445.1 of Lacunisphaera sp. Lineage (GTDB taxonomy): Bacteria > Verrucomicrobiota > Verrucomicrobiia > Opitutales > Opitutaceae > Lacunisphaera. The sequence goes on from JAHFTH010000015.1 coordinate 19,962, forward strand.
AAGTTGGACTGCTGCTGGTTGTTGTAGGTGTCGGGGCCGCTGAGATTGGAGCTGCGACGGCTGGCGCCCGGGGGCCAGTAGAAGCCGGTGGCCTCAAGCTGGTCGTTGTTGATCGGCGTGGCGCCGTTACCCTGGGCCGCGCGCAGGGCACGGAAGCCGAAGCCGTTGGCTTTGGCCGAGGCATACTCGCCCTGGACAAAAATCTCGGTTGTCGGCGTCGGCTTCCACAAGAGCGAAGGGGCGATGATGTAATGGGACAGGCTCTGGTGATCAACGTTGGTGTTCGTGTCTTCCCAGGCACCGACGACACGGTAGCTGAGGCCGTGATCCGCCGAGAGCGGCCCGGTCACGTCGAGCGTCGTGCGCATGAAGCTGTTGGAGCCGTAGGCGACGCTGGCCGAGCCCTGTTGGCGGTCGAGCGGGCGCTTGGTGAGATAGTCCACCACGCCGCCGAAGTTACCCGTGCCGTAAAGGAGCGCGTTGGGTCCTTGCACGACCTCGATGCGGTCGATGTTGATCGAATCACTCGGGCTACCACGGTAGAAACCGTCCCGCAGCACGTTGTTGGTGATGAAGCCGCGAATCTTCAGCTGGACGCCGTTGATGTTGGAGGTGACGCCCTCGGGGTTATTGACGCCGCCGGGGCCGTAGGGGCTGCCAAAGGTGCCGCCCTTGTTCTCAAGGTCGTTCTGCGACTGCAGGCTGATGCCGGCGACGTAGGAGAGGGACTTGCGCAGGTCGGTGGCACCGATGTCATTGATAAAATCATTTGTGATGACCGTGATCGGCAGCGGGATGTCCTTGATCGCGGTGTTCACGCGCGAACCGGAGATCGCATTAGTCGCGCCGTAGCCGCTGTCCTTGTCGGTCGTGACCGTGAAAGGCGAGAGTTCAAGGACTTCATCGTTGTTTTTCTTCACTTCTTCGGTGGCAGCCGGTTTGGCGGCGATTTGCTGGGCACGGGCTGCCAGCGGCCACGCCAGCGTGGCCGCGCTCATCACTATTCCCGCATAGAAAGCGGAACGAGGTTTCAGGTTCATGGGGTGTCGGTTTGTTGGGGCCCACGGTGGCGGAGCAGCACGGATCACTTGATAAAGTAACCCAATGCGCACTCTGACTTCCGGGGTAGGTTGTGAGGGGTGTGCCCAAACTACTTCGGGCGCTGGGCTCAAGAGAGGGAATTGCGTGCACTCATGTCAATTTTGATGTGCGCTATTTGTTGCATTGATAAATAGGAGGGCGATTAAGTCATTATCATATATTTAATAGATAGATATGATAACACGTGCATTTGCATCGCAGTATATTTCTAAGTTTTTTCGTATTTTGTTGCATAACTTAATTGAGCTATTTTGTGTTTTCGCAGTCAATCCTCCGGCCAGTCCCAACCTGTCCCCCGCCGCCAAATTTTTATGCCCACCGTTAACCAAGAGCTCATCGCCCAGCGCCTCAAACTCTCACGAGCCACGGTCTCGCGCAGCTTGGCAAATCATCCGGCCATCAGCGCGGAAACCCGGCAGAAAGTGCAGGCGCTGGCGGAAAAGCTCGGCTACAAGCAGTCACCCGGCCGCGTGGGCCGGCGCGGAAAAAATTCCCGGGCGCTCACCATCGGCGTGCTGATCGGCGTCCCCGTCGGCAACGTCGTGATGGCGACTTTCCCCTACATCCTGAAAGGTATCCGCGAACGCGCAGAGATTGAGCACGTGACCATCGATGTTTGCTACCAGGCCCCGGCCGATTTTCATCCCGAGTCCGGCCGGCAATCCGTCTTTCGCAACATGCGCGCCGGTGACTGGCGCGGCACGATCCTCATCTATCCCTTCGCCGAGAAGGCCGTGGAGCTTATCTCGCAGCGGCTCTGCACCGTCGCCGTGCTCGAGAGTTACAGTCAACCCGGCATCGACATCATCGACACTGATGACGCCTCCGCGATGGTCGCGCTCGTCGAGCGCCTCGCCGAGGCCGGCCACCAGCGCATCGGTTTTCTCTCCTGGGACTACCCCATCGGCGGCCACTGGGTCGCGCGCCGTTTCAGCGGCTACATCGAGGCGCTTTACGGCCAGGGCCTGCCCTTCCGCCCCGAGTGGGTCGTCAACGTGGACAAGAACACCCCTCGCCTCTCCCCCGCTCAGGTGGCGGATGCGGTGGCGCAAAAAATTCGCGGGGACCACGTCACCGCCTGGGTCTGCGCCGCCGACCACCAAGCCTATCAGCTGGCACTGGATCTCCCCGCCCGCGGTTTGCGCGTGCCCCAAGATTGTTCGATCACTGGCTTCGATGGTCTGGATCCGGCGGCCGGACACAAGCGCATGACCTCCATGCGCGTGCCGCACGAGCAAATCGGCTCGGCTGCCGTCACGCGACTGGTCAATCGAATCCAGCACCCCACAGCCCCGCGCCGGAAGATCCTGGTCGAAGCCGAGTATGTGGCCGGCGAAACCATTGCCGTCCCTCCGGCCCGCCTTGGTTGAGCTTGCGGCCGGACAGTGATTTTGCCCTCATGCCCCGGTGAAAACTCACCCTCGCCCCGGCCGTTTTTTCGCCTGCGTTCTGTTTCTTACAGGAGCACTCCGCGCGGAGGAACTCACCCTGACCACCGGCTTTGATTATTCGACCGGCGACTACGGCCTGCCGCTCTCCACCGAGATCATCACTATCCCCTTGTCCGTGTCGTATGTGGTCAACCACACCACCTGGGAGCTGAGTCTGCCCTACTTGCGCATCGATGGCCCGGGCGAAGTCGTGCCGGGCATCGGCCGTTATACTCGGCGCCTGCTGCGGAGCAAAACGGTCAGCCAAGGACTGGGTGATCTCACCCTCGGAGCCACCCAGAATTTTATCGCCACCGACCAGCCGTGGTCGTGGGCCGCCGGGGCGGAGATGAAATTCGGCACTGCCAGCACCGACAAATCCCTCGGCACGGGCGAAGATGATTTTGCGACCCACGTGGATTTTTCCTACACGGCCGGCTCGCTCACGCCCTTTGTGACGGTAGGCTACCGCTGGCTCGGCAACCCGGCCGGCTCCGATCTGCGCAACTACACTTTCGGCACCGTCGGCGTCAACTGGGCCTGCACGGAGAAACTCACGCTCGCTCTCCTGCTGGATTGGGCGGAGAAAAATTCCGACAGTGGCAGCACCTCGAGCAATTTAACCCTGTCGGTCAGCCGGGCGCTCGGCGAAAAATGGCACGCCCAAGCCTACGGCGTGCTCGGCAATTCGGATTCCTCGGCGGATTACGGGCTGGGCTTCAGCCTGAGCCGCGGATTCTGAACGCCTGTTCTGCTCCGCTCAAGTGCCCGGCCGGCGCGGCGGCCGCTTCACCGCCGGCACCCGGGCGGGTATCTTGGGTTTGACCGGTGTCGTGGGCTTGGTGACCCGGCTGGTGTCGCCTTCGCGCGCATCCGCCGCCTTGGCCCTCATGGCTTTTTGCACCCGTTGCATGAATTCCCCGGCGTTGTGCTCGTTGTCCAAGCCCTCCTTTTCAATCCGTTCTTTTTTCCGGCGGTCGAGCTTGCCGGATTTCACGTGTTTGATTTTGACCCCGTGCGATCCGACCTCCGCCAGCAGTTCCACCTGCTCGTCGGCCGGCACAACCACCATTTTGCCGGCGTGCGGGGTGACGTGCACCAACCCGCTGGCGGTGCTGAGCTGGTATTGAGCCTCGCCCGCCGCGCCCGGCTGGTAGGAAACCTCGAACACGGTGCCCCGCACCGCGGCCACGCTGACCGGGGTCTGGACCTCGAAGGTCGAGCTCGGGTTAAGCTTGTGCACCCGCGTCAGCATTTCGCCAAACGCCAGCTCGAAGCTCGTCTTGGAAACCCCCGGCTCATGCGGCTCGGTTTCATTGGCGGCCGCAACCTCACCCACGAGCGGCGATTG
>JAHFTH010000186.1 GCA_023269445.1 Lacunisphaera sp.
ACACCCAATCCCAAGGACCGCACGGCCGTCCTGCTCGTCAACGGCTACAACGGTCTCGGCCTGCACACTGCGCTGCATGTGCCGCGCATGTTCGGCGACACCTTCCGCAACTTCGTCTTCCTGCAGGTCGGCGCGGTGGACGCGGGCAACTTCAAGGGCGCGGCCGAGATCGAGGCCCTGCGGGCCCACACCGCCGCCGAGGCCGAACGCTACGCCGCGTGGGCCCGGCGCCACGGCTACGGCGCGGCGACCTTCACCGCCGTCGGCCACGATGTCACCGGCGAGCTCATGACCCTCGCCACAACGGCCGCGACCCAGTTTCCCAACCACGTCTTTTTCGCCGGGCAATTGCTCTTCGCCCGCGAAACCCGCCTGACGCGCTGGCTGCACAACCACACGGCCTTCACGCTGCAGCAGCGCTTCTTCCGCGCCAGCCTGCCGTTCGTCGTGCTGCCGATCCGTGTGGGCGAGGAATTGCCTCGCGTTGCGGCGCAATAAACGGGGTAATGACCGGCTATGCCATTTTCCAAGCTCGGGCTGCCGCCCACCCTGATCAACGGTGTCAAAGCCATGGGCTACGTCGATCCGACCCCCATCCAGCTGCGTGCCATCCCCGTGGTCCTCGGCGGCGGTGACCTCATCGCCTCGGCCCAGACCGGCACCGGCAAGACCGCCGCCTTCGCCCTCCCCGTCCTCGCCCGCCTCGGCAAGCACGAGGCCCGCGGCCCGCGCGTGCTCGTGCTCGAGCCCACCCGCGAACTCGCTGCGCAGGTTGAGACCGCTTTCCGCGACTTCGGCCGCTTCACCGACATCCGCGCCACCGTCGTTCACGGCGGCGTCGGCTACGGCCGCCAGCGCAGCGAAATCCAGGCCGGCGCCGACATCGTCATCGCCACGCCCGGTCGCCTCATGGACTTCCTCCAGGAAGGCACCCTGCGCCTCGATGGCCTCAAGATCCTCATCCTCGACGAGGTCGACCGCATGCTCGACATGGGCTTCGTCAAGGACGTGAAGAAGATCATCGGCAAGTGCCCGCGCGAGCGCCAGACGCTGTTCTTCTCCGCCACGGTCCCGCCGGAGATCGAGGAGGTCGCCCGCTTCGCCCTGCGCAACCCGGCCCGCGTCGAGATCGGAGTATCCCGCACCGTCAACAAGTCGGTCACGCACGCCTTCTACCCCGTTAACATGGGCCTGAAGTTCGACCTGCTGGTCGCCCTGCTCGAAAAGACCGATTTTCACAGCTGCCTGATCTTCTCCCGCACCAAGCACGGCGCTGACAAGATCGCCCGGAAGCTCAAGGCCGCCAACCACTCCGTCGCAGTCCTGCACGCCAACCGCTCGCAATCGCAGCGCGTCGAGGCGCTCGAGGGCTTCAAGTCCGGCAAATACGAGGTGATGGTCGCCACCGACATCGCCGCCCGCGGCATCGACGTCGCCGGCGTCTCGCACGTCATCAACTACGACATTCCCGCCAACCCCGAGGATTACGTCCACCGCATCGGCCGCACCGGCCGCGCCGCCGCCGTCGGCGACGCCTTCACGCTCACCACGCCCGACCAGGCCGGCGATATCAAGGCCATCGAACGCTTCATCGGCCAGAAGGTGCCGCAGCTCCAGCTCGAAGGTTTCAATTACGGCGCCACTCCGCGCCCGGCCATGGGCTTCCAGGGCGCCGCGCCCGCCCAAGGGCAATACGGCCAGCGGCATCAGCGCGGCGGTCGCGGTGGTGGCGGCGGCGGTTATCCTCCGCGCCAGCAGCAGCGCCCGCAGTCTTCCGGTCAGGGTCACGCCCCGCGTCCCGCGCAATCCGGCCAGCCCGCCCCGCAAGGTCAGGGCCAGCAGCCCGCGCCGCGCAAATTCGGTGGACTCTCCCGCGGCCGCTGGGGCCAGCGCTGATACAAGTCAAGTTAGGCTCGCAAAGTCCGATTAGGAGGGCAAAATTCCTCACCATAACCCATATCCATATGCAAAATAGAACTTTTCGCTTACTCACATCGCTATTCGCTCTCGGTTTCCTCGCTTGCCATGGTTTTGCCCAGAGCAGCGCCGGTGTGATCAAGGCCATGCGGGTTACCGGCACTGTCAGTCGAGTAGCCTCCGGTGGCACTCAGACTCCGCTGACCGACGGCACTGCTTTGACGGAGACCGACACCGTCGTTACCGGAGCTAACTCAAGTCTGGTGCTCGTGTTCATGAACGGTTCCTCCGTGAGACTCGGTGCCAATAGCCGCCTGCTTATCGAGGAATTCAAGATGGATCCGCTCGACCACGATATTGCCGTCGCGCAACTGAAGAACGAACCCACCCACTCCAAAACCAGCCTTAATCTCAGCTACGGTGAACTCGTCGGTGACGTAAAGAAGCTCAACAAGTCCTCCAGCTATAGCATTAAGACCGCCGTTGGCGCCGCCGGTATTCGCGGCACCACTTTCCGCATTGTTTTCACGCCGTCCGCAGATGGCAAAACTTACAATTTTCAGCTGAGCACTGCCGAAGGCCTCGTGGTCTTCACCGGCACAGCCGGCTCCATGCCGATCGAAGTCGCCAAGGGCAAAGAGGTCGTTGTTACCGCCGAAGTAAACACCACCACCGGACAAGTCACCGCCTCGCAGGTCCAAATCCAAGGCCTTTCGTCCGAGTCAGCCCAACAAATCCAGGCCGCCGTGACGGATGCCATCGAGCAGGCACAGCAAAATGCCGTATTCACGCCCACAGAGCAGACCGCTACTTCCGGCGGCGGTGATGCAGCCGGAGCGCCGAGCAGTAATTCGACGCCTGACCCCCTCGGACAAGCGGCGCCCACCATCACTCAGCCGATCAGCCCGACCGTGGTAAGCCCCTCAAGCTGATCGACTGATCCCTCAACTCTCTTCTTGGACGCTCGGTTGAACCTGAGCGTCTTTTTTTTCGCCCGAACCGATACGCAAGGAATATCACTCACGCCACGCCTTTCCTCATTCCTTTGCCGGAGGATTTCCGACCCACCGGAAATCGCTCCGATGACCGTAAAAGTGCAGACGACCTTTTTCATCCCCTGCACCAAGAAGCACTGATCTCCCCCGCTGCAGGTAGATCACCGCACCTGTAACGTGTCCGCCTCGTAGGCGAGGGCGAGGGACGGGATCGTGACGGCTTTGCGGGTGCCCTCTTTCTTCACGTGGCCCGCGACGCCTTCACGCTGACCACGCCCGACCAGGCCGGCGACATCAAGGCCATCGAGCGTTTCATCGGCCAGAAGGTGCCGCAGCTTCAGCTCGAGGGTTTCAACTACGGCGCCACCCCGCGCCCGGCCATGGGCTTCCAAGGTGCCGCCCCTTCGCATGGACAACACGGCCAGCGTCCTCAGCACGGCGGCCGCGGTGGTGGTGGCGGCGGTTATCCTCCGCGCCAGCAGCAGCGCCCGCAGTCTTCCAGCCAGGGTCACGCTCCTCGTCCCGCGCAGTCCGGCCAGCACGCGCCGCAAGGTCAGGGTCATGGCGGTGGTGGTCACGGCCAGCAGCACGAGCCGCGCAAGTTCGGCGGCCTCTCTCGCGGCCGCTGGGGCCAGCGGTAACCGCTAGCCTGGGACCATGCATCGAGGCATGGTATAATGCGTGGATGAATACCGATATATTAATCGCCGAACACGACAGACTAAATGAAGCATTTTCAACAAGCAGTGTTTTGACTGCTAATCGAAAGGAGCTTGAGCGACTATTACTGGTCGCAGTGGAGATTAAACCGAAAGCCGATGAGAATGTTGAACGAAACAAGAGACGCGCTGATTTGATCAGACATCTCTTGCAGATACGCATTTCAGAGGAATTTCAGAAACGGACACTAGGTATTAGCGTCGCCGCATTTTGCGTTTCTCTTATCAGCCTCGTATTTACAGGATATCGATTGTGGATTGACGTATCCACCAAGTAATCGAGCGAGTTGTTAGGACTCACCGCACCTGCAGCGTGTCCGCCTCGTAGGCGAGGCCGAGGGACGGGATCGTGACGGCTTTGCGGCCACCCTCTTTCTTCACGTGGCCGGCGACCCAGGCGGCGTGACCGGCGGCCTTCGCGGCGGCGAGTGTCGCGTCGACCGCCGCCGGCGCCACGCAGGCGGCGAAACCGACGCCCATGTTGAACGTCGCGTAGGCTTCGCGCAGATCGATCGGGCCAGCCTCCATCAAAAACTTGAACAGGGCCGGAATCTCGCGCGGCGTCGTGATCTCATAGACGAACGGTTCCTCCAGCCGCATCAGCTTGCGCCAGCCGTGACCCGTGACGTGCGCCACGTAGTTGAGCTTCACGCCGGTCTGCTGGCACTTGATCACAAAATCCACGTAGATCGCCGAGGCCGCGAGCAACGCCTCGCCGTAGCTGCGGTCGTCACCGTGACCAATCGGCGTCGCGTAACCCTGCGACAGCTTGTCGGCGATGAGCCGGCAGAGACTGAGGCCGTTGGTCTGCACGCCCGTCGAAGCGAGGAAGATGATGGCGTCGCCATCGCGCACGTCGCCGGTGATGCGCTGCGACTTGGGCGAGATTTTGCCGATGGCCGAGCCGGCCAGCACGATGGTGTCGGGATTGACGATACTCTTGAGGGTCGGCGTCTCGCCCCCGCCCCAGACCGCGCCGGCGCGGTGGCAGCCCTCGGCCCAGCCGCTCACGAGCGCCTGCATCCGCACGGCATCGGTGAACCAGCCGGAGTCGCCCACGGCCGCGTGCATCGCCACCGAGATCGGCCGCGCGCCGCAGGTCACGAGGTCGTTGACGATCGTCGCGACCGTATCGATGGCGATCTCGGCGTAGAAACATTTGCCCGTCGCCGCATAGACGGCATCGGCCACAAGGTTCTTGGTGCCGAGCCCCTCCTCAACGTGGGCGAGGAAATGGTCCGCGCCTTCAATGAGGTAGGCGCTCTCGCCGCGCGTCGTGGCCGGCTCGGCATAACCGTGGGCGGTCAGCTCGCCCGCCGTGGTGCGGGCGGCCTGCTGGCAGGCGCGCTTGAACGCATCAAGCTGGTCGTAGCGGACACCGGAAGATTCGTAGGAAAGAGACATGAAGAAGAATCTCCGCAGATTACGCGGATAGACGCGGATTGGCCATGATTGTCATCCTGAACGAAGTGAAGGATCCAGCAGGATTCCCGCGAGCGCATGTCGTGCTGGATTCTTCGCTGCGCTCAGAATGACAGCTATCGGGGTTTTGTATCTTATCCGCGTTCATCAGCGTAATCCGCGGGGTCAGTAGCTTCTCCCCTCGTGTTTCTCGAAATAGTTCACGAAGGCCTGGTTCACGACGCGGAAGCCGCCGGGCGTCGGATAGTTGCCGGTGAAATACCAGTCGCCGCTGTGGTTGGGCAGGGCGTGGTGCAGGTTCTCGATGGACTGGAAGATGATCTCGATCTCGCCCTTCCAGCCGTTGGGCTTGGGCGACACCAACTGGGTGATTTTCTTGGAAAGCTCATCGGCCGTGAACGGTTCGTAGATCTTGCGGACGTGATTGACCGGCACCTTGCCCGGGTTCTTCAGCTCCTCGCGGCAGAGGCGGTAGACCTCCTCGATGATCGCGCCCTGCCCGCGCTCCTTGAGGAGCGTGATGGCGGCCTCGAAGGCCACGAACTTGCCGATCTCCGACATGTCGATGCCGTAGCAGTCGGGGTAGCGGATCTGCGGCGCGGTCGAGGCGATGATGATTTTCCGCGGATTAAGCCGCTTCAAAATACGCAGGATGGAGCGGCGCAGCGTGGTGCCGCGCACGATCGAGTCGTCCACGCACACGAGGTTGTCCTTGGGCTGCACGACGCCGTAGGTGACGTCGTAGACGAGCGAGGCGAGATTGTTGCGCGACTTCTCCTGGCTGATGAAGGTGCGCATCTTCACGTCCTTGGAGACGAGCTTCTCGCCGCGCGGCCAGTTGTTGAGGATCAGGTCGTCCACCAGCGCCTCGGTGATCTTGCCGGCCTTGGCCGCGTTGAGCAGCGTCTGCTTCACCTCGGCCCGGCGGCGGAAACGCAGCTCGCTCATCAGGCCGAAATACGCGACCTCGGCCGTGTTGGGGATGAAGCTGAAAACGGAATTCTCGAGGTCGCCGCCGATGGATTTCCAGATCTGGTCGGCGAGGCCGGCGCCGAGCGCCTTGCGCTCGCGGTAAATGTCGGCGTCGTTGCCGCGGGAGAAATAGATGCGCTCGAACGTGCACTGCGTCTTCGGCAGCGCGGGCGTGATGCGCTCCACGGCGACGGTGCCGGCCTTCTTCATGATCACGGCGCAGCCGGGCTCGACCTCATGGACGTCGCCCGCCTCAAGGTCGAACACCGTGCAGAGCGGCGCGCGCTCGGACGCAAAGGCCGCCACTTCGTCATTCTCAAACCAGTGGCATGGCCGGATGCCCGACGGATCGCGCGCGACGAAGGCATCGCCGTTGCCGAGCACGCCGACGAGGGCGTAGCCACCGTCCCAGTTGGCCGCGGCCGTGCGGAGCACGCGGGCCGGGTTGACCTCCTCGTTGATGCGGCGGGAAATCTCGGCCCCGGGCAGGCCCGCGCCGCGCAGCTCGCGGTAGATCCGCTCGTGCTCGTCGTCGAGGCAGAAGCCGATGCGCTCGAGGATGGCCTGGGTGTCGGTGGCGAAGATCGGGTGCTGGCCGATGGCGATGAGGCTGTTGTTCAGCTCCGCCGTGTTGGTCATGTTGAAATTGCCCGCGAGCATCAGATTCCGGGTCGGCCACGAGCTGCGGCGAAAGAACGGATGGCAGGCGCTGATG
>JAHFTH010000187.1 GCA_023269445.1 Lacunisphaera sp.
GATTGTGCCGGGGCGTGTTTGCAAAAGGCCTTGTCATCGCGAGGCCCGCCGCAGCGGGCCGTGGCGATCCAGCAGGATTGCTTTCGCCTTCGTCGGGCTGACCGGGCTGCGCGCCCAGTCGCTGCCGCCGCCCGTGGCGGCGGGCAAGGTCACCCTTGAGATCACGGGTGATAATTTTGCGGCCACCTACGCCTACCAGCCGCCCGCCCTGAGCGACTACTATACCATCAAGGCGGAAAAACTCGGAGTGGCGCGCGCCGCCGGGATCAAGACCACCCGGGCCGACGTCACCATCCCTGCCGTGCCGCCCGCCGCAGGCGAAACCACGATAAGCTACAGCTTCGACGCCAACTACGAAACCACCTACCTCGCCGCGCATCCCGGGATCGGGCTGATCAAGCCGGCGGGCGGCTGGGGGCCGGGCTGGAGTGCCGTGGTGCCTTACAGTCAGATCACGCTGAAGACGATCTGGGATGCCAACGGCCAGGCCACCTTTGAGCTGAATGCCGTGCCGGTCGACGCCAGTCCGGCCCGTTTCATCCAAGGCCTGGGCTGGGGCGCGATGTTTAGTCAGTATTCCTCTCCCACCAACCTGCCGGTCACCATCGCCGCGAGCAAGGTCACGCAGGCCTCGTCCGGCATCGGCTGGTTCCGGTGGTATCCGCCCAGTGTCCAATATCGTTTCCTCGAGGGCACGGCCTACTACTTCACGCAGCTCCAGGCGGACGGCACCACGACGGTGCATCACATCAGTTCCTATAGGGTGCCGGTGGGGGACATCCGGGAATTTTATCCCATCGGCGAGGTGAAGGTCACCGGCACGCCCGGGCATGAAGGCAGCCCGGAGTGGCAAAGTTCGAGTGACAGTTCCGTCCCGGAGGTCCTCAAATCCGGCGACACCTATGACAAGCTCAAGGCCCGGAGCGACGCGCAGGCCTTTAGCGACGACAAGTTTGCCGACACGACCGCGCCCACGGCGGACTATGCGTTTGCGACCGCCGCCGCCTCGGCCAGCAAGCTGCGCTACAAGCTGGTCATCCAGTCCGGCCTCGCCCGCCTGATCACCTGGGCGGAAACCTTCACGCCTGCCGACCAGACCGAGCCTACGGACTACGTGTTCCTGTCGGAGAACGTGACCGCCACCGCCACTGAGACGCTGCCGCACATCATCGATCCCTTCGACACCGGCAACGTGCATCGTCACGGCTCCGTCCCCGGCCAATACCGGATACTGACCTTCGACAGCGCCCTGTCCGCCGACACCAATCACGACGGCGGCATCATGTCGCCGTCGGGCCCGATCACCGGGCCGCGCGTCGCTGCCGCCGACACCGGCGCGCTGGGAGCGGACCTCTCGTTCCGGCCCAACCAGAACAACGACGTGGATCCGGGTGATCCGGCCAACACGGCCAACGGACTCGATTTTGAGAACGACCGGGTGGACGGAGTCGATGACTTGTCGAGCTTCGTCCCGGTGTATTTAGACATCGGGCAGCTGCTCAAGCAACTGCCCCCGGCCAGCGGCTTCACCTATAAACTCAAGCAGGCCGATGAGGCCCTGAACTTCGTCTACACCAATCTCACGCAAGTCACGGCGTTCTTTTTTCTCACCAACCCCGCCACTGGCTTCGGCCCGGATCTGACGCAGCCCGCGAGTTCCGCACCGACCACCCGGATTACGACGGGCGGAGTCGATATCTTTGGCGGAGCCACCGGCTCGGATGCGTTCCGCGCCCTCGCCGTGCGCAACCAGGGTGCCGTGATTTTGATCGAAGCCCGGCAAGCCACCGATAAGCCCCTCGTGCTCGAAGTCAGCAAGGGCAGCACCGTCGTGGTGCAGGTGGCGCTGGCGCTTTCAATTACGCCTTTGCAAGTGGTGTCGCGGGATCGCTTCCTTGCCGGAACGCTTGAAGTGGCGGACAGCCTTGAGGGTTATGAATTGGAATTCATCAACACGTCGACTGGCGAGAATCTCGGGAAATATGGCCAGTTGACGGGTGATGGCAGCATCCGGGTTTATGCCTCTACCGAGGAGATTCTCAGCGAAGAGGATCTGGCACATGGGATCCAGTCAGATGAACAACAGGTCTGGTTTGTGCGCAATCCATCGACCCCCCGCCGGATTGATTTCTACACCTGCTTCAACGAGCACGGCACAGTCGAGGTGCGGGTGAAACGCGCCGGGCAGCCGTATTACACGCGCACGCATGAGCTCACGCCCGCGCAAGACTTTGGGGATTGGATCAACTACGTGGACAATTGGGCCAAGGGCACCACTTTTCAATTCATCGACGAGGCGCAACCTCAAGGCCGGAGTATGTTGCGCTCACTCAGCCTGAGCAGCACGCCTGCACCGCTCAATAATCTTACCCGCGCCTGCCTCATCCCCATCTTCAATGTCGTGATGCAGGTCGAGGGGTTGCCGGCGGTCACCAAGGGCGCGTTTGATGGGGTGTTGTCAGGTATGCAGGATGATTGGGCTGCGGCAAAATTGATCGGCGCAGGAACACTGACGACCTTGGATTGGTCGTGGCAGTTGGCGAAAGCAAACATACTCGGTTGGGGAGGGAGTGATCTCCCGAACCGGCTTTATCGGGCCCACCAATTCAAGCAGTTGGCCGAGCAGGTTTGCTACGAATTTGTCTTCAAGCCCAGTGTGGACCGGTTGGTCGATTTCACGACCTCCGAAAGTTTCAAGCACCGCTCCTGGCGAGCTTGGGCCGTCGTCGGCACCTACAAGACCTGGGCGCTGAGCCGGGATTTGAATAAAGTGGTGGCCGATGGCATGGTGGCTTGGGGGAATAATTTTGCCGAGCGCATGATGGTGGCCAGTGAATGGGCGGCATTCAAAGGCGCGCCGTGGAACGAGGATGCCTTGCTCGCCGACTTGGCTGGGGACGGCCGGATGCGTGCCTACACCTTCGGCTATGTAAGCGGTTACGCGTCTGAGCAGATCGTGGTAGCGGTCGGTTTCGCCGGGACATTGACGATGGCGAAGGTTTTCGCTCGCGGTGGCGTTGCTCTGTCCGGCCAGCTCAGCGCTAGAACTGCCTTTACGGTTAGTGCGTTTTGGCATCACGCAAAACAGGTGACCCGGGTGGCGACGTTTAGCGTGGCCCTGGAGGCGCAAGCACAACTCGGCATCCGGGAAGCGGCCAGGACACCCTTGAGTGAGATCCGCCCTGTTTCCATCGCTGAGACAATCGAGAAGGGAATGGCTCGGGAAGGCTATGATCGGGTGAAGGCGGGCCTTCGCTTGATCGAAGAGGAGATCAACGCCTCGGAGTCTATCCAGAAGCTGATGAATATCCCCGGCCGGGAGCTGCAGTTCCGGAATCAGCTCGCGGCCTATTTCGATGTCATGGGTGCCGACGCCACCGCCGATGCCACCAAGGGCTGGGTCAAAACCTACGAGCGATTGCTGAAGTTCGAGGGTGACAACCTCATTGAGGACCGGTCGGCTGACCTCATCGCATTTTTCAGCCGGCCCGATGGCTCGCTCGTCACCTCCAGCATGCGCAAGTCCCTGGAGGAATACGCGGCGAGGATCGCTACCGAGGGACCAAATGCAAAACTCTGGGTGCGGGACTTAGATGCAATGCAAACCAAGGCTTACCGATATGTAACGCAGTCGGAACTGGATCGTATTGTGGCCAATGGAGGGAAACTCCCTCCCCATCCAACACGGGAGGGAGTATACGTTACACTGGATGGCAGTTATCGGGATGCGAATGCGGCTTGGAACGCACTGCAACTGCCGGCACCTGAGGCCGAATATATCGGAAGAATTGAATTCGATATAGCTCCCGTGAAGGACAGCTTACGCATACCTCGTGGACTTAATGATGTGGCGGAAATATTTGAGGTGCTCGCGCGAGACTATCCCGGCCTTGGGCAAACTGGCGGTGGCACGCAGCTGCTAGTTGACGGAGCGCAACCTCCCGTTAACTTCAAACCCTTCGGCCAGTTTTAACATGGATGATAGTAAGCAAAAATACCTGGCGTTGACAGGATTCGTAAGCCGCTACCTGGAATCGGCGGCAGCGCCGACTATGTCTCGACGCGTGCTCCTGGCGGTCGCCGGTGAGGACATTAGCCTTCTCGAAGGGTGTCTTTCCAAATGGGAAGCCGAAGCAAGACTGGTTTGGCGTAGGAAACTAGAGGCCGCTGCCCCGGATGACTTGGTTGTCTGCTTCGGCAAGTATCCCCAAGGAGATGTCCTTTGGCCTCATCCTTTGCCGATCGAAAACGGTGAAGCGACTATCTTGGTGGATATTTACGGGGATGGGCGATTTGCAGGCGTATATCCCAAGAGGCAACTCAAGTTCATCAAGAAATATTGTCCTGCTGCGGTGTTCTCCTGAAATATTGATTGAGCGATGAACAAAGAGCAGGGAAAGAGCGTTTTGCGGACCCTGATCAATTACCTACGGCTTTTGAAGGAGCCCGAGCAGTGTGCGGGTGACGACTACTGCGTCGAAATGCTCTCACTCATCGATCAAAAGCGCCCCGTCAAAGGCTGGCTGGACTGGGAATAGGCCGTTCGGGCAAATCCTGCCAATAAGTGAACCGCACAAGCCAACCAAAGCACGGTGAGGACCAGCGTGCCAGAATTTGGGAAAACGCGTTGAGCAGCTTCTCGGCTACGAACCTCCTGAAACGGAGCTAAGCTCGCCTACATCAAACTGAACACCCCAGTGGCATGCCCGCCTCGGACCACGTTCCTTGGTTAACCGAAGGGAAACCCGCAGCCGATTTAATCTGCGATGAGACCGACCACAACTGAAGTAGAGGTGCGACTGCCCAAGCTATGTGGGGCCACTTCTGTTTCCGGCCCCGGTCCGGCGCGAGTTAAATTGACGGACGGTGAACCAAGGAAAGGCTTTGCGCGGAAGCAGGCTTGTCAGGGCGGGGCGGGGGCCTTTCACTGCCCGGCTACTTAACCGCCATGGCCTCGATCACCAAGAGCTACGAACCGCAAGACGTCGAAAAGAAGTGGTATGCCGCATGGCTGGAGGCTGGCTGTTTCACCGGCAAAACCAACCCGGCCAAGTCGCCCTACACGATCGTGATCCCGCCGCCCAACGTCACGGGCGTCCTGACCATGGGCCATGTGCTGAACAACACGCTGCAGGACATCCTCGTCCGCCGCGCCCGCCTCGAGGGCCGCGAGGCGCTCTGGCTCCCCGGCACCGACCACGCGGGCATCGCCACGCAGACCGTGGTCGAGCGCGAGCTGCGCAAGGAAAAGAAAACCCGCCACCACCTTGGCCGCGAAAAATTTCTGGAGAAGGTCTGGTCGTGGCGCGAGGACAAGGGCGGCATCATCCTGAAGCAGTTGCAGGCGCTCGGCGCCTCCGCCGACTGGAGCCGCACGCAGTTCACGATGGACCCCGCCTACTCGCAGGCCGTCCTCAAGGTGTTCGTTGATCTTTACGGCAAGGGCCAGATCTACCGCGGCAAGCGCATGGTCAACTGGTGCCCCGCCAGCCTCACGGCGCTGTCCGACGAGGAAGTAATCATGAAGCCGACGAAGGGCTTCCTCTATCAGGTGCGCTACGAGCTTGTGGACCAGCCGGGCAAGTTCATCGAGGTGAAGACGACCCGCCCCGAGACGATCCCCGGCGACGTGGCCATCGCGGTCCATCCCGACGACCCGCGCTACACCTCGCTCATTGGCAAAAAAGTCTGGCGTCCGCTCAACCGCGCGCAGATCCCGATCATCGCCGACGCGGCGGTGGACAAGGAGTTCGGCTCCGGCGCGCTCAAGATCACCCCGGCGCACGACAAGGTGGATTTCGAGGTCGGCCAGCGCCACAAGCTCGCGCCGATCGACGTGCTCACGCCGGACGCCAAGCTCAACGAACTCGCCGGCCCCGAGCTGGCGGGCCTCGACCGTTTCGCCGGCCGCAAGAAAGCAGCCGAGCTCCTGAAGGAATCCGGCGCACTGGTGAAAGAGGAGCCTTATGAGAATAACGTCGGCTACTCCGAGCGCGCCGACGTGCCGATCGAGCCGCGCCTCACGTGGCAATGGTGGCTGAAGTATCCCCGCATCGAGGAGGCCAAGACCGCGGTGCGCGACGGTCACATCAAGTTTTACCCCGAGCGCTGGTCCAAGGTTTACCTCCACTGGCTGGAGAACATCCAGGACTGGTGCATCAGCCGCCAGCTCTGGTGGGGCCACCGCATTCCCGTCTGGTATGCCAAGGGACTCGACAAGGAAACGCTCACCGAGGCCGACATCGCCAACCCGAAGAAGGTCCACGTCTCGCTCGCCGGCCCGGCCGATCCGGCGAACTGGGTGCAGGAGGACGATGTCCTCGACACCTGGGCTTCGTCGTGGCTCTGGCCCTTCGCCACGCTCGGTTGGCCCGACAAGGGCACGATGGACAAGGCGGGCTTCGATTATTTCTACCCGACGACCACGCTCGTCACCGGCCCGGACATCATCTTCTTCTGGGTCGCGCGCATGATCATGGCCGGCCTGGAGTTTACCGGACCTGAGACGGTCCGGAGCATGGAGCAAGGAGCTGGGAGAAAGGAGCAGGACGGCGGTTTTGCCTCTGGCTCGAAGCTCTTCGCTCCCCGCTCCCAGCTGACGGAAGCCGAGCTGAAAGCGAGGATTCCGTTCAAGAACGTCTATTTCACCGGCATCATTCGCGACCAGCAGGGTCGCAAGATGTCGAAGTCCCTCGGCAATTCGCCCGACCCGCTC
>JAHFTH010000188.1 GCA_023269445.1 Lacunisphaera sp.
GCGGCTGCGTTCGGGTCAGGTCAGCGAAGCGCAACTGGCGACCCTGCGCGGCAACATGGAGCGTTTCCAAGGCCAGCGCACCGGCTACACTTATGTGCGCACTTATGCGGCGGCGCTCGCCGGGCTGGGCCGGGCGACGGAGGCGCAGGCGGTTTTGCAACGGCAACTGGCGGTGCTGCCCGCCACGGAGCGCGACGCGGCCGACCAGCTAGGCCTGATGCTGGGTCTGATCGCCGGCGAGGGCAGTGTGGCGGGCCGGCAGGCTTTCCGGCAGCTGTTGCGCGACGGCCAGCGGCCCGAGACGCAGCGGCTGGCGCTGCAACTGTTGGTGCGCGGAGCCAAGACATCGGCGGAACGCGAACAACTGCGCCGCGACCTGAGCGAGCTCATCGGCGCGCCGACGCTGCACCCGATCATCGAGGACCTGTTGCTGGTGCGGGCGCAGACGGCGCTGGCTGACAAAGCCTACGCTCCGGCCGAGGAGGATGCGCGTGTGCTGCTGGAGCGGTATCCCGGATCGGTCCTGAAGGCGCAGGCGCTGGGGATCCGACTGGCGGTGGCGTGGGATTTGAAACGCTACCGGACGACCGCTGACGTAATCGCGCAACTGCGCGCCGTGCTCGCCCCGGGTCGCGGGCGCGCCGAGCTGGGCGTGTTGCAGGCCGAGGCATTTTTCCTGGCGGAGGATTACCGGAATGCGGCGGATGCCTACGAGGCGGCGCTGCACGAGGCCCCGCTGGCGGCGCGGGCGGGCGTATTGATTTTCCAGCGCGCCCTGTCCGAGATCCGGGCGGACCGGCTCGAGGCCGCGGCCAAGCAATTGGATGCGGCGTCGGCCGATGTCGGGTTTGATGCCGAGAGCCGCTGGCAGGCGGAATGGAATCTGGTCAAGGAGATGCAGGTGCGCGGGCAGAACGAGGCGGCCTCGGCCCGCGTCGAGCGATTGCTCACCACTGGCGCGCAGGGTGTGCCCGAGGAATTGCGCATCCAACTGCTGTGGCTCAGGGCGAAGCTGTCGTTTGACAACGGCCGGCCCGAGGCGGCGTTGCGGCAGACGGATGAACTGCTGGCCCCGCTCACCCAGGCCAAGCAGCTCGACGCCGGACTGCGGACCAACGTCACGAGCATGGCCCAACTGTTGAAAGCGCAGGCGCTGCTGGGGCTCGGCCGGGACAGCGAGGGGTTCGCCGTGCTGGACAAACTGCGGACCGATTTCCATGCGACGGAGGCAGCGCAGTATTCCTACCTTGTGCAGGCCGGTCACCTGACCCAGACCGGGGATCTGGCGGGGGCGCAGCGGGTGCTGATCAGTTTCGTCGACACGGCGGAATACCGGCAGAGCGACTACGCGCCACTCGCGCTTTATCAGGCCGCGCTCATTCTCGAGCGACAGGGCCTCGACCGGCAACTTTACGAAGCGAACGAACTGCTGGAGCGCCTGATCACCAAATACCCGCGCGACGAACTGGTGTTTTATGCGCGGCTCAAGCAGGGCGACCTCTTCCGCAAGTTGAACGAATTCGGCCTGGCACGGCAAAGCTACGAGGATCTCATCAATAATCACAGCAAGCACGTCGACGTGCTGCTGGCGCAACTGGCGCTGGCGGACACGCTTTTTGCGCAGGGCGCCAACAGCGTGGTGAACTACGAGAGCGCGTCGGCGATCTTCGAGCGGTTGCGCGACCTGCCGGCGGCACCGGTGGATTTGCGCGTGGAGGCGGGCTTCAAGTGGGGTTACGCCCTCGCGAAGCGCGGTCAGGCGGCCAAAGCGCAGACCGTCTTCTGGTCGGTGGTGCAGGGTTTCCTATTGGACGCCGAGCAGGCCGCCCGCCTCGGGGTCAAGGGCCGGTATTGGGTGTCGCGTTCGCTGCTCGAGCTGGGCCAGATCCATGAGGACGCGGGCCGGCTCGACGAGGCCCAGCGCGCCTATCAGCTGATCGTGGATAACAAATTGAGCGGCACGGCGCAGGCGCAGGCGAAGCTGGCGCGGTTCCGCTCCGTAGGAGGGAGCGCACCGTGAGCTTTGGCATTTACGCGCGGAATGCGCCCCGCATGATGCGCGCACAACCATGACGGCATTCAGCTACAGTGTCTTTGCGCAGGGCGGCGCGGTGATGGGGCTGCTGGTCCTGCTCGGGCTGGCGGCGCTGGTCATATTCGTCGAGCGGGCGTTGTTGCTTCACCGCGCGCAGATCCGTTCCACGGAATTTCTCAACGGCATCAAGAACCTGCTGCAGAAAGACCGGTTGATGGAGGCGTTGACGCTGTGTGAGGAGACACCCGGTCCCGTGGCCAAGCTGGTGAAGTCGGGCTTGCGGCACGCGAGTGACAATGAGCAAGCGATGCGCTTCGCCGTGCAGGAGGCCGCGCTGGCCGAGCTGCCCGTGCTCGAACGACGCATCAGCGCGCTGGCGGCAATCGCGCAGATTGCGCCGCTGTTCGGCCTGCTCGGCACCCTGCTCGGCATGATCAAGACTTTCTGGCTTTTCAACCAGGGCGGCAATTACGCGACGCCCACGGTGCTCGCGGGCGGCATGTGGGAGGCGCTGCTGACGGCGGCGGCCGGGCTGGTGGTCGCGATCCCGGCGCATCTCGGCCGGCATTTTCTGGCGGGCCGCGTGCGCGCGCTGGTGCAGGACATGGAGTGGGCGGGGAACGAGCTAATGCGCTTTCTCCTGCGGGATTTCCAGAAAAACAACGGGGATAAAAAATGATCACGCATCCGCTGGAGCTGCAATCGCGGCTGAGCCCGCCGCCGCGTGATCTGGATTTTTTCGCGTGGGTGAACGTGGGGGTGATCGCGCTGTTCTTCACGCTGCTGGGCTCACGATTCGTGCTGCCTCCGGGCACGACGATTGACCTCAATGGCCAGCAAGACCCGATCGTGCTGCCCATTGGCGGATCATTGTCGGAGACCGCGGGGCCGGCCTCGGTGGTGGTGAGCTACCGCCGGGACAATGTGATATTATTTGAAGGCGGCATGTATACTCTGCCGGAGCTGCGCAAACACATGGAGACTTACGCCAAGCTGCATCCCGGGGCGGTAATGCTGGTGCGGTCGGACCGGCAGGTTTCGATGCAAGCTTTCCTGGATTTGTGCGAGATGGCGCGGTCGGTCGGGTTTGCCAACGTGCTGGTCGCGGCCGAGCAGCCGCAGCCGGGGATGACTTTGCAATAAGGAGACGCGCCCGTGCCGCAGAATAATAACAGGAGCACGCGTCGCGTCTGGATCGGGCTGGTCGTGGCCTGTGCCGGAGTGGGGGCGTGGGTGGCGTGGAACCGGGTTCATCCAGTTGCGCTGACTCACGAGGTGAAGCACACCAAGCCGTTTGTGCAACTGGCCGGAGCGGGCACGGCGGCGGGTGACCAGGTGTTGCGGGAGAAAGCGGAATTACTGGATCCGACGCCGCTGTTTTTCCCGACAGAATGGAATTATGGCCAGCGACCCCTGCGGGAGGGCAGTTTGAAACAGCCCGGGCAGGTTTTCGGGAGCTTCGAACCCAAGCTCACGGTGGGGGAGCGCAACATTGCAAATTACGGTGCCGAAGCGATCGTGGTGCCGGAGAAATTGGTGGACGTCCTCGTGCAGGGCAATGAGGCGCCCTTTGCCGGCATGGGACTGATTGATACCCAGCGATCAACCCTGCCAGTAAGGTCGGGGTATCTTGAAGTTCGAGGATTTGAAAATGGAGAGACTATTATCGCACAACAACTTAGTGGTATAAATCCGCCACGGACCGACTTTGCTCCGGTTGAGTTTCTGGTCGTGGTGGGGAGCGCGGGTTTGATTGGAGAACCGGTTTTAGCCAGTGGTTCGGGGTGGGATGAAGTGGATAATTTTTTCCGCGCCTATCTGGTAAAATCCTACCGCTTAGGGGAGCGATTGCACCCCGGCCAGTATCGCGTATTGGTGGGGGCCTAGGATTTTTAGGAAATCTGGCAGAATCTAGTTGACGGTCTATTTTGAGAATCGTTTCCTCCCCGTTCTCTTTGTTTTTTGCCAGTGCCTTGGTCTGCCCAGATAGCTCAGTTGGTAGAGCACGTTCTTGGTAAGGACGAGGTCGCCGGTTCGAATCCGGTTCTGGGCTCCAGGGCGTCGTCGCCGATCACCGACGTTAATCAGGATCAACCACTTCAACACCTAATCAAACCCACTACTCCACATGGCTAAAGGAACATTCGAACGCAAGAAGCCGCACGTTAACGTCGGCACGATCGGTCACGTCGACCATGGCAAGACCACGCTGACCACCGCTATTCTCTCCGCGCAAGCCCGCAAGGGTCTCGCTGAGGTCAAGACCTACGCGGATATCGCGAAGGGCGGCACCGTCCGTGACGCTTCCAAGATCGTCACGATCTCCGTCGCGCACGTGGAGTATGAGTCCGACAAGCGCCACTACGCGCACGTCGACTGCCCCGGCCACGCCGACTTCGTCAAGAACATGATCACCGGCGCCGCCCAGATGGACGGTGGCATTCTCGTGGTTTCTGCCGCTGACGGTCCGATGCCCCAGACCCGTGAGCACATCCTGCTCGCCCGCCAGGTCGGTGTGCCGAACCTCGTGGTTTTCCTCAACAAGGTCGACCTCATCGAAGACAAGGAACTCCTTGAGCTCGTCGAAGAGGAAATTCGCGACCTCCTGACCAAGTATCAATTTGACGGCAAGACCGCCAAGATCATCCGCGGCTCCGCCACGGCGGCCCTCGAGGGCAAGCCCGAAGGTTTGGCCGCCATTCAGGCGCTGATGGAAGCCATCGATTCCGAGATTGCCGAGCCCGTCCGCGAGCTCGACAAGCCCTTCCTGATGTCCGTCGAGGACGTCTTCTCGATCACCGGCCGCGGCACCGTCGCGACGGGCCGTATCGAGCGCGGTATCTGCAAGCTCAACGACACCGTCGAGATCGTCGGCCTCAAGGACACGACCACGACCGTCGTCACCGGCATCGAGATGTTCCGCAAGCTGCTCGACCAGGGCCAGGCGGGCGACAACGTCGGCATCCTCCTCCGCGGTATTGAAAAAGAGGGCATCGAGCGCGGCCAAGTTATCGCCGCCCCGAAGTCCATCAAGCCGCACCGCAAGGCCAAGGCCGAGATCTACGTCCTCTCCAAGGACGAGGGCGGCCGCCATACCCCGTTCTTCAACGGTTATCGTCCCCAGTTCTACTTCCGCACGACGGACGTGACCGGTGTCGTCAACCTGCCCAAGGGCGTCGAGATGATCATGCCGGGCGACAACATCGCCGTCGACATCGAGCTGATCGTGCCGATCGCCATGGAGAAGACCCAGAAGTTCGCCATCCGCGAAGGCGGCCGCACCATCGGTGCCGGTCGTGTCACCGAGATCGTCGAATAAGCGTCACTTAACCATCTTCCGACTGACGCTGCCGGGGCTCCTTTTTGGGGTCCCGGCTGTGTCGTCTAAAAGAAATAGATCATAACCACAGGGGTGTAGCTCAATTGGTAGAGTAGCGGTCTCCAAAACCGTTGGTTGGGGGTTCGATTCCCTCCGCCCCTGCCACCTTCGCCCGACACAACACATGGCCAATCCCTTCCGCTCCGTCCGCCTCTTCACCAGCGAGCTCGTTGGTGAACTGCAGAAAGCCAGCTGGCCGACCAAGTCCGAACTCAAGGACTCGACCATCGTCGTGATCGTCGCCTGCTTGCTGCTCGGTTTGTTCACGAGCATCAGCGACTTTGCCCTCCTCAACGTGGTCGACGTCGTCACCGAGTGGGTCGGCAAGCTCTAACTATCTCCGCCGATGACCACCCAGACTTCCACCGCCCAGTGGTTCGCCATCCACACGCTCTCCGGCCAGGAGAACAAGGTGAAGAACTACATCGAGAAGTTCAAAAAAGCCGAAGAGCTCTCCGACCAGATCCACGAAGTGCTGCTGCCCACCGAGGTCGTCTCCGAGGTGAAGAACGGCAAGAAGTCCACCAAGGTCCGCAAGCTTTACCCGGGTTACGTGTTCATCAACATGTGCCTCTACGACGAGGAAAAGAAGGTCATGATCAAGCCCTTCTACTTCGTGAAGGACGCCTCGGGCGTCATCGGCTTTGTCGGCGGTGATCATCCCGCCGCGCTCCGCCAGAACGAGATCGACGAGATCAAGGCCCGCATCGAGGCCGCCTCGGGCAAGGAAGTGCCGAAGGTCACGTTCGAAGTCGGCGAAGAACTCAAGATCACCGACGGCGCCTTCGCCAATCTCACCGGCCGCGTCGACGAGGTCGACCCCGCGCGCGGCAAGCTCAAGATTTCCGTCTCCATTTTCGGTCGGTTTACGCCCGTCGAACTCGAATACTGGCAGGTCCAGCGCGCCTCTGAAAGCTGATCCAGCCGCCCTCACCACCAACCAGTCAACTCACTCTTACCATGGCCAAGAAAATTCAAGGTTACGTCCGTCTCCAGCTTCCTGCCGGTGCCGCCAATCCGGCGCCCCCGGTCGGTCCCGCCCTCGGCGCCCAAGGCGTCAACATCATGGGCTTCTGCAAGGAGTTTAACGCGAAGACCAAGGACCAGAATGGCATGATCATTCCGGTCGTCATCACGGTCTACTCCGACAAGTCCTTCACCTTCATCCTCAAGTCGCCCCCGGCGTCCGTGCTCCTCAAGAAGGCCGCCGGCATCGCCACCGGCTCGGCCAAGCCCAACATGGACAAGGTCGGCAAGGTCACGAAGAAGCAGATCCTCGAG
>JAHFTH010000189.1 GCA_023269445.1 Lacunisphaera sp.
GCAAGACGGGTTCCACCGGTTACATGTTGAAATCCTTGCCGAGGAAGATCTCGCGCGCCTGGAGGTCGTGGAAGAGGAAGTCGCTGCTGCCTTCGGTCATGGCCTGGCCCTTGTTGATGATGTAGCCGCGATCGACGATGCGGAGGGTCTCGCGGACGTTGTGATCGGTGATGAGGACGCCGATGCCGCGCTGCTTGAGCTGGAGGATGATCTTTTGCACCTCGGCGACGGAGATGGGGTCGACGCCGGCGAAGGGCTCGTCCATCAGCAGGAACTGCGGGCGGGTGACGAGGGCGCGGGCGATCTCGAGGCGACGGCGCTCGCCGCCGGAGAGGGTGTAGGCTTTTTGCTTGGCGAGATGGCCGAGGCTGAGCTCGTCGAGGTGGTGCTGGACGAGGGCGGAGCGGTCGGCAGAGCTGACACGCAGGGTCTCGACGATGGCGAGGATATTTTCCTCCACGGTGAGCTTGCGGAAAATGGAGGCTTCCTGCGGCAGGTAGCCGACGCCGAGGCGGGCCCGGCGGTGCATGCGGAGGTGGGTGGCGTCCTGATCGTTGATGAAGACACTCCCGGAGGTCGCGGGCACGAGCCCGACGATCATATAGAAGCTGGTGGTCTTGCCTGCGCCGTTGGGGCCGAGCAGGCCGACGATTTCGCCGGCGCGGATGCGGATATTGACACCGTTCACGACGGAGCGCTGGCCGTAAACTTTAACCAGGCCCTCGGTGCGGATTTCCTTGGCGGCTTCCATGATCAGGGCTGCTTGGGGGTCTCGGAGGCGGGAGTGGCGAGGGCCGCTGGCTTCACCTTGTCGATGCCGAGATCCTTGATGGGCGGGCCGGTGAAGCGGGCGTTCTTGCCGCGGATCTGGCGCTCGCCGCTCAGCATCTCGAGCTCGTCGCCGGTCCAGGTCCAGTTGACGGAGTGGTCGACCACCACGGGCTGGCCGGTGAGGACGATCTTGTTGTCGCCGGGCAAAACCTCGGCGCGACCGCAAGCGGCCTCGCGGTCGCCCTGGATGATGCGGACATTGCCTGTGGCGACGAAGGACTTGAAACTCTCGAGCTTGCCAATGGTGGCGGCGGGGTCGCCCTTGCGGTTGGCCACGATCTCGAGGCGGTCACAGGTGAGCTTGAGGTTGGTGCCGGTCACGACGACCTTGCCGGTGAAGACGGAGGTGGTTTCCTTGTCGCTGCTGCGCCAGTCGAACTGCTCGCAATCGATCACGGTGTTCTGCGGCTCAGTGTTCTGGGCGCGGAGCAGGCCGGCGGCCAGGAGGGGGAGCAGGAGGAGGATGAGGCGGGAAAATTTCATTGGAGCATGGCCTTCAATTCAGTGTGCAAAACTACGTGCACGTTTTTGCCGATGGAAACCTTTTTATCCCGGTGGGCGTAGTTCCAATCGGAACCGGTCGCTTCAAACCGGTCGTTGATGACGCGGATGGTATCGCTGCCGCAGACCAGCATCTCGCCGGGGCGCACCTGGGCGGACGGGCTGAGGATCAGCGTTTCGACCTTGCCGTCGGGCAGGCCGGTGAAAATCGAGAGGTTCAGGCCCTTGATATCAACCTGGCTCTGATTGGCGTAGCGGGCCTCGGAGCCGCGGACCAGCCAAGAGCGATTACCCTCCGGGGTGAAGTCGGGCAGACGAAAATTCACGATGGGCTGGTCAGGGGCAATCTGGGTATTCGCGCCCAAGGCGGAGAGGGCGGACAAAAGCAGAAACGGGACAATCTTGGGCAAAGACGGCATGGCGGCGCTATTGACCGCGATGGGCCAGGATATGTTCACACACTTCGCGCACGGCGCCGAGGCCGGCCGGACGTTGGGGCACGAGGAGCGCGACTTTGAGGGCGGCGGGCATGGAGGTGGCCGGGGCGACGCCGATGCCCGACCAGTCGATGGCGGGAGCATCGATGTCGTCATCACCCATATAGCAGACCTGGCTGGCGGCGAGGCCGAGCTGACTGGCCAGTTCCTGCAAAGCCATGAGCTTGTCAGTGCGGCCTTGGATCACATGGGGAATCTTCAATTCGGTGGCCCGGGCCGTGGTGGCACCCGAAGCCCGGCCGGAGATCCAGGCCACGGCGACGCCAGCTAGGCGCAGCCGGACCAGACCCATGCCGTCGAGAATTGAGAAGCGTTTCGACTCGGTGCCATCGGAGTGAATCTCGACGGTGCCGTCGGTCAGGACGCCATCCACATCCATGGCGAACAAGCGGATGCCGGCCCAGCGGGCGGAGGAGATTTTTGATTTCCCGGGTTTAGCTTTACTCACTGCCGGGCAGGTTGCCGGGTATTTCCCCCAGCGGGAATCCTAAAGACGAAAAATCGCGTCAGGCTATCAGGACTTGGAAGCGAGAAATGCTGCCGCATGGCTGATGTGTTTGCCGGAGAGATCGGGCAGGTGCTCCGGCTGAAGCACGACCATCGGGCGGAGCAAGACGGCCCGGGCGAGAGTGGCCGGGCGCAACAACAGCAGCGCGGCAGCGATATTGGAATAGCCCAGCGCCGTCAGTTCGTTGGTATCGAATCCATTATTTGGCGGTGGCGGCGGTGATGTAATCGGCGAGGGCGAGGGACCGCTTCGCGACGTCCTCCAGATCAAAAACACCCTCGGCAAAGTGCCGAAAGTAGCGCGGCAAACCGCACTCGCTGACGTCACCGCGCGGGCTCAGCAGGGCCGAGCCCGGGGCGAGCTGGTGGTCGAGCGGGATCAGGTCGTTTTCGTCGCCACCGGTGCCGTGCAGGAGAAGCAGCGGCGGCGCCCCGGTCTTGGTGCCGGGTTCAAAACGGTGAAGATAGGATAGGGCAGACATGTCAGTTGAGTTTGGGCAGGGAGGCTTCGATCTCGGCGCGGTGGGGCTCGAGGTGAGGCGGCAGGGAGAGTTTTGACCCGAGGGTTTCCACGGGTTCGTCGATGGCGAAGCCCGGCTGGTCGGTGGCGATTTCAAAGAGGACGCCACCTGGTTCGCGATAATAGATGGACTTGAAGTAGGCGCGATCGATGACCGGACTGACTTGTAAGGCGCCATCGAGCAGAATCTGGCGGGCCGTCACCTGCGAAGCTCTATCAGGGGTGCGAAACGCGACGTGATGGATCGTGCCGGCACCGCTTAACCCGCGGGGCAGGGCAGGATCAGTCAGCAGGTCAACGTAAGTTCCCGGGCCACCGTCGCCGACCGTGTAGCGGGTGCGATAGCCCGATTCGGAGAGCAGGCGGTAGCCCATCGGCCCCGTGAGAACGGTGGCGGTCGGCGCGGCCTCGTGCAGCGCGAGAGTCGTGCTATGAAAGCCGCGGATGGCGTGCTCGGCCGGAATTTCAACGGACGGAGTGGGAGGCCGGGAGTCGGATTCGGCGGTAGCGATCAGTTCCAAGCGCAGACCGTCGTGATCGAGAAACGGCAGCACCTGATCGTTGAAGCGCGACTCGAGGGAGAAAGTTGTGACGTTCAGGCGGGCCAAACGCGCCTGCCAGAACGCGAGTGAAGTCGACGGCATGGAGAACGCAGTGGCGTAGGATTGGCCCTTGCCGGGGCGGCCGCGGGGCAGGCCCGCCCACGGGAAAAAAGTCAGGGCAGTGCCCGGCGCGCCCGTGTAATTCCCGTAGTAGAGATGATAGGTGCCGGTATCGTCTTGATTGACCGATTTCTTCACGAAACGCAGACCCAGCACTTGGGTGTAGAACTGCATGTTGCGCCTAACGTCAGACGAGATGGCGGTGATGTGATGGAGGCCGAAGAGGTTGGCTTTCATGGTAAGGTTTGATGTTAAAGTATAAGGGGAAATAAATATCAGGCCTGTCGGCCGATCTTTTTGCAGAGACGTCCGAGATCCGACAGCTCAGTGGAGGACAAGGCGGCCATCTCGCGGGTGACGTTGGCGACGACTTTGGGGAAGAGGGCGGAAATAAACGCCTGGCCCTTGGGTGTGAGCTTCACGACCACGAAGCGGCGGTCGGCGGGATCGCGCTCGCGCTGGACATGGCCAGCCTTCTCCAAATTATCCACTACGAGAGTGAGGTTGCCGCCGCTCTTCAGTAGTTTTTCGGCGAGCTCGCTCTGGCAGAGGGGACCGATGTGATGCAGGGCTTCGAGCACGCCAAACTGAGTTATCGTGAGCTCGTCGGGCAGAACAGAGTGGACTCGAGCAGAGACAGACTCGCCCGCGCGTTGCAGTTTAATGAACGCATTCAGTGCATTGATTTCTTCGATTGGTCCGCGGTGTCTGGTTCCCATTGCTAATTACTTTGACGACATAATGTATAATGTCGAAGCAATAGTGTAGCGTATGTGAAGCCACCTAACTAGCTAAGTCTGATCGATTTTATTGATCCTCCCCAAGTGACGACCGCCCTCAAATGCGGTTGTCAGCCAAACTTTCACTATCTTTAGGGCTTCATCTTCAGTAATGGTTCGCTGGCCTAGAGAGAGACAGTTGCCGTCGTTGTGGGAACGATTCCAGATGGCCACTTGCTCGTTCCAGCAGAGACCGCAGCGCACGCCCTTCACTCGATTGGCGACAATAGCTTCACCGTTGCCTGAGCCACCGAGAACGATGCCGCGTTCCACCTCGCCGCGGGCGACCGCCTCGGCCACTGGCCGGATGAAGTCCGGATAATCACAAGAAGCGTCGGAGGTTGTGCCGCAGTCGCGGACAGCGTGACCTTCGGCGAGGAGCATGGCCTTGATTTTTTCCTTATAGGCAAACCCAGCATGGTCGGAGCCAATGGCGATGGTGAATATTTTCATAGGCGAGTTGAAACAATGAACCCCGGAAGATTGCAGATGTCGATATTTTGGTCACACTGTCCGGCAGCAAGCTTCTTCCCTCTATGCGCATCCCCATCGTTTCTGTCCTGCTAACTTCGACACTATTGCTAGCAACCGGATGCGTCACTTCCACGCCGCAATCCCGCATCAGTGAGCACCGTGAGACCTACCGTCGGTTTCCATCCGAGGTGCAGCGGAAGATAAGTGCCGGCGAGGTGGAGATTGGTTTCACCGAGGAAATGGTGATGCTCGCGCTGGGCAAACCCGGCCGGAAATTTACCCATGCTGGTTCGGAAGGTGAATCGGAGGTGTGGGTTTACTTCAAACGAGAGCCCCATGTCAGTATTGGCTTCGGGGTGAGCAGCGGCGGCTACAGTGGGGTCAGCACCGGGGTGAGCATGAGCACTGCGGCCAACGCGGACGACGAAGTCATGCGGGTCGTTTTCCACGAGGAGAAATTAAGCTCAATCGAGACCCGAACGAAATAGGATCAGGCTAGGCCAATCACGCGCAGGAAAGCCGCCGTATCGGCGAAATCCGGGAAGACAGCCGAGGGGTTGTGCGCCGCCAGCTCGGTCACGCTGTATTTCCCCGTCGCCACCGCAATCGTCTGCGCACCGATAACCTTCCCGCATTCGATGTCGTGCGGCGTGTCGCCGATGATAAATGTCCTGTCAGGCGCGAATTCTACCGCGTATTTTTCCTTCGCACGACGCAGCGCGTGTGGGCCGAGGTCATTGCGGCGCGGGCTGTCATCGGCGTAGGCTCCAAATGCAAAATAATGCCAGACCTTGTGGTGCGTGAGCTTGAGCCGGGCGCCGCGTTCCAAGTTGCCGGTCAGCAGGCCTTGGACGACATCAGGGCGCACCCGCAAAGTTTCCAAGAGTTCCAAAATCCCTGGCAGCACCTGCCCGGGTCGACCGACGCGTAATTCTTGCGGGAGTATTTCGAGGTAAGCTTCCAGAAAATCGTGCGTGTTTTGCAGTGTATCAGGCAGACCGACTAAGCGCAGCACTTCGCCCGCTATCCACGAATCGGTGCGACCAGCCCAGTCGATTTTGCCCATGTCTACAGTCGCCCCAAAGCGTTCGGTCAAAGCACGCACCATGGCGCGAAACCCAGCGCCGTGGGAGACGATGATCGTTCCGTCGATGTCCCAGAGAATAAGTTTAGGCATGGGAAAAACCGCGCAAACCAGCGAGTCAGCTCTCGCTGGTCAAGGGATGATCACAAAACAAGGATGTGACTCTGGAATACGTGATCGGTCACTGATGTGGCTTGGGCGGCACAAGTTCGTCTTACCCAAGAATTGCCTTTCAAGCCTGGTGATCAGTCCCGCGATGGTTGGACAAGGAAGGGGATTACCACGGCTGAGCGCACAGGTTTGCCGTTCTTCATACCGGGCTTGAATTTCCATTTTGCCAATGCGGTAAGATAGAGTTTTCCCAGCGCAGGATTTGAAGCGCGGATGAGCTTCAAATCACTGGGGGTGCCATCACGACCGATGGTCATCTGGACAACCACTCGGCCCTCCACCAAGGTTAGGACCGGCGGCAGATCTGGCATCTTCGGGTTAATGGGCTCGGGATTCTTGTCCAATTCTGCCGGACCGTAGATTATGTCCGTTTCGGCAAGTGCCGTAGTCAGTTCAAGGGTCTTCCCCTCCTCGATCAAACCCGGCAGTGTGATCAGATCATGATAGGCCAGCTTCAGCTCGTATTTGGCTGGTCCGGGCGGGCGCTGGACCGTCAGGGGCGTAACGCCAAGGGTCACGCCGTCCTGAGATACACTGGCACCTGACGGCTCACTGGTGATGTGCAGATTGCCGCTGGGAAACGTCCACGACGAGCGGGTGGTCGCATTGCGAGCAACCGTGATTGTTTCCGTGTGGGGCGTCCAACCGGTCCGAGTATAAGTGAC
>JAHFTH010000190.1 GCA_023269445.1 Lacunisphaera sp.
CAAAAATGGCAGAAGCAGGCGTCCAAGTCTCCGATTGTTACCTTCCGGCGATCCGCCGTTGAGCAAAGGCTGCAAGGCGTGCGGCAGGCCGTGGAGTTGCTTAGCCGGTAGCGGCTAGATGTCCGGTCCCGACTCGGTGGAGTTCACCCAGCGTCTCGTGCCGCACCTGAAGTCCGCGCTTGCGGACAAAGGGAAGTAATTGGCTGGAGGGCCCGCGTCCCTGCGGGCCGCTCCGAGGTAGAAACGATAATTGACAGCCCGCAGGGACGCGGACCCTCCATTACTTCCCCGCGAGCGCCTTGTTCGCGCGGATGAGGGCGAGGCGTTGTTCGACGGCCTTGCGAGTCGTGAGCGCGTCCTCCGGCGTGTGGAGACACCAATCCACGAGCTTGGCCACCGTCGAGCGCGCGACGTAACAGCGCGTGTCAGAGCCGCCGTAATACATCAGCACCGTGCGCTCCTTGCCAGGCAGCTCGACCCAGCCGTTGGTGAAGGTGACGTTCGACACGTCGCCGAAGCCCTCGCCGCCATACGGCGCGAGGAAGTGGCCGCCGGGGCGCGCGATGACCTTGGTCGGATCCTCGAGCGAGGTCATGAACATGTAGAGCGTGTAGCGCAGGCCGGCGGCGCAGGCGCGCACACCATGCGCGAGGTGCAGCCAGCCCTGCGGCGTCTTGATCGGCGCCGGGCCCTGACCGTTCTTCACTTCCTTGATCGTGTGGTAGGCGCGGCCGTCGATGATCTTCTCCGGGCCGGTGATGCCGGTGGTGATGTCCTGGCACAAGGTCCAGCCGATGCCGCCGCCGGAGCCGACATCGATGAAGCCGTCCATCGGACGCGTGTAGAACGCATACTGGCCGTCGACAAATTCCGGATGGAGCACGACGTTGCGCTGCTGCGACGCGGGCGTCTTGAGGTTGGGCAGGCGCTCCCATTTCTTGAAATCCTTCGTGCGCACCATACCCGCCACCGCGACCGCGCTGGAGAGGTCACCCGGCTTGGCGTGGGGGTCCTTGGCCTCGGCGCAGAACACGCCGTAGATGCAGCCGTCCTCATGGAACGTGATGCGCATGTCGTAGACGTTGGTCTCGGGCTTGAGCTCGGGCAGATCCACCGGCTCGTCCCAAAAACGCCAGCCATCGATGCCGTTGGTGCTCTCGGCGATGGCGAACAGGCTCTTGCGATCGTAGCCCTCGAAGCGGACGACCATGTGCACTTTGCCCTTCCACATAAACGCGCCGGGATTGAGCGTGGCGTTGACGCCGAGGCGCTCCATCAGGAACGGATTGGTCTGCGGGTTGAGATCAAAGCGCCACTCGATCGGCGCGTGGCGGTAGGTGATCGCCGGATGCACGAAGCGGTCGAACACGCCGTTGTCCCACTCGGGGTCCACGGGGTTCCGGCGCGCGAGGAACTTCTCGTGCTTGGCGCGGAGCTGCTTGAGGCGCTTGGTCCAGGCGGTGGGCGCCTTGGTCTGGGCAGGGGATGCTTTCTTTTTCATGAGGGGAAGGTGCAGTCTAGCCGGTAATCCGGCCGCGGGCTATTAGGAGCGACCGTTTTGAATTAAGTCTGTTTGCGCGGGATTGGACTCAAGGGAACCAATCAAAAACAGGTTAACCACAGATTACACAGATGAACACGGATAAAGAACCGAAGCAGTCATCCTGAGCGTAGCGAAGGATCCAGCATGACAACCGTCGGCAGGCGCGCTGCTGGAACCTTCGCTACGCTCAGGATGACAGGCTGTGGACATGATGCCTTGATCCGTGACCATCCGCGTAATTCGTGGTCAAGCCTTGGTCGGGATCGCCCGCAGCCGGTTCACCGCCTCGAGGCCCATCCGCCCGTTGTGGTAGGGGCATTTCCAGAAACCCACCTTCTCGAAGGAGTCGATGACCCGACCGTCACGGGTCACGCCGCGAAACCACTCGCCGTTGGCCCGGTCAATCAGCCGCGTCTCAATGAACTCCCAGGTGTGCGCGGCGGCGGCGAGGTAGCGCTCCTCGCCAGAAAGCTGCCAGGCGTTGAGGAAGCCGATCACGGCTTCGGCCTGCGGCCACCATTCCTTGCTGCCGTCGATGATACCGCTCGGATCACCGAGATTGAAGATGCCGCCGTCGGAGTCGGTGCCCTCGGCCAGTGTCACATCGGCAATCTTCCGCACGACCGCCGTGACGCGCGCGGTCAGTGCCGGGTCGGCCAACCCCTCGGCCGCGCGGGACAGCAGCCACGCCGCCTCGATGTCGTGGCCGTAGGAAATTTTCCGCGAGGTCGGCTGCCAGTCATTGGTGAAGAACAGCCCGAGGTGGCAGGTGCGCGCATCAAGGATGTGCGTGAGCATGACCTCGACGAGCTCGCGCAACGCCTGCCGCAATCCGGTGTCGGGCCACACCGCGACCAGTCGCGTGTAGGCCTCCATCACATGCAGCATCGTGTTCTGCGATTTGGGATCGTTCTGGTCCCCGCTGCTCAGGCGCACTTCGGAGATCGGCGACCAATCGCGGGCAAAAGCCTCGAGGTAACCGCCGTGCGTGTGCTCGCGCGCGTGCTGCTCGATCAGCCGGAAAACTGCGATGGCCCGGTCGAGCGGTTCGCGCTGGCCGGTGGTCGCGTGGTATTCACTGAGGGCGTAGATCGCGAAGGCCTGCCCGTAGATCTGCTTGCGATCGCGGAGCACCGCGCCGTCGGCCTGGATCGACCAGTAAAACCCACCGTGCTTCGCGTCGTGGTAGCGCGTCATTAGGTCCGCGTGCGCGAGGTCGGCCATCTCGCGATACTCGGCGTCACCGTATTGCCGGTGAGCCGCGGCATAGGTCCACAGGATGCGCGAAGTCAACAACGCGCCCCGTTCGGCCGTCGCGTCGAGCTTCAGGTCATTCGAGAGTTGGCCGTGGAAAGTATGGCCGGAACGATTGACGGCCTGCTTGATCCAGAACGGCAGGATGTTGCCGAGCAGGTCGGCCTCAATATGATCCAGCAGGTCTTTCGGGTAAATGCGGTTCGTCACGGGGAAGCACCAATGAGTCGGATGCGGCGCGACTTGGCAAACCTCTACGGAACATGTCAGCCCGCCCACTGAGCGCCAATCGCAGCCGTGATTTCCGCCCTTGACCGGAGGGGAGTCAGACGCACGCTGCCCCTTCCATCCTTCACTGCCTGATGGTGTAATGGTAGCACAGGTGACTTTGACTCACCTAGTCATGGTTCGAATCCATGTCGGGCAGCCAATTTGCCGGGCCCACGTCCCGACCGCGTTATCTCCGCCATTGACGCCGGTTTTGCCGGACGGTTTCATCTGGCTTCATGCCGTCCAAGACCGCCTCCGCCGTTAAATACAAACGCATCGTCCTGAAACTCAGCGGCGAGGTGTTGCGCGGCAAGGGCACCGAGCCCATCGACGCCGCCACACTCGAGCGGATGTGCGAACAGGTGAAGGAAATCCACGACCTCGGCGTGCAGGTGTGCGTCGTCATCGGCGGCGGCAACATCTTCCGCGGCCTGCAGGGCGCCAAGCGCGGCGTGGACCGCACCACCGGCGACTACATGGGCATGCTCGCCACTGTCATCAACGCCCTCGCGATCATGGACTGCCTCGAGAAAATGGGCGTCAACACCCGCGTCCAGTCCGCCATCCCGATGAACCAGATCGCCGAGCCGTTCATCATGCGCCGCGCCATGCGCCACCTCGAGAAGAAGCGGGTCGTTATTTTCGCCGCCGGCACGGGCAATCCGTATTTTTCGACCGACACCACCGCCGCCCTCCGCGCCTCCGAGCTCCACGCCGACATCATCATGAAGGCCACCAAGGTGGACGGCATCTACGACAAGGACCCGAAGAAACACGACGACGCCGTCAAATACGACGAGCTCACCTTCATCGACGCCCTCAAACAGCGCCTCAACGTCATGGACTCGACGGCGTTCTCCCTCTGCCTCGACAACAACGTCCCCATCCTCGTCTTCAACCTCGACGATCCCCACGCCATCAAGAAGGCCGTCTCCGGCCAGAAGATCGGCACGCTCGTCCACGGCTGAGCTTTCTGTCTTCCGTCCTCCGTCCTCTGTCCTCTGTCCTCCGTTCTCTGTCCTCTGTCCTCTGATTCCCCTCCCATGTCCCATCCCATCCTTACCGACGCCCAGACCCGCATGAAGAAGACCGTGGATCATACGCTCCACGAGTTCTCCACCCTGCACACCGGCAAAGCCTCCCCCGCCATGGTCGAAGGCATCATGGTCGAGGCCTACGGCGGCACCCAGCAACTCAAGGCCTGCGCCGCCATCACCACACCCGATCCGCGCATGATCCAAGTGCAGCCGTGGGACAAGGGCCTCCTCCGCTCCATCGAGAAAGCGCTTCAGCAGGCGAACATCGGCGTCAACCCCGTCGTTGACGGCAACCTCATCCGCCTCCCCTTCCCCGACCTCTCCAAGGAACGCCGCCTCGAGTTCGTCAAGACCGCCCACCGCCTCGCCGAGGAAGGCCGCGTCCACGTGCGCAACGTCCGCCGCGACGTGCTTGAGCAGGTCAAGAAAGCCAAGCTCCCCGAGGACGATAACAAGCGCCTGGAAAAGGAAATCCAGGCCGCCACCGACAAGGCCATCAAGGACATCGAGACCCACCTCGCCCACAAAGAGAAGGAACTGATCACGGTGTGACCGCTTCGCGGTCAAGTATCAGGTATCAAGTGCCAAGTATCAGGGCGGGAGAAATCCCGCCTTTTTCTTTTGTGGGAGCGAGCTTGCTCGCGATTCATCCCGACCCTCGCGAGCAAGCTCGCTCCCACATTAAGACACCCTTCACCCCACGCGATATTCCTCGAGCAGCGGCTTGCCCGGCTCCGGCGGCGGAGCCGTTTCCCCCGTGGGATAGACCGGCACAGGGAACTGCGTCGCAAAATCCACGCCCGGCACGGCCGCCTCGGCCACCAGCCGCCACACCACCTCGTTGCGGCTGTCGCGGTCGTCGGTCGCCGTGCAGTCCGCGGGAATATAAAAGAGCACGGGGATGCGCGTCCCGCCCGCGCTGGATATCCATTTGTCGCGGGCGATGTGCTCCGCGTGCTCCCACAGCACTTTCTCCGAAGTGCTCTGGTGCTTGCCCGATCCCGTGATCACGCGGCGCACGCACTTGAGCACCAGCTTCGCGTCGGCCTCCAGCTGCACCCGCGCGGCCACCTCGATCACCCCGCCGAGATAACCGCCGATCGCGCCCGGCAGCGTGGAGAGCACCAGACGCGGGTTGCCGAATTTCCGCCAGCGCACGGTCTGGTAGATCGCGCCCCAGAGCACGAGCACCCCGACCAGCGGAAAGATAAAGACCAGATAGGCCGCCTTCTCCCGGTGCGCATCATGAATGACAATCCACGCCGCGGGCGTGCTGATGGCATTCCAGAAAATCGCAAACACCCACATCGCCACCGCCCCGCTCCCTGTCTGCGCCTCGATGACCGGATTCAGCGCCGCCTTCTTCCACTTCCACGGCTGGTCGGAAAATTGTGCCCGGCGCGCCTCTTCCTCATCTTTTTCCAGCACGATCTGCTTGGCCCACCGCAGATAGAACAGCGTCAGCCACGTCAGGCCCGCGCCCATGATTCCCGGCACGAGCACGAGAGGCGAAGCCAACCCACCGTAACGCCGGTAGCCATGCTCGGCCAGCAACAGCAGCCCGATCGCCACGGCAGCGAAGATGCCCGCCAGCACATACGCCCCGCCCATCTTGGGCTGCGCGGTGGTCTGGGAAATTGCTCCGGGAGATAATGCCACGCCCCGACCCAACCCGATTCCCCGCCCGCCGTCGAAATATTTCACGTTGGAAACCGCCGCGGTGTTTGGAGCCGGATCAGGATTTTTGACCACGGATTGCACGGATGAACACGGATAGAACCAATGGAGGGCCCGTGTCACTGCGGGCCGCGGTCGGTCGGGAGACCGACCCCCCTGTTTCTCTTTCGCGTCTTTTAGTGTGTTTCGCGGGCAGACCCATCCGTGTGAATCTGTGCAATCCGTGGTTAATCCATCTGTGGTTTGTTTTTCTTTGCCTCTGTTCTCTGACCTCTGTGCTCTGATCTCTGAATCCATGGACTTCGTCCTTCCCAGTAACACCGGCGGCCAGCCGCTCTCCGTCCCCACGATCGACTTCAAGGCCCTGCTCAACGACGAGCAGTTCGCCGCCGTCACGGCCGCCCCCGGCCCGCTGCTCGTGCTCGCCGGCGCCGGCTCGGGCAAGACCCGCACCCTCACCTACCGCGTGGCCTACCTCCTCTCCCAAGGCGTGCGCCCCGGCGAGATCCTCCTCCTCACCTTCACCAACAAGGCCGCCAAGGAGATGCTCCACCGCGTCCACGACCTCACCGGCATCGAGCCCGCCCGCTTCTGGGGCGGCACCTTCCACTCCCTCGGCAACCGCGCCCTGCGCATGTACGGCGACGCCATCCAGCTCCCGAAGAACTTCACCATCCTCGACGCCGACGAGTCCGAGACCCTCCTCAAGCAGTCGGTCGAGTCCGTGGACAAACTCTTCTTCAAGGACAAGACCAACCCCCGCCCGGGCCCCCTCTTCAGCGTCCTCTCCCTCGCCCGCAACACCCAGCTCTCGATCCGCGACACCGTCACCAAGAACTTCCCGCAATACGGCGAGATCGTCGACCGCCTCCCCGCCTTCGCGACCGCCTACGAGAAGGCCCGGCGCG
>JAHFTH010000191.1 GCA_023269445.1 Lacunisphaera sp.
CCACCAGCACGCGCAGGCTCTTCTTGTAGAGGGTCGCGCCGGCGCCGACCGGGTCGAGCGCGACGGCGACGGTGTCGGCGATGCGGTCGCCGAGCGCGGCGAGTGGTCCGGAGAAGTCGCTCTCGATGTTCAGCACCGTGCCGCCCGTGAGCTCGGCCGCGCGCCGGTGCGACACGTTGCTCGGCGCCACCACCGCGTGCATCTCGATTTTTCCGCGCTTGTTGCCTTTGACGATGATGAAGGGACGCAGCACCCAGAAGTTGATGTAGCTGTCGAGCGTCTGGCGCTTCGCGGGGTTGCGCACGTTGAACTGGTTGAGCAGCTCGGGGAGCTTGCCGTTCTCGATCCACTCGGCCTGGCGGCGCGCGCCGCCCGCCTGCTCCTTCCAAGTCGCCATGCGGGTCTCCTCCTCATCCATGAAAAAGACCACGATCGTCGTGGCGTCGGGCCGCAGCAGCGCGTGTTCCTTGTTCGAATAGCCCGCGACAAAATTATACACCGACGTGAAGGCCGTGCGGTTGCTGTCGCCGTTCGTGCCCACTTTCACGAGCTCGGCAAAGATACGGTCGGGCGTCGCCGGCGTCACCCACGGCTGGGCCAGCACCGGGAGCGTCACGAGCGTGCCGTTGCTCGCCACCTGCTTGGTGATCTGCTTCGGGCGCTGCTTGCGGTCGAGCACCGGGTTGCCCGCCGCGTCGAGCTCCCCGGAGCGGACTTTCTTGAAATAACTCCCCGGCCGTGAGCCCGCGTTCGCGTCGACGAAATCGGTCGTCAGCACGCCGATCCGGTAGTCGAGATGGCGCTCGTCGAAGAGTTGCCGGAAGCGCCGGAGATTGTCGGCGATGCGGCTCTGGTGCGGGGCCATCGAGGGCGAATTGTTGATGACGAACACGAGGTCGACCTCGCGGCTCTTGGAGCGATCCGCGGTGATCCGCTTCTGGTCGCGGATCGGCTCGACGCGGACCACCACGACATTCTCCACCCCGAGCAGGGCGTTGTTCTCGTCGGTCGTGTAATAGTTGAAACGATCCTCACCGATGAAACCGGGATTGGGGGCATAGGTGAGCTGGCCGGTGGCGCGATCGAGCCGGGCCGTCCCGTGCTGGGGTTTGACCTCGTCGTCGAGGGCATAGACCACCTTCGGGTTGGCGATGCCGGCGCGCTCCGCCGGCTTCATGAAATCCTCATGGCTGGGGATCTTTTGCGTGACCGAGGTGTTGGGGCGGGTGGTCAGCGCGACCGCCTGATCCGCCATGACGCGTTCCCGGGCCTCGGTGATCACGAACTTCTCCAAGACCACCGGCGCCGCGAGTTTCACCTCAATCACCACCTTGTTCTGAAAGACCAGACCGGAGATCTCGTTGCGCACGGTGTAGGTGAACGAGTCCTCGCCCGCGTAATCTTCCCGCGGCTGGTAGGCGAAATAGCCCGACCGACCGCTCTTGTTCTGGAAAAAATCCTCCGCCTCGCCGCCGGCCAGGCCCACCCGCCCGAACGCGGGCTCGACCGTGATCGTGTAGACCAGGTCGCCGTTGGTCTCGGCACTGACGATTTCCCGGGCGACCACGAACTGGCCGTGCACGCCCGTGCCGTCGGCCACGAACTTCATGGGGGTCGTCGAAACGATCACCTCCGCGGCGCCGGCCGCCGGCGGGCTGTCGGCGAAGGCCGGCCCACCGGCCAGCATGAAGCCCAAGCACAACACGCGCAGCCACGCGGATAGATTGGTTTTGAAGTTCATAGGATAAGGACGATACCGACCTGAGTGTCTGTCAACCGCGACTAGGTTCCGCTATATCATGGGGCTCCGGCCTACGAACCAAAAAACGATCAGGGGGCGGCTGACGCGAGCTTCGCCGGGGCGGTCTCCGCCACCAGGCGGTGCACCCGATACATCAGGAACATCGTCAGCACCGTCGCGACCGACACCGCCACGCCGATGCGGGGATAGTGTTCCATCCGGCCCGACGGCCCTTGGTAAACCATCAGGCCGGCCAGGTAGGCCGCGATGCCACCCGACATCTGCTGCAGGGACGAACTGATCGACATGTAGGCCCCGCGGTCCTGCGGCGCGGGCACGGCGGACGTCAGCGCCCCCGCCGCCGCCATGCGCCCGGTGACACACGCGAACATCACCACGCTGATGAGAACCATCTCCCAAAGCGGCGCGTTCTCCATCTGGGTGTAGTAAAGGACGACCCCGATCACGATCGTGCTCGCGGCGCAAAACGTGGCGAATTTCCCCACCCGGTCGCTCAGCCGCCCGATCAGCGGGCCAAAGATGATCGAGCACACCCCGGTGATCACATACAGGACCGGGAGCTGGCCCACCGTGATGTGCTGGTTGTTCACCGTGAAGGCGCTCGCAAACGGCATCAGCATGAACCCGCCCGTCGCCAGCAGCATCGTCGCGAGGAAACCCACCCCGTAGCGCGCCGAGGTCGCGGTCTTCCACAGGTGCTGCGCCGGACTCTGGTGCCGGGTCTGCTCCAGATGCGCGTCCACCGGCGGCATGCGCACGACAATCAGCACGCCGACCGCTAGGCACACCCCGGCGATCATCAGGAACGGCGCATGCCAGCCCAGGTGCGTGGCGAGGAGAATCCCGATCGGGATGCCCAGCACCTGGCTCGCCCCGAACGCGGTCATGATCAAGCCCATCACCCGCCCGCGCATCACCAGCGGAAACACATCCGCGATGATCGCAAAGCTGGCCGCGCCGACCACGCCGCCGAACAGGCCCGTGACGATGCGCGCCGCCAGCAGCGCCGGATAGGTCGGCGCGAGCCCGCAAAACACCGTGCCCGCCAGGAACCCCGCGTAGAAGAAGAGCAGGAATTTCTTCCGGTCGTAGCGATCCGCGAAGCCCGCCGCCAAGATGCCTGACACCGCCGCGGCGATCGCATAGACGGAGACCACGAGCCCGAACTGCCGCGGCCCGATGGCGAGCGCCGGTATCAACAGCGCGCCGAGCGGCGAAAGCACCATGAAGTCGAGGACGATGGTGAACTGCAGGAAGGCGAGCATCGCGACCATGAAACGCTGGTCGGACGAAAAGGGCGCGGACGGCGGGCGGGCGGTAGAGGCGACGGGCGTGGCGGACATGCGGTCGCGTTAGGGAAACCACCGGCCGCCGCGCCGCAACCCGGGATTTGAAGCCACGGGAAGAACCTTGGTCGCGGTCAGGCGGGGCTCGAGCGCGACCAACGCCCCCGAACAAAGCCGGGGGCTTGATTGGATTTTGCCCAAAAACTCGTTGCTCCGGCCAAGGCCCGAAGTAACCCTATGTCCACGGGTCGACCCATCATGGATACCAAAGAATACTTTCAGATTCGGGTGCGGGGCGAACGCCGGTTTGCTCCCGTCATTTTGGCTGCCCTGGCCCTGCTCGTCGTCGGCACCGGCGGGTGCAGCAAGTCGCCCGAGGAAGTGAAAGCCGAGAAAGCGGCGGTCGAGGCCCAGACGACCGGCCGCCTGGCCGTGAAGTCCAACCGCGCCAACACCACGATTGAAGTGACCCGCAACCCGGCCGCCGGCGAGACCGCGTCCGCCCCCCATAACGGAGCGGCCGATGGTGCGGCCGAGCAGGCGCTGAACGCCTTGCTTGCGGGAAAATATGCCCTCACGGCCCGTTCCGAGGGATGGATGGAAATCCACCAAGAAGTGACCGTGGACGCCGGCCGCACGACCGAGATCGCGATCCATTTCCCGAGCGGGTCTCTCCGCCTAGACTCCCTGCCTGTCGGCGCGGTGGTAAAACTGGGCACGGCTATTCTCGGCAAGACACCGCTGGTTGTCCCCCAGCTGCCTCCAGGTGAACTCTCGCTCACCCTTGAATACCCGCTCTGGCCGGTGTTGCCCTTCAAGACTACCATCACCGAAAAGGTGGAAACCACCGAGACGGCCCGCCTGCCTCACGGCAAGCTGGTCATCGAAAGCTCACCGTCGGGTGCGACGGTTCTCCTCGGCAAGCGCCCTATCGGTCAGACGCCCCTCACCATCGAACGCTACCAAGCCGGCAACACGAAGCTCACCCTCCAGTCCAAGGAGTTTCCGCCGCTGGAAGTAACCGTTGCGATGGAGGACCGCGGCGAGCTGAAACTCACCCCGGTGCTGGCCAACGGTTTTCCCGAACTGGATCCCGCGGCGCTCCTGAGCGCTGTCTGGGTGGAAGACGTGCCCGAAGATCGGAACCGGCTCGCACCGGCCATGAAACCATTCACCAACTTCCCCTCGCAAAACGGCATCGTGAGGAATCTGAACCGGAAAAAGCTTTTCGAATCCTGGCTGGGCCGGAAATACCGCTTCGCCGGGGCCGTTAAGTCCT
The DNA here is from genome assembly GCA_023269445.1 of Lacunisphaera sp. GTDB lineage: Bacteria > Verrucomicrobiota > Verrucomicrobiia > Opitutales > Opitutaceae > Lacunisphaera. The sequence goes on from JAHFTH010000191.1 coordinate 4,328, forward strand.
ACAGCCGGGAGAACGGCATCATCGAATTTGCCGAACAGAAAGGTGAGTTGTCCAAGTATCGCGTTTTCGCGCAGCTTGCAGCCGGGGTCCGCGGCGACCAGGAACTCGTCGCGCGATTGCTCAGCAAAGGGGACACCTTCTCCCTCTACGGCAGTCTGGGCGCGGTGGAGGAACAGGCCTGGCCGGCCAAGAACATCACCATCGAATTCGCGCTGGCCGAACCGCTGCGCTAAAGCCGCATTTGGATCGCGCTGGGCGCATGATCGTGCGGCTATGGCGGTCCCTCATGCTTTCGCCCGCCCTCGAAAAACAGCGCCAACAGTTGTTCGCCCAGACCGTGCGCGGCATGGAATCGCGGTTGGCGCCGGTCAAAGCACCCGCCGAAATGATCACGGCGCTGCGGTGGGGCATGGCCGAACTGGACCGCACGCTCGCCGAAACCCCCGCCAGCATCAGGGCGACCGTCGCCTGCCGGGCCGGTTGCGGCCATTGTTGCAGCGTGCCCGTGGACGTGCAGGCGCATGAAGTTTTTTTCGCGGCCGAGCACATCCAGAAAACTTTCTCGCCCGCCGCCTTGGCCGGGGTGCTCGAACGCACCACCGCCCACCGCGCCCGGGTCTCCGTCCTCACCAGCGACGAACGCTCCCGCCTGCTGCACTCGTGCCCGTTGCTCAGCCCCGGCGGCAGTTGCACCATCTATGAAGGCCGGCCGGAGATCTGCCGCGCCCATCATGCCAGCGATGCGGCGGTGTGCGCGGCCTCCACCCACCCCGCCGATTTCCAGCAAGTTCACATCCCGTCCCTGCAGGCCCGCATGTTCGCCGTCATGCTCGGGATGGACGAGGCGATCGAGGCCGCCGGCTTTGACGACCGCGCTTATGATTTTGGCTCGGCGTTGCATGAGGCGCTGACGAACAGCCTCTGCCTCGCACGGTGGATACGCCGGCAGCCGGCGTTCCCCGATGCGTGCCTGGCTGATCAAGTCAGCTGGCGTGTTTGAAAAACCTTGTCCTCGCGAGGCCCGCAGCAGCGGGCCGTGGCGATCCAGCTGGATTGCTTCGTCGGCCCACTCGGTGGGCCTTCTCGCAATGACATTTTAAACATGCGCGACCTCTCGCCACCGATCAATTCAGCTAGGGCTTAAGTCAGGGCCGGTGTGTGCCGAAGAGGGGTGAGGGGCGGTGTCGCTTCCGCCCGGGCCGTGTCCCCGGGCCCGCCCCCTGCAGGGTTTTCCCTCAAGCCGGAGCTACGGGAGTCGATTTACCCCCAGCCACCATCCCTCCCTATGAAAAATACCCTGCATCGTCCGCTCTCCGCCCGTCTTTCCTCAGGCTTCAGCTTGGTGGAAATGATCGGCGTGCTCGCCATCATCGCCATCCTCGCGGTGGTCATCGTGCCCAAGGTTTTCTCTACCATCGCTTCCTCCCGCGTGACGAGTGCCGTGGGCTCCACCAACTCCATGAAGACCGCTGTGACGGAATTCGCCGGTAAATACGGCACCGTTCCCCTGACCGTCGCCGCCTCGCGCCTCGACGACCTGCTCATCACCGCCGGCATCCTGGACACGCGCTACCTCGTCAAGATCGGCACCCAGCCCGGCACCACCGCTCTGGTCGGCGCCACCTGGAGCAATGCCACGGGCGCCTGGGTCGCCACAGGCGGTGTGTCCCAAGTCACCCAGTCTCGCATCATCTGCCTCACTTCCGCGCCCGCCGCCGTGCCCGGTGCCGCTGGCACCAACTACATGCTCGACGGCACCACCGCTCTCCCGGCCGCCGCCCGCGTTGTGTCCGCCGTCATCCCCGGCGTGCCGCTGAACGACGCCCGCGAGCTGAGCTTGAAAATTGATGGTGATACCATGACCCAGCCCATCGGTTCTGCGCTGGCCGATACGGTGGGCAAGGTGGCCTACGTCGCCCCCGCCGCCGCCGGCACCACCACCGTTTACCTCTACCTAGTTCACCAGTAGTCGAAATCGCGCAGACTTTCCCCGTCGTGCGGGCGGCGGGCAAAACAGACCCGCCCCTATGTCCACCGTGCTTTCCCCACCGCCGCCCAAGCGTCTCGGCGACCGCCTGCTTGAGGCCGGCCTGCTCTCACCCCACCAGCTTGAGCTCGCCCTGCGCGAGCAGAAGCGCACGGGGAAGATGATCGGCGCGGTGCTGCACCAACTCGGCTTCGTTTCCGAGCAGGATATCGCCTCTTTCCTCGCGCAGGACGCGCAGACCCCGACGGTCAACGTCCTCAAACTCGCCATCGAGCCCGCCGTGGTCGAGCTTGTGCCCTATGACCTGTGCAAGGAGGCCGCGCTGCTCCCCTGCCGCCGCGAGGGCGAGATCCTCACGCTGGTCATGGCCGA
>JAHFTH010000192.1:0-2084 GCA_023269445.1 Lacunisphaera sp.
CTCGACCAGTCCCAGCCGGCCGGCGAGCGATTCGGAGACATGCCTCATCAGCGACGGCGACACCGAGCCCAGCAGCAAAAAGCGGCCAACCCGCTTGCGGTCGGCGTCGATGGCCCCGCGCAGTCGCGGGAACACCTCGGGCCAGGCCTGCGCCTCGTCGAGCACGACGAGCTTTTTCTGCTTCATCAGGGCGTCCCACTGCAAATCGAGGCGGATGCGCTCGGCCGGTTGCTCCAAGTCGAAATATACCGGTGAAAGCGTCCGGGCCAAAGTAGTCTTGCCGGTTTGGCGGGGCCCGACGAGTCCCACGGCCGGATAATCCTTCAGCCGGGCCCGCACCAAAGCAGTCATCTCACGAGCGATCATTTGCAGATTAGAAATCAGTTTCTATTTTGCAAGCAAGCCCGAATCACCCTCACCTCCCCCACCAGTGCGCTCTGGTCAAACCACACCTCGACGCCAAAGCCCCGCAGTGCCTCGGCGATGTGCTTCGCCGCCTCGGCATCCTCATGGGCATAGCTGAGGAAGACCGCCCGTGCCGTAGTTGTGTGGTCCGGCATAAGTCGCACGAACTCATGCCGGTTAAGCTTAGGCCTTGCCAGCCCAAACCCCCGCTGGCACCCGTTGCAACGTCCGACCAAGGCCGAATGTCCTCACCCGTCTCAACCGCCAGCCAGTTGCCTTTGTTTCACGTCGTCGGCTTTTCCGGCCACCGACAACTGGCGGAGCCAACCAAGGTCGCCCAAGCCATCACGGCAGTCATCGAGGAACTGCGCCGCGAATCGCCGGGCGAGTGGATCGCACTGTCCTCGGCGGCGGCGGGGGCTGATCTGCTTTTTGTCCGCACCGCGCTGGATCTGGGCCTGGGTTGGGAAGCCTCGCTGCCCTTGCCCTTGGTGGACTTCGAACGCGACTTTCCGCCAGAGGAATGGGTGGAGGTAAAGACCCTGCTGGCGCGCGCCGAACACCTTGAGGTTGCGACCGAGCCCGGCTCACGCGAGGAAGCCTACCTGACCGGCGGCTTTGAGATCGTGAACCGGTGCGATCTGCTCCTCGTCGTGTGGGACGGCCAGCCAGCGCGCGGCAAAGGTGGCACGGCCGATGTGGTCGCCTATGCCCGGGCCATGGGCCGGCCAATCGTGATCATCAATCCGGACACCAAAGCCGTGCGCCGGGAAAACTTCGAGCGCCTGCGACTGCAGGACGCCAACCTGGGTTTCCTGAACTCGGTCCCCGGGGTTGAGTCCGCCCCGGCGGGCTCTTCGCAAGACTTGGTCGCCGCTTTCCAAAAGAAGGTGGATGATGCCGCCACACACAGCTCGCCGCATTTCCGCAAGCTCATCGCCATCACCGTGTGGTTGCACGTGGTCGCCACGGCGCTGGCCACCGCTGCGCTTGCCTTTGGCTGGCACTGGATCGGCCTGCCGTGGGGCAAGCTGCTGCTGCTTGTCGGCGCGCTCGGCGTGGCCCTCATCGTCCGCACCCAGCGCACGCATCATCACTGGACCCGCTGCCGGCTGGCCGCGGAAATCACGCGCTCGGCGCTGGCCATCTGGGCCTGCCGCGGGCGACGCGGCTCTTCGCCGATTTCGACTGGTCGGGACTGGAACCGCTGCGGCGCTCGCTCGATGTATTGCACCGGCGCGCGGCCCGCGTCGCTGGCGCGGATTTCGACACGTTTAAACAACACTATCTGGCCGGACGCATCGACGACCAGCTCGCCTACTTCGGCCGACAGGAGGCGCGGGCGATTCCGTTGCTCGCCCGGTTGCGGCAGGGTTTCGCCGCGAGCTCCATCGGTGCGATCGTCTTCACCGCCCTTTATGCCGTCCATGTCACCTTCGGCTGGCCGGAACTCCCGCACGAGCTGGAGGAAGTTCTGTATTATTTCGCCCCCATTGTCCTGCCGGTGCTGGCGGCGGCGTTCATCTCGCTCGTCTCGATCAACGACCTGCACCGGCGCGTCGCCCGCTACCGCGAGATGTGCATCCGGCTCGAAACGGTGCGCAAGGAAATCGCCCACAGCCAGACTTGGGCCGGACTGGAACGCGCCATCGCCAAAGCCGAGCGCGTGCTGCTGCAGG
>JAHFTH010000192.1:2094-6657 GCA_023269445.1 Lacunisphaera sp.
TTTCTCGCGTGGCTCGCGCCCGGCCACCTGCTGCAGGTGAAGGCTGGCGGCGCCCAAGGTGTGCGCGTCGTGTTGCCCGACCGCGCGAGCGACACGGCTCCAGCGATCGTTGAAACGCAATACGTGTTCCCCTCGCGCAAGGCCTTCGACACTTACCTGCGCGATCACGCGCCCGCCCTGCGCGCTGACGTGATGAAACACTTCCCGCCCGGAAGCGGGGTCACGTTCGAACGTCAGATCGCCGAGATCGCCTGCGAGTTGGAGTGAAATGCCTCGGGCTCAAGTATACTATTAGTTGACAACCTATTCTACTAAGTAATGTCAACTAATAGTATACTTGAGCGGTTAAGAGGACTGACGGGAAAGACTCCCGCAGCTCAGAAGCGCAGCTTCACGTAACCCTCGAGACGGAACGGTTGTTCCTGGAAAACGAGAATGCTGCCGGAGAAAGCATCGCCGTTGTGCTGCCAGTTGCGCTCGTTGGTTAGGTTGAGGAGGTCGAGGTTCACGATCCACTGCTTCGTCTCGTAGAAAAGCGAGGCGTTGAGCAGGTATTGCGCGGGGATGTGCCACTGGCGGTCGAGGTTGCCCTCCTGCCGGCTGGTCCATTGCGCGTTGCCGCCAAAGCCAAAGCCACTGGCCAAACGGTAGCGGAAGCTGCCGTTGAGAATCGTCTCGGGGAAGCCGAGGAGCGGCCAGTCGCCGGCCGGCACCTGGTTGCCAAAGGGATTGAAACTGCCGGTCGAGGTGCCGAGTCCACCGGGACCCTGGCCGACGAGATAAGCGGCGTAGATGTTGCGCCCGCCCATCTGGAACGGACGCGAGTCGAGGTAGTGACCGCTCTGGAACGTGGCGTTGAAGGTGGCATTGAGTGTCGTGTTGGGCTGGTAGACAGCCTCAAGTTCGAGGCCACGCACCACGATGTTGTTCTTCTTGCCCCGGATCGAAACGCGCGAGCGGGTTTGGTCGAAAGCGGCGGCACCTACGAAAAGTTTGTTTTCCACGAGCGAATACTTCGCGCCCGCCTCAGCGAGCTCACTGAGGTTGCGGAAATCGTCGCGATTGATGAGACCGTCGGGCTGGTTGAGGATGACGCCGCCACCCGTGACGTTGCCGTTGGCGGCGCGGACGCGCTGGTAGGTGGCGTAATAGGAGGTCTTCGCGTTCGGCCGCCAGAGGAGGTTTACGTTGTTGGAGAACGAGGCGACGCTTGTCTTGTCGCGATAGGGAATGCCGGTCTCGGCCTCGAACGGATCGCGGGCCTTGGCCGCGAACCAGTCTTCGCGCGCGCCGATCATAAGGCTGACTTTGTCGGTCAACTTCGTCTCATGCTGCCAGAAAGCCGCAGTGTTCCAGAGCGTGGAGATGACGGTCTCGGGCGAGTCGTAGGAGTTGGGAAAGAAGAGCATCCCGTCCGGCCCGGGGAAACCGGGGAAGTAGGAGTTGGGATATTGCGCGGCTTGGTTGAAAGTGCGCGAAGGATCGGTGACGTCGAAGTTGTAGAGGTATTCGTTGAAGTAGCTGGTCCAGGACTCGCGGCCCTCGTAGCGCACGGTCGCGCCGGCGATGGTGCTCTGCGGGCGGCCGAAGAGACTGAAGTCGAAGTGCGCCTCCGTGCGGTTCTCCGCCGTGTTCTGTTTCACGAACTCGATGTATTCGGAGGCATTGTAACGGCGGCGTTCAATGTGCTCGAGCAACGTGCGGTTCACGAGCGTGAAGGCGGGCGAGAACTCAAAGGTAGCGATGAGCTGCGCGTGGCCCGCGTTGGCGTTGGAGAGGTCACCCTTCGAGAAGAGCACGGTGTCGCGCGGGATGATGACCTTGCCCGTGACATTGATCGGACCGGGGCCGGAGTAGAGATCGGGCGACACGCCCTGATAGTAGATGCCGTGGTCGATGAGATCCTGGTTAGGGCGATTGACGCCGAGAATCTCGGGCCAGTTCTGCCATTCCCACTGGGCGTTGAAGGCAAAGGTGCGGCCGGGGGCGGGCTTCCAGGTCAAAGCGACGAAGAGATCCTCACGGTCGTCCTTCACGCCGTTCTTCTGGTAGAAGGTGTCGCCGCCCTTGCCTTCGTAGCTGACGCGCCACGCGAGCTTGTCCGAGATCGGCGCGGTGGTGTCGATCTGCACCGAGGCATTGAGATAGGAACCGCCGCCGGGCACGATGGTGCCGAGGCGGGTGGTGACAGTCGTCTCGCGGCCGGAAAATTTCGGGGCCTTGGTGACGTAGTTGACGTAGCCGCCGCTGAAAAACCCCGCGCCGAAGACGGCGGAACCGGGCCCGCGCACAATGTCGACGGCCTCGATGCCGTTCCAACTGGGGAGGAAGCCGTAAAGGTTATAGCTGCGACGCTGACCGTTGATGTAGGTCTCGGCGGTATCGCCGCGCAGGTTGGGCGTGGTGGCCAGGCCATAGCTGGCCGAGGCGTAGCCGCCGGGCGTGTAGGCGATGAACTCGCGCACGCCGTGGATGCCGCGCTCGTTGAGCAATGCCTCGGTGATCGAGCTGACCGCGCGCGGCGTGTCGAGGATGCTGCGGCTGTCGCCCATCACCGTCGAGAGATCGCGCGTGAGCGGGTTGACCGACTGCTCGATGGGCACGCCGGTGACGACGAGCTTGTCGAGCTGGATCGGCTGGCTGTCCTGGGCGTGGACGGCCAGAGCAGCGGTGCTGGCAAGAGCGAGAAGGAGAAGGCGGAACGGGAGGTGCATGGTGGTGGATGCCCGACCCAAAGCAGACCCCGGTTCGAAAAAAGAGGCGGGCACACCATGCGCCAACCTTGCTTGTTTCCTTCGCCGGTATGATCCGTTTCAGGTTCAAAGGGTTTAGCGATCGTGCGAACCGCAATCTCAGACCTCCGCGGAGGACACCCCTACGAGCAGGGCCAGCAAGATAGGTTTCCGTAGCGGTCGTCAACTCCCGGCTGTGTCACCCCCCATAAACATGAAGGGCGCCCCCTGCGGGACGCCCTGCATGACCTAACACCAAGCAAACCGTAAGAACTACAAACAATGATCGTTACCTAAAAACGACGCACTGATGTTGACAGGATAGACGCAGTCGCCGGCAAAACGTTGAATATTTCTTGCAGGAATTTTTGTGAATAAGTTCTCCGCATTTTTGCTGGTGCTTGACCCTGGAGCCCAGTTGGTTACGCAACGGTGAGGTTCCGGTCTCTGGGGGCGATGGCGCACCCTGCCCAGCTATGGACTGACAAAATCATGAACCCAACCTCACCCGCTCGCCCTCATCTCTTCGGTGTGCTGGCCGGTCTCGCGCTCGCCGCCGGACTCGTCTTTGCCGCCTTGGTCTTCGCCAACGCGTGGACCCGCATCTCTGAATCCCAAGTCATCAATGTCACCGGCTCGGCGCGCAAAAATGTGCGCTCCGATCTCGTCGTGTGGCGCGCGAATTTTTCCGCCGACGCGCAAACACTGCTCGAAGCGCAGCAAAAATTGCACGCGGACCTCGGCAAGGTCTCCGCCTTTCTCACCGCTCGCGGCCTCGCCGAGTTCGCCGCCGCCCCGGTGCAAATTCGCGAGATCACCGCGCGCCAGCGCAATGAGGAGGACGATACCGTGGCGAACGTGCGCGTCGGCTACCGGCTCAGCCAAGCGATCGAAGTGCACTCGCCCGACGTCGAGCGCGTGCCCCGGCTCGCCGGCGAATCCGGCGAACTCCTGCAGCAGGGCGTGGCGTTTGTGTCCGAGGGCTTCGCATTCATCTACACCAAGGCGGGCGACGCCAAGGTGGAGATGATGGCCGAGGCGACGAAGGACGCGCGCAGCCGGGCCGAGCAGATCGCCACGCAGGGCGGCCGCGCGATCAAGGAACTGCGCAATGCGCGGATGGGGGTTGTGCAGATCAACCCGCTCTATTCGGCCTCCACCAGCTGGGAGGGCAACAACGACACTTCCTCCCTCGATAAAACAATCACCGCCACCATCGGGGCGACGTTTGCGATGAAGTGAAGTGGTGGGGCGGATTATCCTTAATCCGCCGCTGTCGTTCGGCGCGTTAGGGATAACGCGCCCTACCTAAATCCTACAGGTGAATCTCCGCCGGCATGACCTGACCGGCGGATTTTTCGGGCAGCGGCGCGGCCTTCAGCGGATACCGGAACTGCTTGCCCTCAAAATTGCGGAAGACGACTTCGTCCTCGGTGATCTGCTCCACGTAGTCGGGATTCACCGGCACCTTGCCGCCGCCGCCGGGCGCGTCGATGACGTATTGCGGCACGGCGTAACCGGTCGTGTGGCCGCGGAGCGCGCGGATGATCTCGATGCCCTTGCGCACATCCACCTTGAAGTGGGCGCCGCCGGTGATCAGGTCCATCTGATAAATGTAGTAGGGCCGCACGCGCATCCGCAGCAGGCGATGCACGAGCGCCTTCATCACCTCGACGTCGTCGTTCACGCCCTTGAGCAACACGCTCTGGTTGCCGAGCGGCACACCGGCGAACGACAGGCGCTCGCACGCGTCTTTCAGTTCCTGTGTTGCCTCCTTGGGGTGGTTGACGTGGATGCTCATCCAGATCGGGCCGTGTTTTTTGAAAATCTC
>JAHFTH010000016.1:0-3050 GCA_023269445.1 Lacunisphaera sp.
GACCTTGTCCTCGAGGCCCAACCGGGCCGCCGGCGCAAAGGGCGCGGCCGACCCGTGCGGACGGATTTTCTCGAGCGCAGCGATGAGCCGGTTGGGATCCACTGGCTTGAGCAGGTAATCGAGCGCGTTGAACTCAAAGGCCTTCACGGCGAACTCGTCGTAAGCTGTGGTGAAGATGACTGCCGGCAACGGGGGCTCGAGCCGCTCCAGCAGACTGAAACCATCAGCTCCCGGCATCTGCACATCGAGAAAGAGCAGGCCTGGCTTGAGCTCAGCGACTTTCTGCGCGGCGTCCTCGACATCCACGGCCTCGCCGACGATTTCAATATCAGGGTGGGCTGCCAATAGGCGGCGGAGTTCGTTGCGCGCGAGACGCTCGTCGTCGATGAGCAGGGCTTTCATTTGGCGGGCTTCAGGGGAATGAGAACGTGGGCGGTCACGCAACCGGCCGGTTCGGCGGCCAGCGTGAGCCGGGCCTTGTCGCCAAACAGAAGCTTGAGTCGCTCCGAGGCGTTGCGCAGGCCGACTCCGGTGGACGAGCCGGCGCGCGCCGCCGCGTCGCTGGCCGGGGCAGTCACTTCGCCGGGGTTGGTGACGCCAATGTGAAGATTGTCCGCCTCAATGCTCGCGGTGATGACGACCTCCCCGCCCTCGCGCCGGGTGGAGATACCATATTTCACGGCGTTTTCGACGAGAGTCTGAAGCAGCATGGGCGGCACGAGCCGCGCCCGGGCGTCATCGGTGACGGCCCAACGCACGCGGAGACGGCTTTCATGACGGATGAGTTCGAGTGCGAGGTAGTCCTCCACGATGCGCAACTCTTCCTCCAGCGGCACGGTCTCCTGCTGGCCCGACTGCAGGGAATAACGGAGCATGTTGGCGAGGCGGGTGACCGACTCGCGGGCCTTCGGGGCGTCCTCATCAATCAGGGCGCGCAGGCTGTTGAGCGAATTGAAGAGGAAATGCGGGTTGACCTGCGATTTCAGCGCCCGCAACTCGGCCTCTTTGACGCTGGTGGCCAGCCGCAGTTGTTCGATCTGCATCTGGCGCAGGCGCTCGAAAGTGTGATAAATGAAATATACACAAAACCAACCGCCCAACACGAGCGCACCGTTGATGGTTGTCACCAGCAAGGCGGGCACGGGACTGAACTTGGAAGTCCAAGGAAACTGGAGCACGAGATACAAGTAGCCAAATCCCACCGCCGTCCAAAGCAACGAAGCAAAGAAGGACATGCCCAGCACCCGCGGAAGGAGCGCCGCCCAGCCCAACTGCTTCCAACCCCGACGGTGAATCAGGAGCCGCAGGTAATGCGAAATCAACAAGCCCTGCAGCATGACCATAACGAACACCGCCTTGTCCACGAGCGGATCGCGGCCTGAAACCGAGGTCTCGCCCTTTGCTGCCTGGAGATAGTAAAGGTTCAGGCCGGTCAAGCCGCCCCACCCGACCAGCTGGCACAGCACATAGAGGCGGTTTTTCGCCCGCAGCAGTTTGGCCTCGGTATCAACACTCATCACCTGCGAGCGAACCACGTCGCTGGGGTTGACGGCAAGACCGTCCGGACGGCGAAAGGGAGCGGGTGCAGTGGAAGCGACGGCCATGCCGCCAATCTGCCCCCCGCGACGGCGTCACACACGGGGGATTGGACGAGCGGTCACCCCGGGGCGTCAGACGGCGGCGGCGGCAACGGATAGCGTGCGTGAATTCCGCCGTCGCCGCGAAAAACCCCTTTACCCGTTGCACGCTGCCGCGCACGCTGCTCATTCGCACACCTGATCCAGAGCATGAGAGCACACGTCGTCATCGTCGGCAGTTACGTCCAGGATCTTTCCTTCTTTGTGCGGGAATTTCCCCGGCCCGGTGAATGCGTGCTGGCCGATCTGCGCGCCGGGGCGGGCGGCAAGGGTTTCAACCAGGCCGTCGCCGCCACGCTCGCCGGTGCCCCCACCCTGTTCATCGGCGCCATCGGCCATGATGCGGCCGGCTCCCACGCCAAGGAGTTTGCCCGGGCCCACCGCGTGCGGGCTGACTTCATCGTGAAGAAAAAAGAGCCCACCGGGGCCGCTGCGGTGGCCGTCAACGCCGCCGGACAGAACCAGATCATGGTCGCCTTCGGGGCCAACCTCGCCCTGCACGTCCGCGACGTGCCACTACAACCCCTCACCGCCGCCGATGTCGTGGTCTGCCAAGCCGAGTGTGATATGAAGACCACGGCGCACGTCCTCCGCCATGCCCGGCGCAACGGCGCCGTCACGGTTTTCAACCCCGCGCCCATGCACGCCAAGGTGGACCTCGCCATCCTCCGCCACGTCGAAGTGCTGATCCCCAACGAATCGGAATTCGTCGCGCTCGTGAACCGCTCGCCCCGCAGCGGCGTGAAGAATTTCACCGCCGAGGCCCTGCCTCGCCTCGCCCCCGACCGCCTGCACTCCCTCTGCCGCACCTTCAACGTGCCCATCGTCATCGTCACCCTCGGCTCTCGCGGCTGCTTCATCTCCCAGCCCGACGTCTATGCCCGGGTGCAAGCCCACGAGGTGGATGCCGTAGACACCACCGGAGCGGGCGACGCCTTCGTCGGCGGTTTCGCCGCCGGCTTGGTGAAATTCAAAAAGAACGTCTTTGAGGCCGCCCATTTCGCCAACGCTGTGGCGGCCCTCGCGGTCACCCAGCATGGCACGGCCGAGTCCATGCCCACGGCGCGCGAGATTTCCCGCTTCCTCCGCCGCCGTGACCACAAGTAGATTCCGCGCGAAGCTCTACCGCGTCGCCATCGTCCGCTGGGTTGACCTGCCCAAGCGTCTTGTGGAGAAGCTCCAGCTCCCCCCCGCCGAGATCAAGGGCGGTGGCCACGGCCTCAACGCCCTGCTCCGCTTCAACGACGACCTCGACCGCGTCACGCTCCTCCCCGGCAAACGCGGCCACTACAAATTAGCGATCAAGGTCGAGCTGCTCCGCGCCGCCGGCGTCGAAGCCGGCGACACCATCGAATTCACCCTCGAGCCCGATACCGCTTCGCGCGAACCCGACCTGCCGGACGAGATGCGGAA
>JAHFTH010000016.1:3060-22869 GCA_023269445.1 Lacunisphaera sp.
AGCTGCGCGACCGCTGGATGAAACACAGTATCGCGATGCGCCGCCAGGTCGTCCGCTACATCGAGGACGCCAAGAGTCCCGAAACCCGCGCCAAACGCAGCTGGATCTTCCTCGAGCGCCTCGCCGAGACCGGGAAGCTCAGCGGCACGTGAACTGCAAACGGGTGGGCGTCGGTTTCCATACCGACGCTGATCGCCGATGTGGAAATCGGCGACCACCTCCAGCCAAGTCGTCTTCAGTTATTCGGAATGAAGCCGGAGCCCTTCGGTTCCAGCAGCCGCTTCGCGAACAGCGGCACATACGACGTGACGCCCAGCACGCCGAGCACGAACAGGCTGTCGCGATACGGTCCGCCGAGGAGCAGCCCGAGAATTCCACACGCCTCCGCCAGCGCCGTGCCTAGGACAAACATCACCAACATGGCTCCGGCCCGTGTCGCCCGCGGCAGCACGAGCCACCGGATCACAATGCTCACAAACAAAGGGGCAAAGCCGGCCAAGTTGATCAACGGCTGGGATGACACTGATGCTGGCAGCGGTTCGCCCCGGCCCAGCAGAAAGTAGAGCGCACAGAGTCCAATCAAGTTACTGCTCCAGATGACCCAGAGGATCAGCAGGTGCATTTTCACGCGCTGGGCGTCGGGTCCGGGAATCATGCTCATATAGTGCGGCTCATCGCCCTATCCAGTCAAACCGACAGAGCATACGCGCGGTCTTGCCTAAGCTATGCCCGCAGTCATTGTGTGAAGATAATGATCACCCGTCTACAAGTAGATGGCTTTAAGAATCTGGTAAACGTGGACATCCGCTTTGGCCCATTCACATGCATCGCAGGGCCCAATGGCGTCGGAAAATCCAACCTTTTTGATGCAATTAGATTTCTAAGCAATCTGTCGGTTAAGACATTAACCGAAGCCGCCGTATTGGTTCGAGATGAACGACGCGCAACGGATGTTCGCTCTATTTTCCATCGTGTAGGAACGCAATACGCCGAGAGCATGAGCTTTGCCGTTGAAATGATCGTTCCTCCCGAAGCGGTGGACGAACTCGGGCAAACCGCAAAAGCAACTACGACCTTTCTGCAATACGTTCTGATACTCGGATGGAGAATTGATCAACCAAGCAATACTCCAACACTAGAGATCAAGAAGGAGGAATTAACTCACTTAACACTTGGTAGCGCCGCTAAACACATTCTTTTTCCACACACGGCTTCAAGCTGGAGAGCTAGTGCGCTCAAAGGTGCCCGACGTGGTGTCGGATTTATTTCCACACTGCAAAACGGCAACGCGACAGTCATAAGACGCCATCAGGACGGTGGCAGCCGTGGCAATCCAATGCCAAGCTTGGCTAAAAATCTACCCAGGACCGTTCTATCTGTTGCGACAGCGGCAGAGGCTCCAACCAGTTTGTGTGCACGACGGGAAATGGAATCATGGTCGCTGCTGCAACTCGAACCTTCTGCACTCCGAAAGCCCGATGAGATCAATACGCCTGCCAGATTAACCCCAAGTGGAGCAGGATTACCTGCGACACTTTATCATCTTGGGGTCGCATCCGGTGATGCACAGTCGATTTATGCACGAGTTGCCAATCGACTTTCTGAGCTAATCAGTGATGTCCGTGGAATATCTGTAGATCGTGATGACAAGCGCGAATTACTCACCCTTACCTTAACAGGTCATGATGGAACAACTCATCCTGCGCGGGCACTTTCAGACGGAACACTGCGATTCCTCGCTTTAGCCGTATTGGAAATGGATCGTAGTTCTAGTGGTGTGATTTGCCTCGAAGAACCAGAAAATGGGATTCATCCAGACCGGATTCCAGCAATTCTGCATCTACTGCAAGATATCGCCACTGACACATCCGAGGAGATCGGGAAAAATAATCCGCTTCGGCAGGTAATATTAAATACCCACTCCCCTCTTGTAGTTAGTGAGTGCGCTGATGATGCACTGTTGGTCGCCCGCTCGATTGAGGGCTCAGACAAAGGGAAGATATTCCGTCGAGTTGCTTTCTCGGGTCTTCCTGGGACATGGCGCGATTTTGGAGATTCTTTGAATATAGTTTCGCGTGGCCAGCTTCTCGCGTATCTGCAGCCACAGGCCCTCCAATTTGTTCCGCAAAACACTGGCTCCACCACTGCTCGTTTCAAACGTGTTATAGACCGCCAAGATTTGCATCAGCTGTGGCTAAACTATGGCGATCGTGTCGCTGAAGATGGAAGTTAGATATACGCTTGTTGGGGATGGCCCATTTGACTGTGCTCTTATGCCAGTAATACGATGGGCTCTCCTGCAACATGCCCAAGTAACAAGTATAGCGGGTGAATTTGCAGAACCTCATCGCTTGCCGAAGCAAGCAAACGGATTGGCCCCACGCGTAATGGCAGCCATTGGATTGTATCCCTGCAATCTGCTTTTCGTCCATCGCGACACTGAGGGACAGGGGCGCCAGCAACGCCTGACCGAAATACACTCAGCATTGAACGGTAATCGAATACCCTATGTGCCGGTCATTCCAATTAGAATGACCGAGGCTTGGCTACTCATTGCAGAGGACGCCATACGCAGTGCTTCGGGTAATCCCAATGGACAAATACCATTAAACTTACCCTCCATCGTGCGGTTGGAGGCAAGGCCAGATCCCAAACGCGATCTACATCAGGCTTTGAGAACCGCCAGCATGCTGACCGGTCGGCAACTCAAGCGATTTGATGAGCGAACTTCTGCTAGACGTGTGGCGGAGCTCATCACTGATTATTCTCCGCTACGGGCACTATCCGCCTTTCGTAATTTTGAAGCTGATTTAACCACCATTTTGGCCACACTCTAATCATGCTCCGATCGGGTGCCAGGTGGTCTTGAACTCGAGGTGGTCGCGGAGGTCGTAGAGGCTCTGGGCTTGGTCTGAAAACCAGTCGGTCGGCTCCTCGGTCTTGGACAGCTTCACGCGCTTCACGCTGTCGGCGGCGCCGAGCTTCAGCGTCTTGCGTTCGTCGGCACTGGCCACGCCGGCAATGGCGCGCAGGTGAGTGTGCGTGGCCATTGTGGGCACGATCTCCTTGCGGAAACCGGTGAGCAGATTGACCACGCCGCCGGGCAGGTCGCTCGTCGCCAGCATTTCGCCGAGCACGATGGCCGGATACGGCTGCGTGGACGAAGCGAGCGCGACGACGGTGTTGCCGCTCGTGATGGCGGGGGCGATCAGTGAGACGAGCGCGAGCAGCGGCACCTCCGCAGGAGCCAAGAGGCCGATGATGCCCATCGGTTCGGTGACGGTGAAGTTGAAGTGCGGCGAGGCGACCGGGTTAACGTTGCCGAGCACCTGCTCGTATTTGTCAGCCCAACCCGCGTAGTAGATCAGCCGGTCGATGGTCGCGGTGATTTCCTTCGCCGCGGCGGATTTCGTGGCACCACCGACGGCGAGCGCGTCGGTCATGTCGGCCTTGCGCGCCTCAAGCATCTCGCCGAGCCGGTAGATGATCTGGCCGCGGTTGTAGGGTGTGCGCTTCGCCCAGCCGGGGCCGGCCTTGGCGGCGGCTTCGATGGCGTTGCGCAGATCCTTGCGCGTGCACTGCGGGATGTTGGCGAAGAAATGGCCGGCGGCGTCCTGCAGCGGAAAAGTGCGGGCGCTCTCGGAGCGGATGAACGCACCGCCGACGTAAACTTTGGGCGTTTTAGTGATGGGCAGACGGCTCATGGCGAAAGGCAGTTTAGGCGGCGGGCGCCTCGTCCTGCAGATGGGTTTTGAGGGTGTAGAAGCGGGAAACGACGGCGTAGATCACGGCGGTGATCGCGCACAGCGCGACGAAGAAGAGGTAGAAGGTCGCGCCGGGCAGCTTCGTGGTGCCGTCCGCGTTGGCGATGAAGCCGTGCACGCGAGCGGTCAGGAGGTTGCCGAAAGCGATGGCCCAGAGATAAAGGATCATGATCATCGCCTTCATGCGCTTCGGCGCCTGCGTGTAGGCGAACTCGAGGGCGGTCACCGAGACCATCACCTCGCCCGTGGAGAGGAGCAGGTAGGCGGGAACCTGCCAGGCCACGGCCGGTTTCAGGCCGGCCGAGAGCTGCGATTCGATCCAGGCGATAATGAGGAACGAGCCGCAGGTGACCACGAGGCCGAGCCCGATCTTGCGCAGCTCGTTCAGCCGCCAGAACCGGTTGATCAGCGGATAGAGCACGTAATTGCACACGACGATCATCGTGAGGATGAAGATGCTGTTCAGCGTCTGGATCTGGGCGGAGAGCAACTCGAACGACCGGCCAAAGAGGCTGAAGGTCCGATCCAACCTCTCAGCCTGCAGCACCCATTCGCTCTGACTCTGCGACCACAGGGCCCAGAAGATCGCCACGAAGAGGTAGATGACCGCGATGCGCCCGATGGCGGCGAGGCCCTCCCGGTCGAAGTTCTGGCGGAACGCCGCCCAACCCGGTGCCGGGATATGCACGAACTTGTAGCGGCCCCACCAAAAAATCAGCGCCGCCACGGCCATCAGGATGCCGGGCACGCCGAAGGCCCAGCCCGGGCTGACGTATTTCAGCAGGATCGGCGTCAGCGGGATCGAGATCATCGAGCCGGCGTTGATCGCGAAATAGAACCAGCCGAAGGCCCGCGACAGGAGGTGTTGGTTCGATGCGCCGAACTGGTCGCCAACGATCGCCGAGACGCAGGGCTTGATGCCGCCCATGCCGATCGCGACCAGCACCATGCCCACCGTCAGGCCGGCCCGGGTGTCGTCGATCGCCAACGCGAGATGGCCGGCGCAATAGATCACCGACACGAGAAGGATCGTGCGATACTTGCCGAGGAAGGCGTCGGCCAGGAAGGCGCCGACGAAGGGCAGAAAATAGCCGAGGAAAGCGAAGTCGTGGAAGCGCTGGTTCGCCTCGTTCTCCGACATCAGGTCCAGCGCGCCGGACGCGTCGCGCAGATACTGCGTCATGAAAATCGGCAGGATCGCGCCCATGCCGTAGTAGCTGAACCGCTCGGCCGCCTCGGTGGCGATGATGTAGGGGATGCCCCGGGGCATCCGGTCGGACTTCACTGGCGCCGTGATAAATTTTGGGTCGGCCATCGGTCAGGCGAGTTTGCAGTAGTCGAGCAGGCCCTGCCGGCCGCCCTCGCGGCCGAAGCCGCTCTCCTTGTAGCCGCCGAAGGGTGACGTGGGATCGAACTTGTTGTAGGTGTTGGCCCAGACCACGCCGGCCTTGAGCTCCGTGGACATCTTCAGGATGCGCGAACCCTTGTCGGTCCACACGCCGGCGCTGAGGCCGTAGGCGGTGTTGTTGGCCTTCTCGACGGCCTCGTCGAGCGTGCGGAACGTGAGCACGCTGAGCACGGGACCGAAGATTTCCTCGCGCGCGATGCGGTGGCTCATCGAGACGCCGGAGAACACGGTCGGCCGGAAATAGTAGCCCTTGGCCGGGAGCGAGCAGGCGGGCTGGAACATCTTCGCGCCTTCCTTCACGCCGGCCGCGACGAGCCGCGTGATGGTGGCAAGCTGCTCCTTCGAGTTGATTGCGCCGATGTCGGTGTTCTTGTCGAGCGGGTCGCCAACACGCAGGGTCTTGATGCGAGTCTTGAGCTTCGCGAGAAACCGCTCGGCGATGGGCTCGTGGACGAGCAGGCGGGAGCCGGCACAGCAGACGTGACCCTGGTTAAAGAAGATGCCGTTGATGATACCCTCGACTGCTTGGTCAATCGGCGCGTCGTCGAACACGATGTTGGCCGCCTTGCCGCCGAGCTCCATGGTCATCTTCTTGTCGGTGCCGGCGAGCGAGCGCATGATGATCTTGCCCACCTCGGTCGAGCCGGTGAAGGCGACCTTCGCCGCCGTCGGGTGGCCCATGACGGCCGCGCCCGTGTCGCCAAAGCCGGTGACGATGTTCACGACGCCCGGTGGCAGGCCGGCGTCTTGGATCAGCTCGGCAAATTTCAGCGCGGTGATGCTGGTCGTCTCGGCCGGCTTGAGGACGACGGTGTTGCCCATCGCGAGGGCCGGCGCGATTTTCCACGCGAGCATGAGCAACGGAAAATTCCACGGGATGACCTGCCCCACGACGCCGAGCGGCGCGACTTTCCGGCCGGGGGCCACGTAGTCGAGCTTGTCGGCCCAGCCGGCGTGATAGAAGAAATGCGCGGCGGCCATCGGCACGTCGAAATCGCGCGACTCCTTGATGGGCTTGCCGCCGTCGAGCGTCTCGGCCACGGCAAATTCGCGCGCGCGGTCCTGCAGCAGGCGGGCGAGACGGTAGAGATATTTGGCGCGCTCCTTGCCCGGCATTTTACCCCAGGTCGTGTCGAAGGCTTTCTTCGCCGCGGCGTAGGCCGCGTTGACGTCCGCGGCATTGGCGTGGGCGATCTGCGCGAGTTTCTGCTCGTTGGCCGGGTTGATGGAGTCGAAATATTTGCCGGACTTCGGCGCGACGAACTTGCCGCCGATGAAGAGCTCGTAGCGGGCTTTCAGCTTCGGGTCGGCGGTCTCGGGCGCAGGATCGTATTCCCAGAGGTCGCCAAAGATCAGCTCGGGGGCGGGGCGGCCCTGAGGGCGGGAAACGGGGCGTTTTTGGGCAGTCAGGGTGGACATGGGATTATCAGTAGCTTTCGGCGGCTTCGCTGAAATAATACGGGGCCTGGTAGGCGCCGGTGCGCTCCTTCTCGAGCTGCCGGAGCAGGTCGTTGAGCAACGACGAGGCGCCGAAACGGTAGCGGGTGTTGTTGAGCCACGCGTCGCCGAGCGTCTCCTTGACGGCGATGAGGAACTGCAGCGCCTGCTTGGCGGTGCGGATGCCACCAGCGGGCTTCATCGCGATCGGCGTGCCGGTATCGAGGTAGAAATCGCGGATGGCCTCAAGCATCACCTGATTGTTGCCGAGGGTGGCGTTGAGCGTGGTCTTGCCCGTGCTGGTCTTGATGAAGTCGCCCGGCCGCAGCACGCGCATGGCGAGGAAGGACGCGGCGCGGATGTTGTCGTAGGTCTCAAGCTCGCTGACCTCGAGGATGACCTTGAGGGTGGCCGAACCGCAGGCATCGCGGACGGCGACGATCTCATCCTGCACGAGTTGGAATTCACCGGAGAGAAACGCCCCGCGGTTGATCACCATGTCGATCTCGTCGGCCCCATCGGCCACGGCGGCCTTCACCTCGGCGAGGCGGGTGCGGAGCGGAGCCTGACCGGAAGGAAACGCCGTCGCGACCGACGCGATGCGGACGGCGGTGTCTTCGCCGAGCGCGCGGCGGGCGTGTTTCACCATCGCGGGATAAACGCAGACGGCGGCAACCGGCGGACAATCGAGGCCGTCGTGCGGCCGCAAGGCCTTCTGGCAAAGCGAGGCGACCTTGCCGGGGGTGTCCTTCCCCTCGAGCGTGGTAAGATCGACCATCGAGACGGCGGTTTTCAGGCCCCAGAGCTTGGCGTTTTTCTTGATACTGCGGGTCGTGTATTTGGCGACCCGCTCCTCGATCCCGACGTGGTCGACTGGTCCGACCTCATCAAACAAACGCCGGAAGACGCTCTGGGCTGGGGCTGACATGTGCGACGAATATCCGGCCGATCAGCCCTGAAAACAACGCCAAAGTCGGCAGTGCGCTTGCCTCGGATGCAACCTGTGGTTTGACTCTGATTCATGAGTGACTCATCCGCGCCCAGCCAACCCCAGGGCGAGCTGGTCATCCGCACCATTGCGATGCCCGCCGACACCAATTCCAACGGCGACATGTTTGGCGGCTGGATGGTCTCCCAGATGGATCTCGGCGGCGCCATCTATGCGCGCAACGTCTCTCGCAGCCGCATTACCACCGTCGCGATTGATGCGATGACTTTCATCCACCCCGTTTATGTCGGCGACATCGTCAGCTGCCACGCCGCCCTCCTGAAGGTCGGCCGCACCTCCATCCGGATCGAGGTCGAGGCCTGGGCCCAGCGCGCCAAGGGTGGCGAGCACGTCCACGTGACCAAGGGCACCTTCACCTACGTTGCCATCGACGACGCGGGCCGGCCCCAGCCGGTGCATCGCACCTGATCAATTTTTGTCCTCCCCCAACCATGACACCCCCCACCCTGCCCCGCTGCCTATTGATCCTGCTTGTCCTCGCCGCCACCCTTGGCCTCCGCGCCAGTGACGAGGCCGTCATCGCCGCCGTGCGCGCGGCCGACGACGAACGCGTCGCCGCCACCATGGCCGCCGATGCCGCGCGGATGGACGCGATCTATTCCGACGGGCTACACTACACCCATTCCAACGGCAAATTTGATACCAAGAAATCCTACCTGGATTCCGTGGTGGCGCATCGCACCGTCTATTCCGGATATGAGTATGAGAAGCGGGATTTCCAGATCGCCACGCCGGACGTGGTCGTCATGACCGCCCATGTGTTCATCACCGCCGGCAACGGCACGGCGCAAAACAAGAATGACTTGAACATTCAGGCTGTGTGGCGCCTCGAGAGCGGCAAGTGGCGCTTCCTCTCCTGGCTCTCGAGCAAGGTTCCCCCGCCAGCCTCTCCTGTCGCCAAGTGAACCGGCTGTATCGGGCCGATATGGCCGGGATTGACCGGCGGCCGATTTGACGGCGGCCGGCAGCCGCTGCAGTGTGCGCGGCTTGTCCGCTCCCGCCAGACCTTCTCCCCACCCCAGCCACGGACCACTCGCGGCGGCGGGCGGCTTTCTGTTGTGGGGCGTGATTCCGCTTTATTGGAAACAGATGCAAGGGGTCTCGCCCTTTGAGCTCATCGCCCACCGCATCGTCTGGTCGCTAGCCTTTCTCTTTGCGGTGCTCGCGTGGCAGAAAAACTTTGCGTCGCTGCGGCCGGCCTTCGCCAGCGGCCGCGCCATCGGCCTGAACCTGCTCAGCAGCTTGCTGCTCGCGGTCAACTGGACGGTCTATGTGTGGGCGGTGAATACCGGCTATATCCTGGAGACCAGTCTAGGCTATTTCTTGGTGCCACTGATGAATGTCGCGCTCGGTTCGCTCGTGCTGCACGAGAAGCTGCGGCGGTCGCAGTGGACCGCGATCGGACTGGCCGCGGCCGGGGTCGTGCTGCTACTCGTGCGCGTCGGCCACGTGCCCTGGATCGCACTGATCATTGCCGGCACCTGGGCGGCCTACGGGCTCTTGAAGAAAAAATCCACGCTCGGCTCGATCGCTGGCCTGACCGCCGAGACTCTGATCCTCTTCCCGGTCGCGGCGGGCCTGCTCCTGTGGCTGAGCCTGCACGGGGGCGGCGCCCTCGGCCATGCCGCGGCCCGCACCCAGGCGTTCGTGCTGAGCGCGGGCGTGGTGACCGCAGTGCCGTTGCTGCTGTTTGCCTACGGAGCCCAAAGAATCCGTCTCACCACCCTCGGTCTGCTGCAATATATCGCCCCCTCGGTGCAGTTCCTGATCGGACTTTTCGTCTATCACGAAGCGTTTGATGCCGCCCGGTTCCAAGCCTTCGGTCTGATCTGGTGCGGATTGATCGTCTACACGGCCGACTCTTTCTGGGCCCAGCGCCACTACCTGTTGAAAGCGGCCGGAGCCACTTAAGCGACTACTCCTTCAGGTGCGGGCCGAAATCGATCAGCTTCATCTCAAACACGAGGGTGGCATAGCGCTTGATGGCCGGGGGCTTGCCTTGGGCACCGTAAGCCATCTCCGGGGGCACAATGAGCAGCCATTTTTCTCCCTTGTGCATTTTCTGGAGCGCTTCCTCCCAGCCATCGATCAACCCGCCGCGATCTAGGCGGACGACGAGCGGCTTGTCGGGCGGACTCTGGTCAAAAACGGTTCCGTTCAACAGCATGCCCTTGTAGGCGACGCTTACCATCGTGCCCGACACCGGGCTGGTGCCTTTGGCGTCACCCGGCTCCATGATGATGTAGCGCAGTCCGGTGAAAGTCTTTTTGGCGTCCGGCCAACGCTGCTCGACGATCTCCAGATCCGCGATCGGCAGTTTTTCCCGGGCCTGAATGGGGCCGACAAGAACGCCGAACAGGACGAATGACAGGGACAGGACGGGGCGGTATATTTTTAGGCTCACGGTTTTTTCTGCGGTGTGCTGACAGGAACTTTGAACATCGGCTCCTTGGTCGTCGAGTTTTGTTCTGCAGATTTGTCCGTCTTGACGGTGGGGATCTGCGCGGCCGGAGCGGGCCTCGCCGAAGCCGCCGGGGTCTGGACCGCCGGCAGGGCCGCGACTGGGACCGCAAAGCCCTTCTCCACCAGTTCCATGACTTTGAAATCGCGCGTCTTGGACGCCTCGCTACCCAGCACAACGACAATGACCCGGCGGCCGTTGCGTTCCACCGTCGCCGAAAGCGAGTAGCCGGCCGCGGAAAAATAGCCGGTCTTGAGTCCGTCACAGCCGGCGAGTTTGCCGAGGAGATGGTTGTGGTTGCGCATCTCGAATGGGTTGGCGGTCTTGGCCCGCAAAGTGCGCACCGTCACCGATGAGTAACGGAGCACGTCGCCATGATTGATGAGCTCGCGGGAGAGCGTGGCTAGGTCGCGCGCGGTCGTTAGGTCGACCTCCTGGCCCTTGCCCGGCGGTAGGCCGTGGGGCGAATGGAAGGTCGTGTTGGTCATGCCCAGGTCACGGGCCTTGGCGTTCATCAACTCGACAAACGCTTCCTTGGAGCCGGCCGCGTGCACCGCCAGCGCCACGGCGGCATCGTTGGCCGACTGGATCATCAGCGCATAGAGCAGCTCATCGACCGTGAACACCTCGCCCTGTTTCAAATAGACCTGCGAGCCCCCGGTGCGCGACGCCTCGGCACTGACCGTGATCGGGGTCTCCAACGTGAGCTGCCCGGTGTGCACGCGGTCCATGATGACGAAAAACGTCATGAGCTTGGTAACGCTCGCCGGATAGCCGTGGGCATCGGCGTTGTCTTCGAAGAGCACCCGGCCCGAGGCATCGTCGATAACAATGGCCCCGAGGTAGGGATTGCGCGAAACCTTATCGAGCGCCAGCGCCGAGGTGAGACCACTGACAAGAAGGGTGACTGCGATCCATCGCCGGAATAAATCCATGCGGCAAGGCAGCCGGGCGGATTCACCGAGGCAATTCAAATCACTGTTGGGTTGCCGGGTGGGCGGCCACCCGGGCGAGCGCCTGGCGCAGCAGAGTCTTGCCGGGCTCCATGCGGTGCCAGGGCGACGCCCCGGAGGGATGCGGCAACGGGATGCAATCCATCGCATGCCCGCAGTAATCGATGCGCACGGTCCGGCCGATGATCTCGTTCAACGGCGTGGGCGGAATGAACTGGGTGATTGCCAGCTTGCCGACCGGCAGCACGAGCGTGGGTTGGAGCAGCGCCACCTCGGCGGCGAGCCAGCGGGAGCAGTTGGCAATCTCCTCCTCTTCCGGCACGCGATCACCGCCAGTTTCCTTCTTGCCCGGAAAACAGCGGCAGACCGCGGCAAAATAGATCCGGTCGCGCGTCTCGTCCTCGGTCCAGCCGAGACCCTCGTTGAACCACTTGAAAAGCGTCTTGCCTGCAGTCCAGGCGAAGGGCCGGCCGAGCTTCGGCTCCTTGTCGCCGGGCGCCTGGCCGACCAGTAAAATACGCGATGCGACTGGCCGGCCTACGACAACGGGTCGGTGCATGCGCGGGCACAGCGTGCAGGTCTGAAGACTCGTGAGATGCCGGGTGACGGCTCGGATACTTGGTGCGACCATGTGGGAGCGAGCTTGCTCGCGATAGTTGAATCTCAGCACAGACAATCGCGAGCAAGCTCGCTCCCACAAAAGAAAAAGGCGGAGCCCAGAGGCTCCGCCTTGAAATTGGAATTCGCTTAAGCGAACCGGGGATTAGTAACGGTCGCGACCGCCGCCACCGCCGCCGTAACCACCGCGGCCGCCACCACCGCCGCCGCCGAAGCCGCCACGACGTTCGCCGCCGAAGCCGCCACGACCGCCGCCGCCGAAGCCGCCAGAAGGACGGTCTTCCTTGGGACGGGCCTCATTGACCTGCAGCGCGCGGCCGCCGAAATCAACGCCATTGGTTTTCTCGATGGCCATTTTGGCCTCCTCAGGGGTGCCCATGGTGATGAAGGCGAAGCCACGAGGGCGGCCGGTCATCTTGTCCATGGCGACATAGGTGTCGGTGACGGAACCGAACTGGCCGAAATGGGCGCGAAGTTCGTCTTCCGTGGTCTTGAACGATAGGTTACCAACGTATAGTTTGGCATTGCTCATATGATAATTCGTAGATCCTTCGCCATCTGCCAGTCCGTTCCCAACGCGGGTTTCGAAATCATCACTTAAGCCTAACGCTCAGCCAACGACTCACCAGATCCTGTCATCAAAACGCTATCTCTAACGAGGCGCGAAGAAACACTCAGGATCGACGGCGTGGCAAGGATAATTTTTGTCCGACTCGGCCAACCAACACCCAGACAGCAGGTTGGTAAGACTGGGCTGATGCGCTTAAATCGAGTATTTCTGCCGGATGGCGTCCGGAATGCGCGAAGGCCGACCCGTCTCCACCGACACCATCACATACTCAAACCAACCATCGCAGGCCCGCTTGCCATCGCCCCGCCGGTCGATCTCGAACTGCAACCGCAGGCCGATGAGGGTGAATTTCTCGATCCAGCAGCGCACGGTCATCTTGTCGCCCAGCACGAGAGGCCGACGGAAATTCATCTGGGTCGCAGCGATCACCCAGCCGTAGCCTAGCTTTTGAAATTCCGCCATGGGCATGCCGTAGCAGCGCTCCATCTGGTCGAAGCGCGCCGCCAGCACGTAATCCATGTAGCGGCTGCTGTGGACGTGCTGATACATGTCGATGTCATCCGGGCGGACTTGGAGCTCGGACTCGAATTTTGAATAGACGAATCCCGGCTCAGGCTTGAGCGCAGCTTCTGCGGGCTGATTTACTTCCTCCACAACCCAACCGTGTGGCCCCAGTAAACCCGGTCAAAGAAAAAGCCCCGTGATCAGTGAGTAGAGGAGTGGTGTTCCACTTGCATTATACGTTTGTTTTATACATTTGTTTCTAATGTCGATCGATACATTAGGTGAAACCCGATTAAAGATTCTAACTGCTGCTGAATCGCTATTTGCCGAGCATGGCTTGAATGGAGTTTCTCTGAGACAGATAACGGCAAAAGCCGGGGTGAATCTAGCCGCAGTCAACTATCACTACTATGATAAGGAGCGGCTTTGCCAGGAGATGATAACGCATCGGATTCGGGTGATCAATACCACTCGAGTGGGGGAACTAAGTCAGGCTGAAGCCCGCTCCGCCGGCACATTGGTGCCACTGGATGAAATCATCGAAATCATGGCCCGCCCATTGTTTCTAGCGGGCGACAATCCCACCGCTTACAACAACGCCAGCAGGCGATTGCTAGGGAGAGTCTTCACCGAACCCCTGCCCTTCACTACGGAAATCCTGACGATGGAACTCCAGCCTGCCATGACTCGCTTTGGCCAGGCCATCCGCCGCCACGCCCCTGGTCTGTCGCCCCAGGATTTTATCTGGCGGTTCAGTTTTGTCGTCGGAGCAATGCATCATGCCATGGCCACCCTGCATGACATGAAAGATCGCACTAATGGCGTCTGCAGTAACGACGATCCTGCGGGCGCACTCCGAAATTTTACCACCTTTGCGGTCCGGGTGTTTCAGCGCTGATAATTAGATAGATAGGCTAATCCTGTGGCTGCGGCAGATTGCTACAGCCACATTTTTACGTCTGCGCCTTGTAAAGGCCGGAAATCTGCTTCTTATTCCCACCAATAGCCGCGCTGACCTCGCGACTAGGATTCCTGTAACTTCTCGGCTCCCTTGGGGGTTTGGCAGTAAACAGGAACAAAAACATCTCTCGGCGCTCTGACCCGGCGCCAAGGACACCAAGCCATGCTAACCGCCCTCATCATTATCAGTTTACTTTCGCTCCTCATCGCCACTGAGGCTGAGCCAGCAAATGTGCCCGTTGATTCGGCAACAGAGGAGCCGTTGCGCCCCAAGCCTAAGACCTGCTGCGGCAAGGGCGGGGATTCCGATCAGTTAGCTGCCTGAGAAAGTGTAAGTGTTTGGGGCCGTGGTTCTCTCATTTGCGCCTATCCAGCGGTTTGAAACGTAGCTTGCAGTAGCCCGGCGAGGCCTTTCCCTCTGGCCTTCACTTTTCCTCTACACCTCCTGCCTAAATCCTATGCGTCGCTTACTCAGCTCTCTCGTCCAGTGGATTGACTCTGATTATTCAGCCGAGTCGCCCGAGGCCATTCGCGCCCAGCCCGACGGCGTGAACTTCGTCCGCTGTGTTCCCTTCATTGTGTTGCACCTCGGGTGCCTAGGCGTGATCTGGGTCGGCTGGAGCTGGTTCGCGGTCTGGACTGCCGTCGCGCTCTACTTTGTGCGGATGTTTGCCGTCACCGGTATTTTCCACCGCTATTTTTCGCACAAGACCTATAGCACGTCCCGCTTCGGCCAATTCCTTCTCGCACTCTGGACCGGCACCACGGTCCAGCGCGGCGCGCTCTGGTGGGCTTATCACCACCGGCATCATCACCAGCACTCCGACGAACCCGAGGACGCTCACTCGCCGCACGTTCACGGTTTTCTGTGGTCGCATATCGGCTGGATCACGAGCAAGCGCAACTTCCCCACTGATTACTCGAAGATTAAGGATCTGACCAAATACCCCGAGCTCGTCTGGTTGAACCGCTTCGACATCGTCGTGCCCGTCATCTTCGCCACGAGCCTGTTCCTGCTCGGCCGCTACCTCGAGACTGCCGCGCCCGGCCTTGGCACCAGTGGCGCCCAACTGCTCGTGTGGGGCTTCTTCATCAGCACCACCGTCCTCTTCCATGGCACGGCCTCCATTAACTCCTTCACGCACCTCTGGGGCAACCGCCGCTTCAATACCACCGACGATTCGCGCAACAGCTTCATCCTCGCGCTCATCACCCTCGGCGAGGGCTGGCACAACAATCACCACCGCTATCAGTCCGCCACACGCAACGGATTCTACTGGTGGGAAATCGACCCCACCTACTACGGCCTGAAGCTGCTCTCCTTCACCGGCTTCATCTGGGGCCTGAAGCCTGTGCCGCAATCCATCTACGACGAGGCCGCGCACAACGCCCACCACGACACCGTCCATCGTTTCTCGGTCTCCTCCGTGCAGCACGAGATCAATACGCTGCGCAAAGTCGTCCCCACGGCCGCCGCCATCGCCATCGCCACGGTCAATTCCACCGACCTCGCCGCCCAGATGCAAAAGAAGGACGGCCCCGCGATCCACAAGAACGTCACCGAGCAGACGGAGCATCCCGGCACATCCAGCCCGGGGCCCCAAGCTTAGCCCGGTAAACCCGTTCGCGTGCTGGCGCGCTAGATTAGCACCAGCACGATGGCCGCGAGCATCAGTGCGGCCCCGACCAGCCGAAAGCGGAACACCCGCGGCGTGAGGTGCTGCTCATCACTGCTGAACCAGTGCCCGATGGCCCACACCAGCACCACGCTCACCAGACCGCGCAAACTGTAGAGGATGTTCACAGAAGTGGCGGCCCGCCACACCGCGATGGAGAGGGCGATGCCAATGTTGTTGATCGCCAGCAGCAGCGCCCCGCCAGCCGTCCACCGCCAGGCCCGGCGGTCGAGTGCCCCCAACGGCGCACGGAAGAACGGCACGAAAGCAAACGTGTAGAGCGCGTTGAATAAAAACATCGGCGGCAGGTAGCGGTCGCTGCCCCACCCGACCACCCACTTTTGGAGAAGCACGTCACACAAGCTGAACGACACCGCGCTCATCCCGGCCAGCAGCACCGTCCGCCCCACCCGCGACCGTTGGCCGTGTGGCTCGCCAAAGTGCAGCAAAGCCACGGCGGAAGTGCTCAACACCGCACCCGTCCACCACTGCCACGGCACGTCGCCCGCCCGCAGCAGATGACTGAGGAGCGCCACCATGAGAACCTTCGTGCCCATGACCGGAGTCGTCACCGACACATCGCCGTCCTGCAAAGCGAGGAAGATGAACATCTGACCGCCAAGGAAGAGCAGGCCACTGACCGCCGGCTGCCAGTAATCGGTCCACGCATGGCCGCTGTCGCCGGACTGGGCCAGCCACCATGGCAGGAAAAAGAGAAACATCACCCAATTGGCCAGAAAACCGATCCGCCACACACCGACGCCGAGCCCGCTCGCCCGCTTGAGCATCAGCGCCGCCACGACGTAGAGGAACGCGCAGGCCAGCGGAATGAACAGGGGTAGGGAGAATGACATCCGGACAAAACCAAGCCGGGCGCAACGGCCCGCCTCAAATCTAATCGGACCGAACGGGCCTCAAAGCACCTTCTTCATGATCACCTCGTATTCGGCAGATTCCATCGGCCCCACCTTCCGGTGCACCATCCGGCCCTCGCGATTGATCAGGAACGTCGTCGGGATATAGATCTGTTTGTCGCCGAAATCCCCAAAGGCATCGAGGGTGTCGATATCGCCCATCACCACGGCGTAGTTCATGCCGTTCGCCTCGACGAATTTTTTCACGTAGGCCGGCTTCTTGGTGTCGAGCGAGATGCCGATGATCACCAGGCCGTCCTTGCCGTATTTCTTCTGCATCTCGATGTAGCCGGGAATTTCCACCCGACAGGGCTCGCAATAGGTCGCCCAGAAATCCACCACCACCACCTTGCCCTTGAGCTCCGCGAGGCTGATCTTCCGGCCCGCGAGATCCTTGAACGTCAGCGCGGGTGCGGGCCGATCAATCGTGCCATCCTGCGCCAGAGCCGCAGCGGACAGCACGGTGAGGCAGGCCATGCCGAAAAGGAGACTGATGAGTTTTTTCATATGGTGCTGTCGAGTGGGAGGCGCGGACGCGGGCTTTTGTTCCCGGTCACTCGCGGGCGTCGGCGGCGGCACCCTCGGCACTGAGTGTCTCGACAAACTTCCGCATCGCCGGGGTGAGCACGCGACCCTTGCGGTGGAGGATGGCGAGGGGCCGGGTGAACTCCTTCCCCTTGAACGGCACGACACAAAGCGTGCCCTGACGGAGTTCCTGCTGGACCGTGGCCTGAGGGACGATGGCGATACCGTGGTCAATCTCCACGGCGCGTTTCACTGTCTCGATGTTGTCAAACTCCATGACGGGCGTGATCTCGAGCTTGTTGTCGCGGAAAATCGAATCCACCGCCTTCCGAGTCGGGATATCGGGGTCGAAGCCGATGAACTTGTGCCCGGCGAGGGATTTGAGATCCACCACCGTGCCCTTGGCGAGCGGGTGATTCGGATGGGTGATGAGGACGAGCCGGTCGTTGCGGAAGGGGATCATCTCGATCTGGCGCTGCTTCTGCGGGAAGGCGACGAGACCGAAATCCACGGCGTTGTGCAGGATGTCTTCGTAGACGAGGTTCGAACGGCGGTATTCGATACGGACATTGACCGACGGGAATTCTTGCAGGAAACGCTTCACGTAGGGCGGCAGCTCATGGAGGCCGATCGAGTAGATGGTGGAGATGCGGATCGTGCCGCTGATAACCTTTTTCATCTCCTGCAGCTCGCTCTCCAGCTTCTCGTAGACGTGCAGGATTTCCTTGGCCGCCTCATAGATGCGCTGCCCCTCGCGGGTGAGGTTAAACTGCTTCTGGCTGCGGTCCACCATCAGCGCCTTGAAGGTGCGCTCCATCGCCCGCGCCTGCTGGCTAACCGCCGACTGGGTGATGCCATTGAGCTTCGCCGCTTTGGAAAAGCTTTTGGTCTCCACCAGATCAGCAAAAATTTTGAAGTTCTCGATTTGCATGCGGCGTGTATTCTGGTGCGCAGAATAAAGGTAACTTATCGCCAATCCATCCTAAAAGCAGCGCTCATAGATGTTTATCGATTATGATACATTCCGCCAGCGGGCCGAGGCATTGCAGCAGCGAATAGCTGCCGCTTGTCAGCGCGCCGGGCGCAATCCCGTCGGGATCTCGCTGCTGCCCGTCACCAAAACCCATCCGGCGGCAGCAGCCGACTACGCTGCCCGCTACGGTCTCCCCGCCGTCGGAGAGAACCGCGTCCAAGAGGCCATCGACAAACGCGCACAGACCACCGCCGCTGTCCGCTGGGAGCTGATCGGGCACCTCCAATCCAACAAAGCCAAGCTCGCGGCCGCCCACTTTGACCGGATTCAAAGCGTCGACAGCGAGAAACTCATCCTCGCGCTGAACCGCGCCGCGACCGAGATCGGCAAGAAGCTGCCCGTGCTTCTCCAGATCAACGCCGGTCAGGATCCCGCCAAATTCGGCGCCGAGCCCGACGGCGCCCCGCGCTTGCTCGAACTCGCCCTAGCCCAGCCCGCCTTGCAAGTGGACGGACTGATGACCATCGCCCCGCTTTCCGCCGACCCGGCGGTGGCGCACCGCACGTTTGCCAACCTCCGGATCATCCGCGACCGCCTCGCCCGCCAGTTCGACCGCCCGCTCCGTGAACTCTCCATGGGCATGAGCAGTGATCTCGAAGTCGCCATCGCCGAAGGTAGCACCCAGGTGCGGATCGGTTCAGCGCTTTACGGGCCGAGGTGATTACAGTCCGGAGGCCAGCAAATAAATTTTTCCTAGAAAACTTTCCCCGTTGCTCCGGGCCCGCCACCGGCTTGATTTTATCTTCGTGGAAGCGCTCACCTTCACGACCGAGCAACAACAAGCCCTCGCCGGGCTCCTCGATGATTCTTCCCCTTCGGTTCGGGCGGCGCTGCTGGCCCACTTCACCCGTCATGGACGCCAAAGTGTCGAGTTCCTCCGGGGAATTTCGAGCCAACACAACCGGGCACTCGCGGTTTTTGCCAACCAGTATCTGCGGGAGCTGAATTTTTCCGACCCCGTCACCGAGTTCCGCGGTTTCATCCGCTCGCTCAACTACGAGCTCGAAACTGGCGCCTTGCTGCTCAGCCGCACCATTCACCCCGATCTGGATATCGGCGCGAGTTGCTCGCTCCTCGACCGGATGGCCGCCCGCTGCCGCGAACTCATCGCTGAGCCTGCCGCCGCCCGTGACAAATGCCGCGTCCTCAACCGCGTGCTGTTTCACGAGCACGGGTTTCGCGGCAACACCGAGCACTACGCCGACCCGCTCAACAGCTTCCTCGACCAGGTGCTGATCCGCCGCAAGGGCATCCCACTCTCGCTGTCCCTCGTCTACCTCTTGGTGGCTGAGCGCATTGGCCTGTCGCTCGAGCCGGTCGGCCTGCCCGGTCACTTCCTCGTCGGCTGCTTTGCCGAGGTTGAACCTTTCTACATCGATCCTTTCAACGCCGGCCGGCTGCTCAGCGCAGGCGAGGCCGTGATCATGGTCCGCAAGCAAAGCCTCCACCCCACCCTCGCCGACCTCGCACCGACCCCCATCCGCGAAGTGCTCTGCCGCTGCTGCCGCAATCTGGTCAACCACTACACCGTGGCCAACGACCACGAGCGGGCCCGGCTCTTTGCGGAATTCGTGGCCGAGTTCGAGTCCACCTACGAGCGACACGCCCAGCCGTAAAATCAGGCTCGTTCTTCGCGAGGAAACGGGCTTCCCTCCCGACGCCGCATGCCTGCTGTCGCTGAGTCCATTCATACCCTGGCCGATCTGGCCACTTGGTCGTTGCCCGGCACAGCTCTCGCGGTCGTGGGTCATCCCATTGCCCACTCGCTCAGCCCGGTGATTCACAATGCTGCTCTCGCGGAGCTCGCCCGCACCGAGCCGCGCTTCCGCGACTGGCGCTACCACAAGTTCGACATCGCCCCCGGCGATCTGCCCAAGGCCTTGGCACAGTTTCATCGCCTTAATTTCCGCGGCCTCAACCTCACCGTGCCCCACAAGTCGCTCGTCGTGGATCATCTCGCCAAAAGCGATTCCTTC
>JAHFTH010000017.1 GCA_023269445.1 Lacunisphaera sp.
GGCGAGATCGCGGGCGAGGCGCTCCATCTTCTGGAAAGTCTGTTTGATGGGAATCATGCGCAGCGCCATGGAAGTATGCTGCAGTTCCTTGGTGATGCGGGAGAGCTGGGCCACGTTGCGGTGCAGCGAAGAACCGTCGAGTGCAAGCGCCCGGGCCGATTCGATGATCTGGCTTTGCACGATCACGAGCTCGCCCACCACATCCATGAGTGAATCCAATTTCTCCGTGTTCACCCGCACGGTGTGGCCGGAGGCAGCGGCTTTCTCTCCGGCGGCGGCGACCGGAGCAGGCTCGACCCGCGCCACGGGAGCAGACGCGGGAAGCGGAACCGGCGTGAAAGCGGCCGGGACCACCGGCGCGGGAGCAGGCTCCGGCCGCACCACGGGAGAGGCTTGAACTGGAGCCGTCGCCTCACGTGACGGGACAGGTGCGGCCACGGTGCCGCCACCTGCGGCCAATTGACGGACCGCTTCGATCAGGTGACTGACCGGGATAACGGTGGAAGGCGGATGACCGCTCTCCAAGGCGGAACCGACTTGCTGCGTCAGCGCCTGCAACGTATCGCGACTGCGCAGGATCTCGGTGATGATGACGGAGCTGAGCTGCAGCTTGTGATTGCGCGCGAGGTCGAGCAGCGACTCCACTTCATGGGCCAGGGATTGCATCGGCACCAGCCCGAGAAACCCGGCGTTGCCCTTGATCGTGTGGAACGACCGGAAAATGGAATTCAGCGCCTCGGGATTGTCCGCCTGCTGATCGAGCTGCAGCAAGGCGGCCTCGATCTGCTGAAGATGGTCCACCACCTCGGCATGGAATTCTCCCAGCAATTCCCGATTATCTTCGAGCGTGAACGTCATCAGGACGTCGCATTTCTCGGTCAGGCCGGCTCCCCAGGGGGTGGCGGTGGATACGGCCGCAGGTTCCGCCGGTGGAATGGTTGCACCGCGGCGGGCACACTCGATGGCCCCGACCAGCCACTCGACCAGGTGATGCAGGTGGCCGAGCAAGATGGCGGTGAACGGCTGCGCGTTGTCGAGGCACTGCTCGAGCTTGGTGCGGAGTCTGGTCAGCGGTTCGTGCAAGGCCGGCTCGGCCGCGCACAGCTCGCACATTTCCCCCACCAGACTGTAGGCCGGCACGAGCCCGTCGTCGCGCCCGACATGGGCGAGCACCGACTCGGCGGCGAGACGGTTGACGGCCCCCTCGAGAGCCGTGTATTGTTGAGGGGAAATAGACATGAACCCGGTGGGGAGAGGCGGTAGGCTCTAATATCGGCCGGATGGGCTGGTTTCTTTAAGGCAAACCGCCCTTTTTTCACCCGGTTGGCCTCCCCCGCTCAACTCCGCCCCGATCCGGCCGATGATTGGGCCAACCATGAGCCTTGCGAGTGCACCGGCCGGCACGAACCACGCCGGCAAATACCTGACCGTGGGCCTCGCCCACGAGGCCTACGGCATCGCCGTGCTCAAGGTCCGCGAGATCATCCGCATGCTCAAGATCACGCCGGTCCCCCAGATGCCCGCCTTCGTCAAGGGCGTCGTCAACCTCCGCGGCCGCGTCATCCCCGTCATCGACCTGCGGGTCAAGTTCGGCCTCGAAGCCGCTTTCACCGAGCGCACCTGCATCGTGGTCGTCCAAGTCCGGCCCGCCGCCGGCCAGACCGTGCAGATGGGCCTCATCGTCGACTGCGTCGAAGAGGTCATCGCCCTCACCGCCGCCGAGATCGAGCCCACCCCCGAGTTCGGCGCTGACGTCGACACCTCCTACCTCCTCGGCCTCGCCAAGGTCAAAGGCCAGGTCAAGACCCTCCTCGACATCGACAAGGTCGTCGCCCCGGACGCCCTCCGACAGATCGCTCCCACCACCTGAACCGGACTCACCGGTCGCGGCGCGGATTTCTGCCTTCGCCATTTAGTTAAAGCCTTGGTTCTAGCGACCGATGGGTGAATTGCGGCCAGACACGAATTGGACAAACCAATGCGCGGTGCCGCCGAATAATTTCCTCCCGAAGCTACAGCCCATGCTGAATTCCCTGACCATCCCTCAGCGCATCGCCCTCGGTTTCGCCACCCTACTTGGGCTCTTCACGCTGACTACGATCAGTGCGTTTCTCCTGCTCAGGGAATCCGTCGCCGCTTCCGATCTCATCTCGGCGAAAAGCCTGCCCGCCATTACTCTCGCCGTCAGTATCCGGGCCGATGTGAGTGAAATCCAAGTCGCCACGCTCCGGCTCAGCACGGCCACGACCGACCGGGAGCGGACTGATTTTGTCCGGCGCATTGACGAACTCAAAAATAATATCGGCGGCACGCTGGACACCTACGTGCAGTATGTTTCCAGCCCTGAAGAGACGGCGCTGCTCGCGAAGATCTCCTCCACCCGGGCGGAATACGTGAAGGCACGCGACCCGTTGCGGACCACGGACGCAGCCCGCAAGGCCACGGTTGATCCGAAATACCTCAATGAAACCCTGCAGCCGGCCTATGTCGCCTACCTTCAAGCGGTCGATGATCTGCTCTCTTATAACACCACTGCCGGACTGCAAGCCGCGCAGCGGAGTGAGGATCTCGCCCGGCACACCCAGCGGGTCGTGACGGGCGGCGCCGTGCTGGCCCTCTTCGGCGGCCTCGGCATCGCTTTTCTGATCGGCCGCATCACCTCGCGCGCCCTCGACCGCATCGCCCACCGACTCTTTGAGAGCGCGACCGAGGTCGCCGCCGCCGCCGTGCAGGTCTCGGGCTCGAGCCAGTCGCTCGCCGATGGCGCAAGCGAACAGGCCGCCGCGCTCGAGGAGACCAGCGCCTCCCTTGAGGAGATGTCCTCCATGACCAAGCACAACGCCGCCCACACCCAGGAGGCCAAGCAGGCGGCCGGCTCCGCCCGCGCCTCCGCCGACATAGGCACCAGCCAGATGCAGGCCATGCAGGGTGCGATGAAAGCCATCAACGCCGCCAGCGAGGACATAACCAAAATTCTGAAGACGATCGACGAGATCGCGTTCCAGACCA
This sequence comes from Lacunisphaera sp., assembly GCA_023269445.1. Lineage (GTDB taxonomy): Bacteria > Verrucomicrobiota > Verrucomicrobiia > Opitutales > Opitutaceae > Lacunisphaera. The sequence goes on from JAHFTH010000017.1 coordinate 3,010, forward strand.
ACATTCTCGCCCTCAATGCGGCCGTCGAGGCCGCCCGGGCCGGCGAGCACGGGGCCGGCTTCGCGGTCGTGGCGGAGGAAGTGCGCGCGCTCGCGCAACGCTCCGCACAGGCCGCCAAGGAAACCGCCGCTAAGATCGAAGACTCGGTCACCAAGAGCCAGCAAGGCGTGCAGATCGGTGCCGAGGCGGCGAAAAGTTTCGAGACCATCCAGCAACAGATCCGTCAGCTCGACCAGTTGGTCGCCCAGATCGCCACCTCCTCCGCCGAGCAGGACCAGGGCATCAACCAGGTCGCCAGCGCCGTGGCGCAGATGGACAAAGTCACCCAGTCCAATGCCGGCAATGCCGAGGAAACCGCCTCAGCTTCCCAGCAGCTTAATGGCCAAGCGCAATTGCTGAAGGACACCGTCAGCGAACTGCAACTCCTCGTCGGTGGTCAGGTTCGCACCTGGGCGGCGGCGCCCTCGGGGAAATCCCCCACGCTGATCGCCCCCGCCCTTTCCTCCGTGCGCGACCGCACGCACGACAAATTCTTCCAAGGCACCACCCAACCATGAGCCTTGCGAGTGCACCAGCCGGCACGAACCACGCCGGCAAATACCTGACCGTGGGCCTCGCCCACGAGGCCTACGGCATCGCCGTGCTCAAGGTCCGCGAGATCATCCGCATGCTCAAGATCACGCCGGTCCCCCAGATGCCCGCCTTCGTCAAGGGCGTCGTCAACCTCCGCGGCCGCGTCATCCCCGTCATCGACCTGCGGGTCAAGTTCGGCCTCGAAGCCGCTTTCACCGAGCGCACCTGCATCGTGGTCGTCCAAGTCCGGCCCGCCGCCGGCCAGACCGTGCAGATGGGCCTCATCGTCGACTGCGTCGAAGAGGTCATCGCCCTCACCGCCGCCGAGATCGAGCCCACCCCCGAGTTCGGCGCTGACGTCGACACCTCCTACCTCCTCGGCCTCGCCAAGGTCAAAGGCCAGGTCAAGACCCTCCTCGACATCGACAAGGTCGTCGCCCCGGACGCCCTCCGACAGATCGCTCCCACCACCTGAACCGGACTCACCGGTCGCGGCGCCGGGCAAAATGCCGCGGCGTTGAGAGCTAGGGTGGGTTTTCAACTTCCCCTTCCCGTCCTTCTGAACGAAGTGACGAATTCATGCTTTCGGTCGCATCATGCCCATCAGTGCCGTGGATCCTGCGCTCCGCTCAGGATGACAAACCCGGTTTGAAAACACGCCCTAGGTCTTCTGGATCGAGCGGTGGGAGCAAGCTCGCTCCCACCGTTCTAACCCAAGCCAAAATACAGCGCCGGGCAGGGCGCTGCTGAATAGTAACGGAGCGGAATCTCACACCGACGCCAGCTGCGGCGCCTTGCTGAAGCTCGCCTTGGCCTCGTCCATCGTCTCGTGGAAGATCCAGCTACGAGTCTCCTCGAAGCCCTTGCACTCGGCCATGAGTTGTTTGTTGCCCACGAGCACGAAGTTCAGCCCCGATTCCTTGCACAGCTGCATGGCTTGGACGAGCTGCTTGATGACGCCCATGTGGAGTGACTTCAGTGACTGGACGTTGATGATGGCCTTGGTGTAGCCGGCATCCACTGCCTCCGTCAGCTTGGGTCGCAGATAGGTGGCGATCTCGGCCAGGATGGCGAGGGAGCAATTCTCCGGCATCTTCATGATGAAACAACCCTCCTCAATACCGTAGTAACGTTCCGAGGTGTCGAGATTCATGGCCCGGGTGATGCGGGACTCGAGTTCCGCCGCGTCGATGGGCTTGGTGATGACGGCGGTGAAGCCCGCCGTTTGCGCCTGCTGGAGCGTGCTACTGTCCGTTTTTACGACGAGGCCGAAGACCGGAATATTTTTCGTTTTCGTATTGGCCCGCAAGTGACGGAAGAGCTCAAAGGCCGATTCCTCCGGCAGGGAAAGACTGACGATGACGAGTTCCGGCGGGGTCTTATCACAGAAAGTGAGCGCCTCGGATTGGGAAGCCACACTCAGGACCGTCCACGAAGTGTGCAGCAAGCCGTCCTGGATCTGCTGGATGATGGCCGGCTTGTCGTCGACGACGAGAATGGTGGCGGGGTCTGTGAGCAAACGGGCCTTGGCGGAGACCTCGGCATGCGCGGCCAGCTGGATGATCCGACCGGCTTTCTCGATGAGGACGCCCTCGGCGAAGGGTTTCACAATATAGTCGCGCACACCGATCTTGGCGATCTTGAGCACGTGGTCGCGGCCGCCCTCGGCGGTCAGCATCATGACGGGGATGCCCTTGAGCTGGGGATCGGCCTTGAGCTTGCTGAGCATCTCCACGCCATCCATCACGGGCATCGTCACATCGAGCAGGATGAGGTCGGGCATGGCCTTGGCGGCGAGGGCCAGGCCCTCCACCCCGTTGGCGGCTTCGAGGATCTCGCAGTCGTAGTTCTTGAAGGATTTCCGCACGATAATGCGGACGGTTTTGGAGTCATCGACGGTTAGTATCTTGGTGCGCATGGTAGGGCCGGGTTAAGGAGGGTTATTCACCGCATTTGAGGAGGATGTCGGCAACGAAGCGCTGGCCCTCGCTTTCGAAAAGATAGACGAACCGCTGGGAATCGCTGATGGGCTCGATGCAAAAATTGCGCCCGCGGAGAATGGAAGGAATGGTGAGCTTGCAGGGGAAGCCGTGGTCATTGAGCCCGTTCTTGAAGCTGCCAACGGTCATGTTGGTGATCTCCCCGATGGCGTCGTTGATCACTTCATCGCCGGCGGCCTCCAGCTCGGCGGGAGTCATGCCGAGCATCTCGCAGGTGCAGTGCTTGGCAAAGGCCCCATCGAAATACAAGTAGATGAGCCCGTTGATCTCCCCGAGAAAGCCCACGGTGCCGACCACCTGCGGATGATTGGCGAGATCCTCCTCCCGCAAGCCGACCTGGCGGTCATGGACACCGCCTGTGATGCTGGCTTGCGCGAGTTTGGCCGGACGATGCAGCATAGTCTTGAAGACGTCGCACACCGCGCGGTTGATGTTTTCCCGGATGAGCGTTTCGGAGATTTCTTGGGTAGCGGTGGGCATATCGGTTGCGGGGGAACGGGATGATGTTCGCAGCAACCTAATCGGCCCACCCGGTCATGACTTTACGCACTTTTTGCCCAAAATGCACTGAAGCACGATCCGATGATCACACTCCAGGGTATGGCCCAAAGCCAACTACCCTTCCGCCGTCCCGGTCTCGACCAGATCTCCGTCGGCCCGGTATTCCTGCAGTTTGTTGCGCAGGGTGCGGATGCTGATGCCGAGCAGCTCGGCCGCCTTGGTGCGGTTGCCCCCGGTCTGCTGCAAGGCCGCCTTGATCGCCTGCTTCTCCATCTCGGCGATCGGCCGAACGCCCGCAGTCCGTCCATCCGCGTTTGCCACCGCCTCTTGCACCACCTGCTCAAATTCAAACGGCTCCGCGGTCATCAGCGACTCGCCCGAATCACCACCCGCTGGTGAAGGCAGACCTAGGGCGGCGGCCGACACCGGCCGGCTGGGCTCGGTGAGGATCACGGCGCGCTCGATCGTGTTCTGCAATTCGCGCACGTTGCCCGGCCAGCGGTAGGCCAGCATCGCGGCTTCCGCCGTGTTGGAAAATCCCGCCACCTTCGTGCCAAAGCGCCGGCTGGAACGCGCCAAAAAATGCTGCGCGAGCATCATGATGTCCTCGGGCCGCTCGCGCAGCGGCGGCACATGGACGGGAAAAACATTCAACCGGTAATAGAGATCCTGCCGGAACGAACCCTTGTCGATGTAGGCCAGCATGTCGCGATTGGACGTGGCGATGATGCGCACGTTGACCTTGATCGTGCGGCTGCCGCCCACGCGCTCGAACTCCCGCTCCTGCAACACGCGCAGGAGTTTGGCCTGCAGGGAACCCGGAATCTCACTCACCTCGTCGAGGAGCAGTGTGCCCTGGTTGGCCAGCTCGAAGCGGCCGGCCCGCCGGTCGGTCGCGCCGGTGAAGGCGCCCTTCTCGTGGCCAAAAAATTCGCTCTCGATCAGGTTCTCCGAGATGGCCGCGCAGTTCACCTTGATGAACGGCTGCTGCCGGCGCGGGCTACGGCGATAGAGCTCGCGCGCCACCATCTCCTTGCCCGTGCCGTTCTCGCCCGTGATGAGAACGGTCGCATCGGTCGGCGCCACGCGCTCGATCATCTGCCGCAGGCGCGACATCACGGGGCTGCGGCCCACCAGCAGCGCATCCTCCTGGTCGTCGCTCAACAGCTGGTTCACTTGCTCCAATTGCCGGAAGGACTGGCCGCGCTTGATCAGGATATCGATCTGGGAGGGCCGGAACGGTTTGACCAGATAGTCAAAGGCTCCTGCCCGCATGCAGGCCACCGCCGACTCAATCGTGCCGTAGCCGGTCACCATCACGACGAGCGGGTGCTCTGGCAGAGTAGCCAACCGCTCTAGGAAATTATGCCCGTCCCCATCCGGCAGCCGGATGTCGAGCATGACGAGGTCGAAGGATTCCTTGGCTGTCGCCTGCTCCGCCTGGGCCAAGGTTTCGGCCAAGGTGACGGCGAATTTGCGCCGGGTGAAGATCTCCTGCAGCAGGTTGCGGACAACCGGCTCGTCTTCCACGATGAGGACTTTCTCGAAAGGCATGCGGGATAGCAGTCGGGGGACTGCAAGAGATGATGGAAGGCCGTTCCCGGTTCAACGTCTTTCCTCGTTATGCCAAAAAAATATATTGCTCAAGTTATCGGTCGAACCGCCGATGCAACTCTTGCCCATACCACCTTGGTCCACTCCGGATCGCCCGACCTCTCATGCATTCCCGCCTGCTTTCCTTTCTCTCTGATTTCGAACGCGCACTTCTCGCCGATGACCCCACGCCGGATGATGGTGCCTGGGAGACCGAACGCGCGGTGAACTACCGTAACGGTCTCGCCCGCCTCCAGCTCACCGTGCGCGTGAGTGGCAGTCCGCAGAAACCGCGCGGCGCGGTGCTGCTACAGGGCTTCAAACTCGCGGACGGTGCCGCCTGCCTCAAGCTGCAGTTCAGCTGGGCCGGCACGGAGACGACCGCGACGCATGCCATTTTTGCCAAGCCCGGTTGCGATTGGAGAAGCGAGGCACGGCGACTCGCCGCCCAGTGGATGGCCGGCCCGCCGGCGAGCGCCGTGCCCGCCACGCCGGGCCTGCCCGTGATGGAAGATCAGCCGATCGCCGTCGCGAGCTGAGAAGCTGTCTGGTTTTTGTGCGAGCGAGCTTGCTCGCGATTATCCCACTCTCGCGAGCAAGCTCGCTCCCACAGCTTCAAACCTTGGTGTGCCCGCTCACGCCGCCGTATTCAGGCGCGGCTCGGTCGCCTGCCCCGCCTCGCGATAGGCCGGAGCCACACTGCGCAAGCGGCGGCGCGCCGTCGCGACCCGGTCCAGTTCGCTCTGCAAGCGGTTCAACTGACTGTCGAGAAAGTGATAGTTCTGGTTGCACCGGTCGATCAGCCCGGCGACGCGCCCCCGCAAAGTGGCGACGGCGGGATCCGCCGCGAGGGCGCAAAGTTTTTCGACGAGCGGGGCCGATCGCTCCTGCACGTCTACCGCCTCTACGAAGTCCATCGTGCGGATGAGCAGGGTCTCCTCCATCACCAGTTCTTCGAGGGCGGTGAGCAGGCGCGTGGCGGTCTCGAGGGGCGTTGCCATGTTCAGGCCACTTGGTGCAGGGCCGGGACCGGGGCGACCTTGTCCTTGTCGTTCAGCATTTCTGACCAGGCGTTGCGGACCTCGGCCATCAGGCGCTCCACTTCGGCGATGGGCGCACTTTGCTTCTTGATGTTAGCCTCGACGAGCCGGCGGTCGTAATAGTCGTAGAGCCCATGCATGGTGCGGGCGAATTCGCCGCCGGCCTCCAGGTTGAGGGTGCCTTGGAGTTCGGCGATGATCTTCTGCGCCTTGACCAGCTGGGTGTGGACCACTTCGACCCGGCGCGGATCTGCGGCGATATCATCGCAGGCCGTGCGGGCGATCGCCAAAGCGTTGAGCGCTCCGTCGAACAGCAGCAGCACGAGCTGGCCGGGGCTGGCGGTCAGGACCGAATTAGCCCGGTAGGCCCGTGCGTAATCCTGGGCATACATGGCCTAGGCAGGCTCAGTCCGCCTGGTCGGCGGGATCGGGTGAATTGAGGATCACCTTGCCCACCTGGCGGAGCACCGCCGGCGAAGGATAGGTGGGATCGGCTGCGAGCAGCCGGGCCCGGGCGACAACCTCGGGACGGATCTCGGGCTGGCTCGCCAAGGCGGCTTTGAGGGCAGCCGTGTTCTCCGGGGAGAAACGGTCGGCCCCGGCACCGTCAGGTGCAGGCGTTTTATTGTGGAATACCACCCCATCAGGGCGCAGCACTCGGTCGGATGAAGACGTAGGATTAATCATGGGCTTTCGTTGAGAAGCACGGTCAGCCTCTGACTGTTGTTACAGGGAACGCCGTTAATTGCTAAGATTCTAATCGTCGTCCCCGGGGCGGACTTGAGCGTGAAAAGAGTAAAGGGCATATAAAGGGAACAGGCTCAACGGGCCGGCAGGGTGTGGAACATGACGTCCGCGGCCACCGCGCCAAAACGTGTCGGACTCTGGAGCACCGCCGGGGTCGGGTCGACCGGGGCCGACCGGTCGCCCTCGCGATAGTAGCGGCGCACGCTGTTGACCATTTTGGCGTCCTCCGCCGAGAACACCTCGTCAAAGGCCCAGACCAGGCGGACATCCCGGATCGTGGCCAACTTGGACCGCAGCCCGAGGGACAGCGGCCGGTAGGCGCGATAGACCGTGAGGTCGGTGAACAGCACGGCGTCCACCGCATATTTCTCCGCGATTTTTTCCAGAAAGCCGTGGGGCAACGCGGCGGTGGAAGCGTAATCGCCGGCCCCAAACAGGCGCTGGCAGTCCTCGCGCGAAACCACTACCACCTCGAAGCGCACCTGACGTTGCAGGGCCGTGAGTAGCACGGTGTCCATCACCGTGGTGGCTTCCGGCGAGGCGATGTCGCCACCGTGGATCGGCAAAAAGGCCACACGCTGGATGTCGGCGGACAGTTGCGCATCGCCCCGGTAGTTCACCGGGGTGAAGAGCGGGTGATTCTGCTCCCCCTCGAGCCACGCCGGCAGTGAAGCGCAGCCGGCGAGCGTGGCCAGCGTGACGGTGGCGAGCAGGGTCGGAATATTTTTCATCATTAGCTGGAGGTCGTGCTGAAGGCGCTAGTGAGAGCCGCGCTTTGCGACTGGAGCTGGGACTGGGCCGATTCCATGGCGATGAAACTGCTGGTCAGGAGCTCGCGCTGCTGCGTAAGTCGGCGCTCCATGTCGGCAATCTGCCGGTCGAGCGAGCTGTTGGTCGCGGTGAAGCGCTCCTGGATGCCGGTGTCCGCATCGATCATCGCATCGAGCAATGTGTCGAACTTGGCGGCAAATCCCGTGCTGGTAGTGTTGAAGAATGCCTCGACGTCCGTCGGGTGGTCCGCCAGCGCGGCGTCCAGCTTGACGGAATCCTTGAGCGACATCTGTCCCTCGCGATCGAGGTCGAGACCGAGGTCGTCCAACCGGTCGATCGTGCCGCTTAGGCCCGAGACGGACTGGAAGGCGAGCGAGCGCAACTGCCGCGCCCACTCCTGCACCTCCCGGTTGCTGGTGAGCACGGAGGTCGTGACCTTGTTGTTAACCGAGGTGGTTTTGCTCTTCTCGTCGATGTAGGTTTCCACGGCGTTGTAGGCCGTGATGAACTCATCGATCTTCCCGCGCATCTTGTCGGTGTCGGCGGCGACGACGACGGTCTGCGTGGTCGCGCTGTCCACCGTGACGGACAGACCGGTGATGCCGTGCGCCGTGCCGTCGAGGGTGTTGCTGGTGCTGATGAGCGTGGGCCCGCCGTCGAGAGAGAATTCGGCATTCTTGCCGGCCACGGCGGTATAACCGCTGGTCAGGCCAAAGGCGCCGAGGAGCCCGCCCGCCGTCTCACTGAGCGTCATGCCGAGATCGCCGGTTGTATTGTTGGCCAGGGCGACCCGGTCGTTAACAGCATCATAGGTGGCGGTGACGCCCGCACCCGAAGTGTTGATGCGCTGGAGCACGGTGCTCATCGAGTCGGTGTTGACGTTGTAGGCGATGGCCGTGCCGTTGATGGTGAACGTGCCGGCACCGGTGCCGTCGACTGCCGTGATGGCGGCGTTCAGCCCGGCGGTGGCGAAAGTGCTGTTGGTGCGCGCGGCGCCAAGCTTGGCTGAGCTGGTGCGTGGGCCGGTGCCGGTATTCGTCAGCTTCAGGACCTGCAGGAAATTACTCGTGTCGTTGGCTGCGCCGAGCGTGATCGTCGCGCTGGTGCCGCTGGTGAGCGTGACTTTGTCGGTAGCGGCGCTGTAGGCAGCAGTCACATCGCCGCCGGTCGCGGTGGCAATGGCGGTGAAGACATCCTGCAGGGAATCGGTGGTCGCGACCGTGATTTGCTGGCCGTTGACGGTGAACTTGCCGGCCGTGACTATCCCGGCCGTGCGCATGGTGGCCAGCGTCACGCCGGTGACACTGTTGGTGGCGCTGATACCGCCGGTGATGTCGGCCACGCCGTCGCGCCGGGCCTTGGTAGCGAGCTGGCTCACATTGATCGCGTAGCTGCCGGTCGCCGTGCCGGAGGTGGAGGCCAGCTTCCAGGTCGAACTCGCCGTGGCGGAGGTCGTCGTGCGACCCGAGAACAACGTCTGGTCCTTGAGATTGGTCGAGGCTGTCTGGAGCGCCGCGAGCTTCGTGCCGAGATCCTTCAGAGCGGTGGAACGCTGCGTGTTGGTCGCCTGCTCCTGCTGGATCCGGGTGATCGGGGCGCGCTCCAGCGACATCAATTGGTCAACGAGTGACTTCCAATCGAAGCCGGAGGCGAGTCCTGAGAGTTGTATGCCTGCCATGGTGGGTAGGGGACACTGCCCCACCCCTTCATCGGCAGGCCCGGGAATAAATTTAACCGGCAAAAAAGTTTTTTTAGATCCGGCGCCGACTCCGGCCACCGAGGGAAAACACGCGGTTCCGGCCGGCCGGCGGCGCGCCACAAATAAATATCCGCACCTTCGCGCTAAATATTTCCCACCCCCGCGCCGTTATCTGGACTGCCGCGAATCAGAACCAAGGCCGGACCGCCCAGGGACCGCTTCTCCCCGGGCCGAATGCGACACGGACGTCGCAGTTTAAAATCAAGGAAGATACCATGTCTGTTGTAATCAACACCAACTTCGCCGCGACCGTCGCGTCGAACAACCTCGCCACTTCGAACGACATGCTCCAGCGGAGCATGAACCGGCTCTCCAGCGGCTCGAGAATCGTCAACCCCGCGGACGACGCCGGCGGCCTAGCCGTCTCGATGAAGCTGTCCGCCGCAGCCAAGCGCTCCGGCGCCGCTGCCAACAACATCGGCAACTCCGTCTCCTTCCTGCAGTCCCAGGACGGCGTGCTCAAGGTCTCGGGCAAGGTCCTTGAGCGCATCGGCGAGCTCAAGACCCTCTACGCCGATCCCACCAAGAACACCACCGACAAGGCCAACTACGACGCCGAGTTCACCCAGCTCCAGAGCGAGCTGAGTGCGCTCACCACCGAGACATTCAACGGTGTCTCGCTCTTCGGCAGCGGCAGTCTGTCCGTCCAGGTCTCCGAGGACGGCTCCTCGACCGTGACCGTGAGCGCCAAGCCGTTGGCGGATTCCTCCTCCGGCGTCGGCACGCTCACGGCCACGACCATCACGAGCCTCACCGGCATCTCGCTGACCGCCATCACCACCGCGATCGGTAACGTCGCGACGATGCGCGCCAACAACGGTGCCGAGCAGAGCCGCCTGGGCTTCGCCTCCGAGGTCATCACGGTCAACAAGGCCAACCTCGAATCCGCCAACAGCCGGATCATCGACGTGGATGTCGCGGCGGAAAGCACGCAGCTCGCCCGCTGGAACATTCTGGTCCAGTCCGGCACGGCCATGCTCTCCCAAGCCAACCAGAGTGCGCAGGTCGCGCTCAAACTGCTCCAGTAAATCGGTTCGCCCACCCCGCGTCGGGGCCGGAGTGATTGCCGGCCCCGCGCGTAGTAAAGTGCGGTTGTCTATATGTTCTTTTCCCCTTCGGCGCGTTTTGCGGCGCGCCGCCCCTTTGAGGCTTCCGCCTCGAACAGCGTGATCCGGCGCTGCCAATCCGGATCCGTGGCGACGACGGAAGGTCGCGTAAATCAAGGATAGATAATACCATGGCAGTCGTGATTAATACTAACTACTCGGCGACAGTTGCTTCAAACAACCTGTCTGCCTCGAACGGTATGCTGCAGAAGAGCCTCAACCGGCTCTCCAGCGGTTCGAGAATCGTCAACCCATCGGACGACGCGGGCGGCCTCGCCGTCTCGATGAAACTGTCCGCTGCGGCCAAGCGCTCCGGCGCCGCCGCTGCGAACATCGGCAACTCGGTCTCCTTGCTGCAGTCTCAGGACGGTGTGCTCAAGGTGGCCGGCAAGGTGCTTGAGCGCGTCAGCGAGCTCAAGACCCTCTACGCCGATCCGACCAAGAACAGCACCGACAAGTCCAACTACGACGCCGAGTTCGTTCAACTCCAGAGCGAGCTGACCTCGCTCACTACGGAAACGTTCAACGGCGTCTCACTGTTCGGCTCGTCCTCCCTGTCCGTGCAGGTCTCCGAAGATGGCACTCAGACCGTCACCCTCGGGGCCAAGCAGTTGTCGGACTCCTCGTCCGGCGTCGGTGCCCTCACGGCCACGACCATCACGGCCCTCAGCGGCATCGCCCTGTCCGCCATCACCACCGCGATCGGTAACGTCGCGACGATGCGCGCCAACAACGGTGCCGAGCAGAGCCGCCTGGGCTTCGCCTCCGAGGTCATCACGGTCAACAAGGCCAACCTCGAGGCCGCTAACAGCCGCATCTCCGATGTGGACGTGGCGGCGGAGAGCACGCAGCTCGCGCGTTGGAACATCCTGGTCCAGTCCGGCACCGCGATGCTCGCGCAGGCCAACCAGAGCTCACAGACCGCTCTGCGTTTGCTCCAGTAATTGGTCTCCAGACAGTGGTTGCGTTCTGATTCGCCCAACCACCCCGGTCGCCCGCAAGGGCGGCCGGGCTTGGGCGGATCAGGGCCGGCCGCAGATTGTGCCGCCTCTTGGCGGGGTCAGTTCTATCCGTCAAAAACCTCCCGGCTCACCGGGGGGCTTTTGCGTTTCCCGCTTCTGCGGAAAAAATCTCAAGTCCGGTCCCGCCGGGCCGATGGGTGTCGTGTCTGCCGCAGTCCAGACACCTACCCTTAATGAAAATCCTCTTTAGCAACCCCCCTTGGTGGGAGGTTGATGCGGGCAACAAGGCCCTGCGGGCTGGCGTGCGCGCCGGTTCCCGCTGGCCCTTCACTTCCTACACGCGCTGCCAGCCGGATCATTTTCTCTACGGCGAATACCTGCCCTACCCGTTCTTCATGGGCTACGCCACGACCTACGTGGCCAAGGCCACCGGCGCCCGCGTGCGCCTGCGCGACTCCATCGCGATGCGCGAGAGCTACCAGAGCTACCTGAACTACCTGCTCCAGGAAAAACCCGATTTCATCTTCATCGAGAGCGCCACGCCAAGCTGGGAGCACGACGTCAAGGTCATCGCCAGCATCCACCAGCACCTGCCCGCCGCGAAGATCGTCATCTGCGGCCCGATCACCACCATCAAGTCGGCCGAGATCCTCAAGACCCTCCCCGTCGTCGCCTGCATCAAGGGCGAATATGAGAAGAACGCCGTCAAGGTCGTCCACGGCGCCACCGGCGTCCTCGAGCACGACCTACTTTCCCTCGCCGAGATGAACGCCTCGCCGTTCCCTTACTACGACGAGACCATCGCCCGCCGCTACTGGGACGCCAATCCCATCGGCCAGCATTTCCCGCACGCCCACGTCTGGTCCAGCCGCGGCTGTCCCTTCAAGTGCATCTTCTGCGTCTGGCCCGCCACCATGACCGGCAACGACCCCGACGGGTCCCACCGCCGCACCGTCCGCCACTACACGCCTGACTACATGGAGGCGTTCATCAAGGACATCGTCGGCCGCTTCCATTTCAAGTCCATCTACTTCGACGACGACACCTTCAACCTCGGCAACGCCCACGTCACGAAGATGTGCGAGGTGATGCAGAAGATAAAGCTGCCGTGGTCCGCCATGTGCCGCGCCGACACGATCAAGAAAGAAACCTGGCAGCTCATGCGCGACTCCGGCTGCTTCGGCGTGAAACTCGGCTTCGAGTCCGGCAACCAGTTCGTCGTGGACAAGATCGTCAACAAGGGCCTCGACCTTGAGGAGGCCAAGGCGACCGTCTACGAGGTCAAGCGCCTCGGCATGACCGTGCACGGCACCTTCACCTACGGCCTCCCCGGCGAGACCAAGGAGCAGATGCAGGACACCAAGCGCTTCATCGCCTCGCTCCCCTTCGACTCCATCCAGGAATCCGGCACCGCCGAGATCGAGGGCACGCCCCTCCACACCCTCCGCACCACCGGCAAACTCGCCGCCTACTCCGCCGCCGTCATGGACAAGGACTACAACCGCCAGGGCGACGGCATGAAGAAATTCCAGAACGTCATCAACGAACTCGTCAACAGCTGAGCGCCCTCCCCTCCGCCATGAAAACCGCCGTCCTCCTCTCCGGTCAGATGCGCAGCGCCGAAGTCTGCCTCGCCTCCATCCAGAAGCACGTCCTGTCCCGCATCGGGGATCACGACATCATCGCTCACATCGCCGACGACGAAGACGCGTGGAAGCTCGAGCTCTTCGAGCCCACCCGTGCCGTCGTCGAAAAGCAGCCCGACTTCGACGAGAAGAACTACATCCACCGCACCGGCCGCGGCGTCATCGGCGTCCAGCCGGTCCTCCGCATGTTCTGGAGCATGGCGCAGTCGAACAAACTGAAGAAGCAGATGGAAGCCGAGCGTGGCACCAAATACGACTGGGTCATCCGCCTGCGCCCCGACACGCAGTTCTTCTCCGACATCGAGGATCTCACCGCGCTCGACCCCGACGCCGTCTACGTCCCGACCTTCTGCAATTACTGGGGTTATCAGGACCGCTTCGCCTTCGGCAGTTCGAAATGGATGGACGCCTACCACGACAAGAGCGGCGACCTGCTCGACACTTATATCGCCGAGGGCGGCATCTACCACCCCGAGAGTTACCTCAAATGGGCGCTCGATCGCGCCGGTGCGCCGGTGAAACGCACCGAGATACTCTTCGACACGCTCCGCAAGGACGGCTCCCGCATCCGCACCGCCTGGCACGAGTGCTACGGCGACATCGTCCCCGTCTGGCGACAACCCTTCATCGCCGCCTGAGCGCGGCCGGCAATCCGAGACTCATGAAGATTCTCAGTCATCGTGGATACTGGCAGGCACCCGGAGAGAAAAACTGCGCGGTGGCCTTCGCGAGGTCTTTCGCGGCCGGCTTTGGCACGGAAACCGACGTGCGCGACCGCAACGGCATGCTCGTCATAGCGCACAACCCGGCCGAGCCCAGCGCCCTGCCTGCACGTGACTGCTTGGCGCTCCACGCCGCTCACGCGGCCGGCACACCACTGGCGCTAAACATCAAGGCTGACGGCCTGGTGCCGCTGCTGGCATCGCTGTTGGCTGAATTTTCGCCCCGGGATTTTTTCTGCTTCGACATGTCGGCACCGGAAACGCGTCGGTATCTATCTGCGGGATTGCCGGTATTCACGCGACAAAGCGACTGCGAACCGGAACCTCTGTTCGCGGACCAAGCGGCCGGTATCTGGGCGGACGCGTTCGGGGACGATTGCTGGATCACGCGCGAGGCGCTGCTCCGTCACCTCGATGCTGGCCGCCGGGTCTGCGTGGTCTCCTCCGAGTTGCACGGTCGCAATCCGCAGCCGCTGTGGGACCGCCTGCAGGCCACCGGTCTGACAGGTTCGCACGAACTTCTCCTGTGCACTGACCGGCCGGCCGAGGCCAGAAACTTTTTCTCCACGCCATGATCAAGGCAGTCATCTTCGACATGGACGGCGTCCTGATCGACGCGAAGGAGTGGCACTACGAGGCGCTCAATCGCGCCCTCGCCCTCTTCGGTTTCACGATCAGCCGTTACGATCACCTCATCACCTTCGACGGCCTGCCGACGCGCAAGAAACTCGAGATGCTCACGCGAGAGCAGGGCTTGCCGGCGGGCCTGCACAGTCTGATCAACGAGCTTAAGCAGCAATACACCCTTGAGCTCGCAACCACCCGCTGCCGTCCGCTTTTCCAGCACGAATACACGCTAGCCCAGATCAAATCCGCCGGCTTGCTGCTCGGTGTCGCCTCCAACTCCGTGCGCTCAAGTATCGAAACCATGCTCGGCAAGGCTCGGCTGCTTTCCTATTTCGACACCATCGTCTCCAATCAAGACGTGCGTAGGCCAAAGCCCGACCCGGAGATGTATTTGACCGCCGCCGCTCGGCTCGGTGTCGCACCTGAGGAATGTCTCGTCGTGGAGGACAATCACCACGGCATCACCGCCGCCGAGGTCGCCGGCGCCCACGTCATGGTCGTCGGCGGCATCGCCGACGTCACCTGGCCCAACCTGCAAAAGCACCTCGCCGTGTGCACCCTCTCGCCATGCTGACCATCCTCACGCTTATGGCCGGCAAGAGCGACGCGTTTCAGGAGGCCGGTTTCCAGTATCCGAAAAACCTGGTCGAGATTGCCGGCACCCCGCTCGCTCAGCACGTGCTCGAAGGTCTGTCGGCCCTCGACGGCCCCGACACGCGCGTCGTCTGCCTCGTGCGGCGCGACGAAAACCGCCGCTTTCACACCGGTCGCATCCTCCAATTGCTCCGTCCGTCTACCGTCGTGGTCGAGGTCAACGGCGACACTGGCGGTGCCGCCTGCACCGCCTTGCTCGCCATCCAGCATATCGCGCGCGACCAGCCGCTCCTCATCGTCAACGGCGACATCGTCATAGACTATCCGCTTGGCGCAATTCTCGACGATTTCGCAGCCCGCGGCCTCGACGGCGGCGTGACGGCGTTTCGCGACGTGCATCCTCGATGGTCGTTCGTCCGACTGGACGAGTCCGGCCACGCGGTGGAGTTCGCCGAAAAGCGGCCGATCAGTAACTTGGCCACCACCGGTTTCTCCTGGTTCGCCCGCGGCGAGGATTTCATCACCAGCGCCTCAGCGATGCTCGCCAAAGACGCACGCGTCGACGGGCAGTTCTTCATCGCCCCGGCCTACAACGAACTGATCCTGCTTCACGGGCGCGTCGGCTGTCACCCTATTCCAAAGGGCGCCTACCACTCGCTTAAAACCCCGCACGATGTCCACGTGCACGAGGAGCACTTGCTCGCCCGCCGTCGCGAATGCGCATGAACGCGACCTCCGCCCTGCCGCAGATCACCACAACCCCGCTTGCCACGATGCGCGGCGGTTGGTTCGTCGGTGCCTTCACGCCGACGCTCGCCGCCTCGCCATTCGCTGAAATGGCCGTGAAATACTACCGCGCCGGCGACACCGAGCCGCGCCACGTTCACCGCATCGCAACTGAGTATACCGTCGTCACTGCGGGCTGCGTCGAGATGAACGGCGTCCGCTACGAGACCGGCACGATCGTCTGCGTGCCCCCGGGTTGCGCGACCGACTTCCGCGCCCTCACCGACACCTGCACCGCTGTGGTCAAACTGCCGAGCGTCGCCGGCGACAAATATCCCGTTCCCTCGCATGCTTAATATTGTCATTCCCATGGCCGGACGCGGCTCTCGGTTCGCCATCGCCGGCTTCACCCGCCCGAAGCCACTGATTCTACTCGGCGGCCGCCCGATGATTCAGTGGGTGATTGACAATGTGCGTCCGGCCCGGCCGCACCGTTTCATTTTCATCTGCCTTGAAACCCATCTCCAAGCCTATCCTGAGGTTGCGGTGACCCTGCGCGCACTGGCGCCGGGCTGCGAGATCGTCACCGTGCGCGAGGTTACCGAAGGTGCCGCCTGCACCGTGCTGCTCGCCCGCCAGTTGATCGCCACCGAGGATGCGTTGATGATCGCCAACAGCGACCAGTTTGTGAACCTCGCGATCGACGACTATCTCACCTCGACCGACGCACCGGGCGTTGACGGATTGATCATGACCTTCCCGGCGCAAAACCCGAAGTGGTCCTACATCCGCCGCGACGCCTCGGGCACGATTTGTGAGGTAGTGGAAAAGAAGGTCATCAGCGACGAAGCCACCGTGGGCATCTACAATTTCCGCCGCGGTGCCGACTTTGTGCACGCCGCTGAGCTGATGATCGCGCACGACCGGCGGGTGAACGGCGAATTCTACATCGCGCCGACCTACAATTTCCTGATTGAACAGGGCGCCCGCATCGCCACCCACCGTATCGGCGCGGAAGGCGCCGGCATGCACGGACTCGGCACGCCCGAGGACTACGAACGCTTCCAGCAGACCGCCTGCTTCCGGCGGCACACCGCGGGTTCGCCCGCCCACGCCGCATGATCACGGCCGCGGACATCTCGGTGGTCGTGCAGGGCCCCTACAGTCAGCACACGGATGCGACTCTCGCCTCGCTCCACCGCCATCTGCCCGGTGCGGAAGTCATCTTGGCCGTCTGGGCGGGAGCGGAGTTGTCCGAGCTGGCCCACCGTTGCGTGACTAGGATCCTGCTGCTCAACAACGATCCGGGCCCGATCGAATTCACTCAAGTCGCCAGCCGCCCCGGCTTCACCTGGGCCGCCGCCCCAACCCGGAATCTCAACCGCCAGATCGTCAGCACGCGCGTCGGCCTCGATGCCGCCACGCGTCCATGGACACTCAAGCTCCGCACCGACCTGCTCGTGACGGGCAGTGGTTTTCTTGAGGCCGCCCGCAGGCTCGGTGCCGGTGGAGACGCCGGCTGGCGCATCGGCGAGGCCCGCATAATCACAACCGACGTGATGAGCCCGGACCGCTCGTCCATGCTGCATTTCGTGCAGGACTTCGCCTATTTCGGCCGCACCGCAGACCTGCGGAGGCTGTTCTCTGTGCCGCTGGTAGCGGTGGACGAAGCCAGCAAATGGAGCGTCGAGGACCAGGCGCTGCATTTCGCCGTTTACGCCGAACAATATCTCTGGCGTCACTACGTCGGCGCGCGCGCCGGAGCGGAACACAAGCACGCCTGGGAATGTTCGCCGGCATCCGCCGAGGCCTGCCGCCGTCTCTACGCGGCGAATCTCGTGCCGCTGTCGTTCGAAGCCTTTGGCATCGACCTGCTGAAATATCCAAACTGGAAGACCGCCTTCCGGCAGGAACCGACCGTCAACTGGTTTCTCCGCGCGGCGCACTCCGAGTGGTGCGCCTGGGCGGGCGAGCCGGCTGATGATGCCGCCGACGCCGAACGCCGCCGCCAGTTCCACGCCCTCTACCGCGAATTCATCCGTGAGACAATCGGATCGGGGCACTTCCTCCACTTCGAAATCAACTGCGCCAACGAGCGCCTCCTCCAGCCCTACCTGCGCTGGCTGTCCGCCCGCGCGACCCGCGCCGCCTAACCTCCTCCCTTATGAGCACCGACATCCTCACCGCCCCGCTGCGCACCAGCGCCACCTTCGCCCCCACCGCCGCCGAGACTGCCTACCTGCGACAGCGCTTCGGTCTTTCCTACCACGTGCCCTACTGCGTGCAGGCCGACCAGCTGGTCGGCCTCCGCGGCAAACGCGTGCTCGAGGTCGGCGGCAGCCTGCCCGCCGAATTCGTGAAAAATAATCTCGGCGTCGCCCAGTGGACCGCCGTCGAGGAGCTCTCCTACTGGCGCACCGTGGACCAGGTCGAGAAACTCACCGACAGCCCGCTGCAGCAACAGGCCGACGCGAAGCTCACCGCCGCCACCCCCGACCTGCTTGACCAGGATTACGTGCTGCTCGACGGCGCGATCGAGGATGCGCCTGACACTCTCGCCGGCCAGTTCGACGTCGCCTTCTCCATCGCCTGCTTCGAGCACGTCAGCCGCCTGCCCAAGGCGCTCGACCGTATCGCCCGCCTGCTCAAGCCCGGCGGCCAGCTCTTCACCATGTTCTCGCCCATCTGGTCAGCCCACGACGGCCACCACCTGCCCAACATCACCGACCGCACCGGCCGCACCTTCGTGTTCGGCAACAGCCCGATTCCACCCTGGGGCCACCTCCTCGCCGGCCCGTCCGGTCTCTACCAATACCTACTGAACCACACCGACGCCGCCACCGCCGAGGAGATGGTCTACTACGTCTACCACGCGCCGCACATCAACCGGCTCTTCGCCGAGGACTACGTCAATTATTTCCAGCAGAGCCCGCTGACCGTCAAGGTCTGCGACGGCACCTTCCCCATCGACATTCCCGAAAAGATGCAGGCCGAGCTGGAGAAGATGCACCCCGACAAGACCCTCTTCCGCTTCAACGGCCTGCTCGCGGTCCTGCAAAAACCCCACGCCTGAACGATGCCCGTCGCCACCGTCAGCTTACGCGAGGAAATCACGGCTGCCTTCGCCGCCGACGATCATCGGGCCGCGCTCGAACTGGCCGCCCAATGGCCCGGGGAGCCGCCGGCCGAACAGCTCAAGCTCGCCCAGCTCCTCAGCGCCCACGGCCAGAACCCGCTCGCCGCGCAGATCGTGGCCCACCTCGCCACGCGGGAAGATGCCACCGCGCAGCTCCAGGCCTATCTCGCCCAATTGCAATGGATCGCCGGCCACACTGACGACGCCGTCGCGACCCTGCGCGAATGCCTCACCCTGCACCCGGGCCTGACCGGGCTCTACGTGCAACTCGGCATGATCCACCTTTCCGCCGGCCGGGCGCTGGACGCCATGCTGGCCTACGGCACCGCCCATTCGCTCGAAGCGGGCAACACCACCGCTGCGCTCGGCCGCGCCTGCGCCTTCCGCTTGCTGACCAACCAGCGCGTAGTGGACGTGCGCCTCAGCGACGTCACGGCGAAATTCGCCCTCACCGGCCGCTCCGTCTCGGTGGATTTCCAACACCTGACCGGCTCGTTCTACGAAGCCGAGGAACTCGCGGCCTTGGCGCCGCTGGTCCCGCGTGGTGCCGTCATCGCCGACATCGGTGCCAACCTCGGCAACCACGCCATCTATTTTCTGCGCGCCTTCCAGCCGCAGGAGCTGCACCTGTTTGAGCCCAACCCGGCCTGCGTGACCGCGCTCACGGAGAACTTCGCCCAGAACCCGACCGCCGCCACCGCGGCGACGATTCACAAGTGCGGTATTGGCGCGGCACGGGGCGAACTTTTCTTCAATCGCCACGATGACCTCAACAACGGCCTCGTCCCGGTGGCCGACGGCCACGCGGAAAAAGTGCCAGTCCAGCCCCTCGACGCCATGCTCTCCCGCGCGGACTTCATAAAAATCGACGTCGAAGGCATGGAACTCGAGGTGCTCGCCGGTGCGCAGCGCATCATCCGCGAATCACGCGCGCTGATTTTTATCGAGCTCCAGGCGCGCAATCGCACCGCCTTTGCCGACTGGCTCGAGGCCAACCGCTACACCGCCCGGCGCACGTTCAAGTGCGGTGACTACGACAACGTCATCGCCGGCCCCGCCGAATCCGACTGGAAAAATAATCCTCT
>JAHFTH010000193.1 GCA_023269445.1 Lacunisphaera sp.
CGAGGAGATGCAGGACCTCCTCGCGCAGATCGTGCTCCTCAACGGCGAGACGAGCGAGCGCGAGGTCGATCCCAACACCGAGTGCATCAAGCTCACGACCGTCCACCAAGCCAAGGGCCTCGAGTATGACGTCGTGTTCGTGATCGGCTGCGCCGACGGCCAGTTCCCCACGAGACGCTCGATCGAAGCCGGCGACGTCGAGGAAGAGCGCCGGCTGTTCTACGTCGCCGTCACCCGCGCCAAGAACGAGCTCTACATCAGCTACCCCCGAGTAGCCACCCGCGCCGGCCCCGGCGGCATGATGCTCACCCAGTCACGCTTCCTCCAAGAACTGCCGGATGACCTCTACGAAGAACTCCGCATCAAGCGCAGCTACGGATGGTGAGAGCAGCGCACTCAATAAACCTACTTAATTCGGCTGCACTACGGCTCTCAATTAACAGGCCTATGCGATAGCCGCGACGGGTTTTCTGTGTTGTGACTGCGAGTAAATAGCGCTCCACGAATATTTCGTAAGTCTAGCCTGAACTCCTTGAGCAAATACTGAAAACATCGCGATCCCAAAGATAGCGACAACCAACACTCCGATCAGAAACGGTGAGTTAGTAGCAAAAGCCCCGACAGCAGCCAAATCGAGTTTATGGCTGAGCGTCTTTATTTCTTCTGCTGAAGAGTTAATCGCCCCTTCTTCTTCTTCCATCTTGGCTTTAGGCATCAATTCACCGTTCGACCCGGCGAGTAGAATAGTCGCAACATCGATCTCTGGAATCAACCAACGTGCCTTCTGAATCCTGCCTCGGATGATTTGTATAGCTTCATCATCCGGATGCGCCTTGGACTGCAGCAACAGAATATCTAACTCATCGGACACTTCATTAACGAAAAACTGAAACCTCGTTAAAGCCACCGGACGAATGAAATTAAAATAAATGGCGTAGAGTGAAACCCACACCAGTAGCACAAGTGAGACTAGGGTGAATGAGTTCATGATTTATTATCTTTTTTTGGAAACTTTATCTCCAACTGACCACTAACGACACGATTTTTGACTTCTTGAATGCGATCAAGTTCTCTTTGGAAGATTTTTTCTCTCCAGTTGAAGGCCACAACACCTACAGCTAGCGTTAAAGCGAACAATAGCCAGCCGAGAACATTAAACCAAGTGGCGTTAATGATTTCATGCAAAAGATCTTTCAGGTCTTTGGACTCCAATCGCGTAACTATCACAACCAATACGACCATCAGTCCCAAAGGCACTGTCGCCCTTGTCGTAAACATAGCTATCAAAACGCGTTCTAACGTCTTCCAGACGTGTTTTGGTGCGTTGAATAGTATGTCTTTAAGCCAAACTGGCACGGGGTGTGGGGCTCAAGTGTGAATATTTCTGCCCTTCTCTAGTTACAAGCCATTTTGCAGGCCGAACCAAGGCCGTCACGCCTGCCCGAGCCGATCGGCCCGGCTTGTCCGGTTTGTAATGTAATACGTTACCCCTTTCCCGCCCGGCCCACGGTAACGTATTACGTTACCAGCCACCCCGACCCACGGTCCGTCCCATCCGGGCAACCCTAGGCCGCAGTTTCGCCCCGCTGACTTTGTTCGCAGATGTCGGCCGCCTACAGTTTCGCCAGTTCGGCGAAGTGCGCATCCGTCGATTCGATCTCGACGCCATGATGGCGGGCACAGGCGGCAATTAGGATGTCAGGGACCGGCAGTGTCAGGCCGGCCATTCTGGCGCGGCGGGCAAGATCACACGCGAGATCCCACACCTCCGCTGTCATTTCCAATTCCGTCAACACCTGCTCAAATTCACGCAGTATCTTTTTCTCCCGGTCACCGCGCGCCCCGTTCCATAGCTCCAACCGGACAACTGGAGCCCAACAAGCCCGACCGCCATGCACATGCTCATGCAGACGGCGGCGAACCTCGGCGTTACCCCGTTCCCGCAGGGCCTCGATCCAGCAGCTGGTATCGATGAGAATCATATGGTGTGCCGGCCCGACTCGCGCATTCGCTTAAGATCTGCCTGCGTCATGAAGTCCTTGAAGGTGCCGAAATGGCGGGTCAGTGCCGCCATCCGGTGGCGCCGGTTGAAGTCGGCCACGGCCAGACTCACCGCCTCGGTCTTGGTCTTGGCCTTGGTATGCTTCATGGCTTCCGCCAACGCCTCTTCCGGAAGGTCAATTGTAGTTTTCATGCTTCCACAAAGAGCCCGTTTTGCTTCCATATCAAGCCGCTTCTGCTTCCAGCACACAAGGGGGAAGCCGAGCCGAGGCCATCACGCCTGACGCCTGCCCGAGCCGACCGGCCCGGCTTGTCCGGTTTGTAACATAATACGTCACCCCTTTCCCGCCCGACCTCTGGTAACGTATTACGTTACCAGCCACCCCGGCCCACGGTCCGGCCAAGCAGAGCAACCCCGCTTCCCGCCCTAGCGTGCCGAATGGCTTGCCGCAGCTTCGCCCCACTCCTTCGCGGCTTTACGTCTTCTCGCCTCGCCGGAACTTCAGCGAAGGCGGGTGCGCGAGACATCATCTCCTTCCGCTCTCTGCAGGTTTGTCATATAATAGATGACAAACCTCCCTCTCCGCCGCAAACCCGGTCACTGTTACTGGGCAGCACCGGCTTGGTTTAGCCGGTCACAGTTTCAGTCCGGACCCCAGCGCCGACATTGATCTCAGACTGCGTGCTGCCGCAGGAACTCCTGCACATCCGCCGGCACGGCCGGGGCGAGATTGAGCACAACCCATTGGAACAACCGCTTGATCTCCTCGCCTTGCCCGGGAGTCGCCGGCTGCGCGGTCTTGGCGCTGGTCCCGGTGAAACACTCCACACTCGTGCTGCCGTCGTGCCCGCGCACGAGACAATCCTTGAGCTGGAACTCGAAGGCAATCACTTCGCCGCTGGCGAGGCTGCGCCAGAGGCTCAGGCGCGAGGCGGGTTCGCCGGTATATTCCTCGAGATTGTAGCCGGTCCCATCCAACTGCGGGGACTTCGTCAGGATCAGCGAAGAACCCAGCGCCACCAAGTCGATCAACTGGCGGTAGCCGGCCGACGTGTTGGCGGCGCCCAGATCCAGCACCAACCCGAACACATGATGCCCGCTCTCCTCCGCGACGTGCGCGATGCGGGCGGGGACGACGAGCTGGTAGCCCTGCACGTCGAGCTGCAGCCGGCAGAAGTCATCGCGCTGCGCCTTGACCGCCAGCGGCACCTGCAGACGGGCCCCGGTCGTGGAGAGATTGATCAGCTGCACGGGCGAGTCCCAACCCGTGCCGCGCTTCGACTTGCTGAGCGACCGGCCGAACTCGTCGCGGCCCGCGATGTTCAGCACTGCCACGACGGGAAACCCCGGGTTCACGGCAAAGCGTGACGCCGCCCGCCGATTGGCCGAGCCCGAGGAGTGAGTGCGGACATCAAGAATGCGCTTGAAGAACAGCATCGCGATAAAGCCAGCATGCCCGTGAAAGCTGTCGGGGCAACCTCCTACGTCGGTCCCGGCCCGTTTTTTTTCAAAACGGGCGGGCGGGTTGGGGTCAGCGTGAGTTCCAACCGGGTCCTGCCCGTCACGCCCAGCCTCACGGAATTGTCGCCGTGAAAATATCCTGGCCGAGCAACTTGCCCGAAAGCTCCCCGCTCAGGGTCGGGTCGCAGCCCTTGGGCCCGATCGTCACGCCAAGCTTCGTGTCGGAGCTGACCTTGACCAAGTCATCCACGAGTTTCGGGCCGTTGGCGGTGATGCTCGGGCCCTCCGAGTCCGCGCCGGAATCGGAGCCGAGATCGAGCGTGCCGGAGAGTCCGGGAATGCCGCTGGAAATCTTGGCGGCCGCGATCGCCTCGACCCCGACATAGCTCAGGTCGTTGCCCGCGTCCCACACCATCACCATCTGCCCCGTGACCTCCGCGCTGCCAATGCCGCCGAGATCCATCTTGGCCCCGGTGCCGGCGGTCAGCGTCGTTTCCCCCGAGGTGAAATCCTTGGTGACACCGAACTTCAGGCCGGCCTCGAAATCGAAACCGAAGCTGTGGCAGTCCATGTGCAGCGTCGCGACCACCGCATGCACATCGAGCGAGAACGGGCACGGGCCGGACCCGGGCGGCATGAGCTCGAACTTGGCCGCGCGGGTCAGATCCTGCCCGGCGCAGGGATCGGGGACCAGCGGCAGCCCGGAGTTGAGCGTGTGCACGAAACCCAGGTAGGCGCTCACCTGCCCCGCGAAACCGATGCGATAGGCGGTCGGCGGCAGGATGAACCGCGAATAAGTGAGCTGCGTGTTCGTGGCGTCGCGCCACAAGTAGAGCGTTTCCTCGACCACCTTCTCGTAGCCGGCGGACTTCAAGGCCAGGATTTCCCGGGCCCGCGGCCGCTGCCGTTCGCACATCGGAACCTCCTCCCGGAATTTCAGCTGCGGAGTGGCCTCGAGTATCACCAGTTGTTCGAGGGTCGCCTGACTCCGCTCCGCCATCCGCTTGATCGCGAGGGTCAGCTGTTGCTCCACCTTCATGGCCTTGAGGTGATTGGTCCAATCCAGCTTCCCGTAGACGCTGCGGGCCTCGGCCACATCCCCGCCTGATACGTCGGTCATCAGCTTGAGCGTCTCATGCTGGATGATCTTATCCTGCTCGGTGACCAGCCGCAGCAGTTCCGCTTCATAGCCGGCCTTCTCGGCCTTCTTGATTTCGTATTCCTCCAAGCTCTTCTGCGCCTTGACGGGCGCGAACGCGCTGGGGCTGAAATATTCCTGCTTGGGCATCATCCCGAAAAAACCCTTCGGGGAGCGGAAGGATTGCTTCTGCTGCTTCAGGACGTGGCGCGCCTGCATCGAGCTGTTGCTCGCGGCGGCTTTTTTGAAATGCGCCACGGCCTCGGCGTGCCGGCCCTCGTGCTCGGCTATGATGCCCGCCGCCAGATTGGCCGTGCCATGGCCGGGGGCCAGCGCGAGACAGCGGAACAGGATTTTTTTCGCCTCCTCGATTTCGCCGAGGTTCAGCCACGCCACGGCGAGATTGCTGAGGACCGTCGGGTCATCGGGCACCTTCTGCGCAAGATAGCGCAGCACGGGAATCGCCTTCCCCTCGTAGCCGGCCTGCGCGAGCAAGGCCGCGAGCGTGTTCAGGGCATTCGCATCGTCCGGCGCGGCCTTCGCGGCCTCGGCGGCGAGGAGCAGCGCCTGCTCCGGACTGTGCTGCACCCACGCGATCGCCGCGGCGTTGGCCAGCGCGCCGGACTGCCCGCGAAAACGTTCCACGAGGCGCATCGCCTCCAGGTGCGCCGCCGGATCGATCGCCCGGTCGATCACCGTCGCGATGCCCGCCACCTCGGCCGGCAAAGTGGTCCGCGCGAGGATCTGGGCGCGGGCTTGGGCGATCTGCGCCTCATCGCGGTCGGGAATCTGCACGAGCGGTTCCGCTTCGTCATCATCCGCCGCCGCGCCCACCGTGCCGCCGGCCAGCGCCCAGAGCAGAACGGCTGCGCCGGTGAACCGCAGGCCGCGACGCGCTCCGGCAATCACGTGGCCGCAGAACAATTTCATGAGCACAAATGATGGGAATCCCCGGAGGATGACAAGCCTGCGGACAACCGGCGGCAAAGCGCATGGATAATGTCTGGTCTGCCGGGAGCACGCTGATTAACTTCAGGGCATGACCCCCTCGACCCGCCAAACCCTGCTGCTTGCCCTCACCCTCGCGCTGGCCTTGCTGGCACCGCCCACCGCGACGGCCAAGGACGTGCAGTTCCCGGAGACCGGTTTCCCGGCCTATGCCATCGTCCTGCCGGATGACTGGACCACCCAGCCCGCGGACCAAGGAAATTTGCTCCTGTTCAGCGCCAACCGGAATGCCGTGGTGGTAGTTCTGGTAGCCAAGTCCGCCGACTCACTCGAGAAGATAGCGAAGGATGCACTCGCGCAAGCCCCGGCCGTCCCGGACGGACGCAAGAACCCGACCGAGATCTCCGGCTGCGAGGGCTTCACCTGGTTTGGAACGATGAAGAATGCCAAGAATCTGGCCCTCGCCTTGGAAATGACCGTCGTGCGGATCGACGCGGAGCACGTGGCCTCGGCTTCGCTCATTCTGGCCCCGGACATCACCCCGGCCGATGAGTCCACCGCCCGCCTCGTGCGGAACGGCCTCAAGCTGCTCAAGAAATAACCGGCGACCTCCCGCCCAAACCGATGTCACCGATTAAGTGACATTCGTTTCTCCGGCGTCGTCGCCAACGCCGATGTGCTGGCGCACTCGGCGCCAGCACACGGACAGTGAGAGTTGATAAAATTTCAGGACGCGGGCGTCTCGACGATCTCGATCGGCAGCACGATGTCGGCCGACACTGGCTGACCGTTCTTCCTCGCCGGCGTGAACTGCCACTCGGCGACGACGGGCAGCAAGTGACGGACGAGGTTCGGGTCGCGCCCCGAGAGTAAAATGATGTTA
>JAHFTH010000194.1 GCA_023269445.1 Lacunisphaera sp.
CCGGCCTGATCGCCATCGCCCTCTTTGGCCCCAACGGCCTCGCCGATCCCGACGCCGCCTGGGGCGTCATGACCAACCGCCTGCTTGGCCCCGGCTTCATCGGCCTCATGCTCGCCGGCATCCTCGCCGGCACCATGTCCACCCTCGCGGCCAAGGCCCTCGCCATCGCCTCGCTCTTCGTGCGCAACTTCTGGCGCCACCTCCGCCCCGACACCACCCAGGCCGACTCCGTGCGCGTCGCGCGCTGGACCATCTTCGCCGTGCTCGTGCTCGGTGTGATCTCGGCCGAGGCGATGAACGACGTCGAAACCCTGGTGAAGCTCGTGCTCACGGTGAACATCCCCTTCGGTGCCGCTGTGATTTTGATGTTCTTCTGGCGGCGCCTGACCGTGCCCGCCGTGTGGGTTTCGGTCGCCCTGTCCGCCTTCGCCATCCTAGTCGCGCCGCTAGTCGCCTCGCATATCACCGCCCTCGCGCGCCACCCAACGCTGGTGCAGACCGCCGAGACCCCCGGTGGCAAACCTGTGCCGGTCTACTTCAAGCAGGTCGTGCTCACCAACCCGGATGATCTCACCAGCCCGCGCGAGGGACGCGGCCGGTTCAATTTCGAATGTTATGTTCTCTCCTGGGCCGGGCTCAACCCGGCGAAACTCTCGCCGGCCGGCCGCGAGACCGCGCAATTCCTCTTCGACGGCTTCTTCCCCTTCGTCGTGCTGATTTTGGTCAGCCTCTTCACCCGTCCGCCAGACCGCGCCCGCCTCGACCAGTTCTACGGCAAGATGAAGACGCCCGTCGGCGCCACGCCGGAGCTGGAGGTGTCCGCCATGACGGAGACGGCGCGCGCGCCGCACCGGTTCAATCACACGAAGCTCTTCGGCGCCGACTCCGCGTGGGAATTCTGCCGGTGGGACCGTGTGGACACGCTCGGCTTCCTCGGCTGCTGCGCGACCTCCGGCACCATCATCCTCGTCTTCTGGCTGCTGCTGCGCTGGGCGATGGGGACTTGAGCGCCCCACCGTGGGACTTCGTCAGAGTTTGACCGAGCGACCGGTGCGGAGGGACTTGGCGGCGGCTTCGGCGAGCACGATGGCTTGGCGGCCATCCTCGACCGTGACCGGCAAGGGCCGCTGGTTCACCACCGCGTCCACGAAAGTCGCGAGTTCGATGCGGTAGGCGGCGGCGTAGCGCTCGAGGAAGAAATGCAGGGGCTTGTCGGCGCTGACGGCGTTGGCGTCAGCCAGCTCGACCGTGGTCGGGGTCTGGTTGCCGGCCAGGAGGCGGCCCTTGGCCCCGTGCACCTCGATCCGCTGGTCGTAACCGTAGGCGGCGCGCCGGCTGTTGTTGATGTGGGCCAGTTTTCCCGTCGCGGTCTTCATCACGATCATGACCGAGTCGGTGTCGCCGACCTTGGCGACCGCAGGGTCGACCAAGCAGCTGCCGTAGGCGAAGATCTCCGCCGGCTCCTCGCCGAGGAGCCAGCGCGCCATGTCGAAGTCATGGATGGTCATGTCGCGGAACTGGCCGCCGGAGACCTTGAGGTAGCTGAGCGGCGGGAGGCCGGGGTCACGACTGGTGACGACCACTTGCTCGACCGCGCCGATGTCGCCGGCGCCGATGCGCCGGTGCAAGGCGGCGAAGCTTGGGTCGAAGCGGCGGTTGAAGCCGACAAACATCGGCACGCGCGCCTTCTTCACCGCCGCGATGCAGGCGTCCACGCGCTTGAGCGAGAGATCAATCGGCTTCTCGCAGAAGATGGCTTTGCCGGCCCGGGCCGCAGCGATGGCCAGGTCGGCGTGCGTATCCGTCGAGGACGCGATGATAACGGCATCCACCTCGGGATCACCGAGGGCCGTGCCCAGGTTGGTGACACGCGCGCCGTATTGGTCGGCCAAGGCGCGGGCGGCCGTGGTGTTGACATCCACGACATAGCGCAGGGTGGCGTTGCCGGCGGCGGCGAGGTTGGCGGCATGGATGGCGCCGATCCGACCGGCACCGAATTGAGCGAAGGTGAGCATGGGGGGGAGTGGGTGGAAAATGAGAGGGAAAGGGTTGGACGCGGGGATTATTTCTTCCAGATGTCACCCTCGCCCTCGCTGAACCAGCGGGAGGTGGTGACCTTGGGTTGCGTGTAGAAGAGCACGCCGGCGCGGCCCTGCATGTGCAGGTCGCCGAAGAACGACTCGTTCCAGCCGCTGAAGGGGAACATGGCCATCGGCGCGGGCACGCCGACGTTGATGCCGATCATGCCGGCCCGCACGCGCTGCTTGAATTCGCGGGCGGCGCCGCCGCTGCGGGTAAAGATCGCCGCGCCGTTGCCGTAGCTGGAGGCGTTGGCGAGGGCGATGGCCTCGTCCAGGCCGCCCATGTGAAACACATTGAGCACGGGACCGAAGACTTCTTCCTGCGCGAGCTTCATCTCGGTGTGCACGTCCTCAATGACCGTGGCGCCGAGATAAAAGCCGTGGGGGGCATCCGCCACCTTCACGCCGCGACCGTCGGCGATGACCTTGGCACCGGCGCGCTCGCCCTCGTTGACGAGGCCCAGCACGCGGTCGCGGTGGGCGGCGGTGATGACCGCCCCCATGCCGGGCTGCATCTCGACATCGGTGCGGCCGACGGTGAGCGACTTGGCCGCCTTCACGAGCTCGGGCATGAACCCGCGGCCACGATCACCGACCGTGAGCACACTCGAACCGGCCATGCACCGCTCACCGGCGCAGCCGAAGGCGGCGTTCATCACGGCCTCGACCGTCTTGCCCAGGTCGGCGTCGGGCATGACGACGACGTAATTTTTCGCGCCGCCATTGGCCTGCACGCGCTTGCCGTGGGCGGACGCGGTCTGGTGGATGGCGCGGGCCACCGGCGTGGAGCCCACGAACGACACGGCCCGGACCAGCGGGTGCGTGAGGAGCGCATCGACGGCCGGCTTGCCGCCGTGCACGAGATTGAAGACGCCCTTCGGCAGGCCGGCCTCGGCGAGGAGCTCGGCCAGGCGGATGGCGGTCAGCGGCACGCGCTCGCTCGGCTTCAGGACGAAGGTGTTGCCGCACACGATCGCGAGCGGGAACATCCACAATGGAATCATTGCCGGGAAATTGAAGGGGGTGATGCCCACGCAAACGCCGAGCGGGTGACGGGCCAGCTCGCCGTCGATGCCGCGCGCGACGTTGGGCAGCAACTCGCCGGTGAGCAGCGTCGGCGCCGCGCAGGCCAGCTCGACGACTTCGAAGCCGCGGAACAGATCACCCCGCGACTCGGCCAGGGTTTTGCCGTGCTCGCGTGAGATGAGGCGGGCGATGGCCTCGAAGTCGCGCTCCAGCAGCGTGCGGTATCTGAACATCACGCGGGCGCGCTCGCTCGGCGGCGTGTCGGCCCAGGCCGGGAACGCGGCGTGTGCGGCCTGGACCGCAGCCTCCGCCTCGGCGGCCCCACCCATGGGCACCGCCGCGATGATGTCGCCGGTGGACGGGTTGAAGACCGGCGAGGTGGCGAGGCCGGAGACGGCTGACCAATCGCCGCCGATGAAGAAGGGAAGTGAGGGAGATGAAGTGGACATGAAAAAGGGTCAGCGCACCATCGCGCTGCGCACGAAGGCGACGAGGTCGGCGTAACCGCCGAGGAATTGGTGGAGCGTGTGAACGGTGGCGCCGTAGCGGCCGAACTCGGCCGGAGCCATGCCGTCGGCGTCATACGCCTTGAGAAAGTCGGGGAACTTGGCGCGCAGCTCGGTGAGGATCGCCCCATCCACGGGGTCGTCGATCGTCAGCCGCGGCGCGGTGGCGGCCACGTTGAATTTCGTCCACCAGGTGTAGGGCACGGTCTGCAACACCTCGCGGCCGATGATCTGCGACCAATGACCCTCATGCCGGTAGGCGGCGGCGAGCAGCGTGCCGGGCCGGCCGCTGGTCAGAAAGATCCGGTGCGCCTGCTTGAAGACGGCGATGCCTGCCCAGTCGATGGCCCCGGGCGTGGTCGCGATTTTTTGCTCCTCGGCCACGCGCTTGAGCTGGTCGTCCACGCGACCGATCATGAGGGTGATGTAGGGACGGATGGCGTCGGCGTTGATTCCCGAGGTCTTCGCGCGCTTGAGCCCGCGCTCGAGGGCGGCGGAGACCGCCAGCGCCTGCGCGACGGAGAAACTGACCGTGGCGTTCACCCGGATGCCGCGCGCCGTCATCTCCTCCATCGCGGCGATGCCGACGTCGTTGGCCGGGGCCTTGATGGCGATGTTGGGCGCGAGCGCGGCCAGCTCAACGGCCTGGGCGACCATCAGGTCCCGGTTCGGATAGAACTTCGGGTTGACCTGCATCGAGAGAAACCCCTTCACGCCCTTCGTCGCCGCATAGACGGGCAGGAGCTGCTTCGCGGTTTCACGGCCGAGGGCGTGGATCAGTTTCCACGCGAGGTCGTCCTCGGTCGTGGCCGGGTGCTCGGCCATCAGCCGCTCGAGAATCGGCAGGCAAAGCTGCGGGTTGGCCTTGGCGGCCTGAGAAACGATGATGGGATTCGACGTGCCGCCGACGGCCCCAAGGGCGACCGCTTCGGCGAGCTCGGACGGGATGCCGGAGTCGTTCCACCAATCGGCACCGAGCGCCGTCATCTGGGCCATGCGGGAGGGATTCATGAAAAGTCTTGGGGTTAGACGCCGGTCTGGGCGCGCACGTAGGCGCGGGCGGCCTTGGCCTTGGGCAGGGCGGGCACTTTCACGGGGTCCTCCTCGGCCTCGACCACGAGCCAGCCACGGTAGTCGGCTCCGGCCAGAATCCGGAAGATCGCCGGGTAATCGACGCAGCCGTCGCCCGCCACGGTGAACACGCCGTGGGCCACGGCGCGGTAGAAGGACCAGCCCTCGCTCTTCACCCGGGCGGCGACGTCGGGCCGCACGCTCTTCAGGTGGACGTGGGCGATGCGCGCCGCATGGCGGCGGGCAACCGCCACCGGGTCGATGCCCGCAAACGCGAGATGCCCGGCGTCGAGGAGCAGCCAGAGCTCCGGCACGGCGGTCAGCAAGCGCTCGAGATCGGTCTCGGCCTGGATGACCGTGCCCATGTGGTGGTGATAGACGACCTTCATTTCCTCGGCCGCCGCGATGGCCGCGAGATGTTTCATCCCGGCGACGAGCTTCGGCCACTCGGCCTCGGTCAGGCGCGGCGTGCACTGTCCGTTGAAACCGAGCACGGCCCGCCGGTCGCCATGGATGCAGCGCGTGCACTCGGCCACGATGACCACGCGGGCGCCGAGGGTCTTGAGCAGATTCAGGTGGGCACGGAAGGATTTCTCCTCCTCGGCCAATGGCTTCGACGCGAGGTAGGTGCTGTGCCAGCCGCTGACGAGCGCGAGCCCGTGCCGGCCCAAGGCTTCCGCGAGCGGTCCGGCCGTGCGCGGATAAGCGTGCCCCAGTTCGGAACCCGCGAAGCCCGCAGCCCGCATCTCCCGGAGGATGGTGTCGAGCGGCACGTCGTAGGCGAGGTCGTCGAAATCATCGTTGCTCCAGATGATCGGATTGGCCCCTACACGGCAGTCGTGGAGGCGAACGAGAGAGTCGGAGGAGGTCGCGGAGGTCATGGTCAGTAGTGGAAGCGTTGGCGCTTAAGTGCGCGTTCATAGGTCGTCCGGGCGGCGCGGACGGTGGGCAGGCCCGACACGGCGGCGGGCGGCACATCCCACCACGAGTAGCCTTGCATGACCGACCCAGGCGTGACCGGAACATAGATGAGGCAGGTGTTCTGCTCCGCCTTGGCTGCGGCGAGGGCGGTCTTCAGTTCGGCCGCCGTGCGCGCAGTGAACACCGTGGCGCCGAGACTGCGGGCGTTGGCGGCGAAATCGACCTCGACGAATGCCCCGTCAAGCCGGCCGGAACGGCGCGAGCGCGCGCGGAATTCGTTGCCGAAGCTGCGCCCGCCCTGCCCCCGCTGCAGGTTGTGGATGCAGCCGAAGGCATGATTGTCGTTCAACACGATCGTAATCTTCCGGCCCTCCTGCACGGCGGTGACAATCTCCGTGTGCAGCATCAGGTAGCTGCCGTCGCCGAGAAACGCATAGACCTCGCGCGCCGGGTCGGCGAGCTTCACCCCAAGTGCACCCGCGATCTCGTAGCCCATGCACGAGTAGCCATATTCAGAGTGGTAGTCGGTGGACGACTTTCCGCGCCAGAGCTTGTGGATGTCGCCGGGGATGCCGCCAGCGGCATGCACGACCGTGCTGCGCGCGTCGGTGAAGTTGTTCAGCACGCCGATGACTTCGCTCTGGTAGAGCAGGCCGTCCGGGCTGCGCCGCACGGGCGAGGTCATCGCGCGCCAAGGCTTCTCCCAATCGACCTTCGCCTTCGCCACGGCGCGGCCGTGCGCGGCCGGTGCGCGCCAGCCGCGAAGCGCGCGGCCGAGCGCGGCCAGCGCGGCCCGGGCGTCGC
>JAHFTH010000195.1 GCA_023269445.1 Lacunisphaera sp.
AGCCGGCGGCGGCAGCACAATCTCAAAGTGCGGGGCATCCCGCAGCACGGCGAAGTGGACCATGCCGATGACCGGCCGCTTGACCGGGACCACCTGGACCGCCGCGACCATGGCGGAGGGCGTATTGCGTTTGAACGTTCCCACCAGATTGGTGACCCGCTCGGCGTAGTCGTAGCTCATGGCGGGCGCGTTGCCCTTGAGGACGTTGCTCACGCCCGTGTTCCAAGCCATGGCGATATTGAACGCGCTGGCGTCCACGCCGGCTTTCGCAAGGTTCTGCTTGATCCACTCGTAATGCTTGATCGCCACGGCATCAGCCGCCTCGCGCTGGGTGGCCATCAGGAAAGGCTGCTTGGTATGCATCCGCCAAGTCGCCGGACGGAACTGGTAGGGCCCGAGTTCACCGAAACGGCCCATTCTGGTGTGATTCGTGGGGTTCTCGACCCAGTTGATTGCACGCAAGGTTTCCCAACGGTCGTCGGCCCGGGCTTTGAAGGCAAAACCGAGAACGGAGAGCAGCAAGAGGTTATAGGTAAGGAGTCGTTTCATGTCGCAGGTGACCCGCACAAAGGATAACTCTACGACTCCGACAAGTAGGAATTTATCCTGTAAAAACGGCTTCGCGACGCACTGACACTCTTTTGACCAAATCGTTTCCTGGCCTCGTAAAAACCGAGCCTTTTACGCGTCGTTCTTGCCCAAAAATCTTTAGGGTTTTCGCGTCTTTTCCAGGCCTGAACCCTCGATCAAACGCGCCACCAAAGCCGTCCAGCCGGTCTGGTGACTCGCCCCCAAACCCTGCCCGGTTTCGCCATGGAAATACTCGTGGAAGAGCACCATGTCCTTGAGCCGGCTTTTGTCGCCCGTCTGAGGCCCTTCGCCATGGCACGCCCGGCTCCCATCCCCCCCCGGCACGAACAACATGACCAGCCGGCGCGACAATTCCTGCGCTGCCTCCTTCAGGGTGATCTTGAACCCGCTGCCGGTCGGGAATTCGACCATGAAGCTGTCTCCGTAGAAGTGATGATAGCGCTCCAGCGCCTCGATCAGCAGGAAATTCGTGGGAAACCACACCGGGCCGCGCCAGTTGGAATTGCCCCCGAACAGACTCGAGTCGGACTCCCCTGGCACGTAGCCCACCCGGTATTCCTGTCCACCCGCCTGCAGCACGAACGGCTGGTCCTGATAGACCTTTGACAGCGACCGCACGCCGTAGGGCGACAAAAACTCCTTCTCATCGAACACATATTTGAGCACCCGCTCCAGCCTTTCGCGCGACGGGATCGCGAGCAGCCGCCGGCCCTTGGCTGATTTGCCCCGCGTCATGTAGGAGATGTGGGCCGACAAGTCCTTGCGGTTTTCGAGGAACCACCGGGTGCGCTTGGCGAAGCCCGGCAGCTTGTCCAGCCGCTCATCCTCGATGAACTCCACCGCGAACAGCGGGATGATGCCCACCATCGACCGTAGCCGCAGCGGAAAGGACTTCCCGTCCATCTTGAGCTGGTCGTAGTAGAACCCGTCCTCCTCGTGCCACAGCCCGGTGCCGCCGAGATTGTTCATCGCGTCGGCGATCGCCACGAAATGCTCGAAGAACTTCGACGCGATGTCCTCGTAGGCCGGGTCGCCCTCCGCCAGCTCCAGTGCGATCGCCAGCATCGTGCTGCAATAAAACGCCATCCACGCCGTGCCGTCCGCCTGCTCCAAGCTTCCACCCGTGGGCAGCGGTTTCGACCGGTCAAACACGCCGATGTTGTCCAGTCCGAGGAACCCGCCGGAGAACAGATGCTTCCCCCCCGGATCCTTGCGGTTCACCCACCACGTGAAGTTCACCAGTAGTTTCTGGAACACCCGCGCGAGGAACAGCCGGTCGCGCCCGCCGCGCGGTCCCGTCATCTTATAGACGCGCCAGCAGGCCCACGCGTGGACGGGCGGGTTCACGTCGGAGAAATTCCACTCGTAGGCCGGGATCTGGCCGTTCGGGTGCATATACCATTCGCGCAGGAACAGGTTCAGCTGCTCCTTGGCGAAATGTGGGTCGATCCGCGCAAACGGGATCATGTGAAACGCCACGTCCCACGCCGCGAACCACGGATACTCCCACTTGTCCGGCATTGAGATGATGTCGCGGTTGAAGAGGTGAGACCAATCGCTGTTGCGGCCCGACCGCCGCGCATTCGACGGCGCAGGTTGCGCGGGATCGCCTTCCAACCAGTCAGCCACGACGAAGTGATAAAATTGCTTCGACCACAGCAGGCCCGCGAACGCCTGTCGTGCCACGTTGCGTTCGTCGTCGCTTACGCACGGCGGCAGCACGGCCGCGTAGAATTCTTCCGCCTCCTTCTGCCTCAAGTCCAGTGCCTGTGCGAATGATTCGCCGAAGGCCTTCTTCGGCGCCTCCGTGTCGTCATAGAGGCGCAGCCGCATGACCTGTGTCTCGCCTGGGGCGAGCTGCAGCACGCGATGTGCGGCGGCCTTCGTGCCGGTGTGCTTCGGGTTCACCGCCTCGATGCGACCGTGAACCAGATAGTCGTCGAAGGCATCCTTCACATACGGTCCGGCATTCTCCGCGCCAAAAAGTTTCCGCAAGTTGGTCTCGTTGTCCGTGAACAGCAGCGGCGCGGCCTTGCCGTCCACCGGCTCTACCTCCCAGAAATAGCGGCCCAGCGTAGGATGGTGCGCCATGACCTGCCCGGGCGCGGCCTGCTGCAAGCGGGGCTTGGCCTCGGCCGTGCCGTGCTTCACGCCCCACGACCAGGTGTTGCGGAACCACAGCGTCGGCAGGAGATGCAACGTCGCCGCCTCCGGTCCGCAATTCTTCGCCGAGATCTCGATCAGCAAATCGTTAGGCCCGGCCTTGGCGTATTCCACGACCACTTCAAAGTATCTGTTCCCGGCAAAGGCCTCCGTGTCCTCGAGCTCGAACTCCGCCTCAGTCCGTCCGCGCCGGGCATTTTCCTCGCGCAACCGGGCGTAGGGGAATTCCGCCTGCGGGTAGTGATAGACCGCGCGCATGTGGCTGTGCGTCGGGGTGCTCGCGGTGTAGAAATAGGCCTCCTTCACATCCTCGCCGTGGTTGCCCTCTGGCCCCGACAGGCCGAACAACCGCTCCTTCAAGCGCGGGTCGCGCCCATTCCACAACGCGAGAGCGAAGCACAGCCGATTTTCGCGATCGGTGATACCCAGCAAACCGTCCTCACCCCAGCGGTAGGCCCGGCTCTGCGCCTGCTCAAAAGGAAAATATTTCCACGCATCGCTGTCGGCCGAGTAATCCTCGCGCACCGTGCCCCACTGCCGCTCGGCCAGATATGGCCCCCATCGCTTCCAGTTTTTCTTGCGATCGGCATCCTCGGCCAGCCGGAGATGTTCGGGAGTCGCTGGGGCGGGCTTGCTCACAACCCTATACTACGACCCATCCGCTGCCCGGCACAGCTAATTCCCCACCGGGTCGGTGGATTTTTAAAGCAAGGCCTCGAGGTTCTTCCGGCCGGTCTTGCTCACCACCACGATGAGGTGGTCGGCATCGGTCCACGAGGCGAGCGCCGTGCCGCCCCGGTCCTCCAGGGCCGGCGCCGTGTTCATCGCGATGCGGGGAAAATCCGCCGCCCGCGCGATGTAGGCGTGGAACCACACCCCGTTGCGCTTGAAGCACAGCTCCAGCACGTCACGGCCTTTGAATTCCACCGTGCGGCAACCGGTCTCGTGCAGATTGGCGAAATCGATCGGGAGTTTCTGACCCAGCCGCGTGTCGGGATCGTTCAGGAGCGTCTGCAATTCATTGTTCTCGTGGCCATGGCCACCGTGGATCGCGCTCAGGCGGGAGTCGGCCAGGGCAAAGTCATTGAACGCCACGGCCTGCTTCGGCCACAGGGCCAGCCCGGCGGCAAAGAGGACCGCCACGCCCGCGGCCACCGTCATCCAGGCGGGCTGATTCCACCGACTGCGCCGCGGCGCATTTTCCGACACCCGGCCGCCGGCCAGAATCGCCGCGCGCAGATCCGCCGGGGCGGACACTTGCGCAAGCTTGGCGCTGACCGCCGCGTCAAACGCCTGCTGCTTGGCGAACCACTCGCCGAGCGCCGGGTCTTGCTGGGCCTGCTCGACGGCGGCGCAGAACGTCGCATCGCCAGCATCGGCGCCATTGGGCCGGTAGCCTTGCAGGATGAATTTTGCCTCCGCGTTGTTCATGAGAGTTTCCTCGCTGGGTTGGTTTGGAACGGGACCACCTTGCTCCGCGTGCCCGCTTCCTTGCGGGCGAACGCCGCGCGCAACTGCGCCTTGCCGCGGGACAGCCGCGACATGACCGTGCCGATCGGCGCCTCGATCATCTCGGCGATTTCCTTGTAGGAAAGATCCTGCATATAAAAAAGCGTCAGCGGCACGCGGTAGACCTCGTCCACCTCCTGCAACGCCTCGACGACGAGCCCCGCATCCATGCCCGCGACCATGTCCACTTCCGGCGCGGGCGGATCCGACTCCACCGGCCCCAGATCCTCCAGCGCCATGATGCGCTCACCCCGGCGGCGGATGCGCAGGAACTCCCGGTAAAGCGTCGTGAAGAGCCACGACTTGGCCTTCCCCTCCTCGCGCAACGCATGCCCCTGTTTCGCCCAGATGAAGAAAGTCTGCTGCGTCAGGTCGCCCGCGTCCGACGAGTTCTTCGTCAGGCTCAGGGCAAAGCGGAACAGCGGCGTGTAATGCGCGTCCACCAACTGCGTGAATATCTCGCTGGACATGTCCTATTAGGAGAGATCAACCAGACACATATTCCAAGGAAGAACCTGATCGGGCCTTATCCCAAGCGACCGGCCAATAGCTTTCCCCAAGCAGGCTCCTGCAAAAAACGGGACTCCATCGCCGGCACACGCCGGAGCCAACGGACGATTATATCCAACCCGACCCAGACGACAGCTTTGGGACGTAAGCGCTTGCTCAGGCTTGCCTCCCACTCTCGGTCCAACTACTTGTCGGACCACTCTCCCCGGGCCCCGAATAATTCGATGATCCGTCGGGAATCCAGTTTCCTCTCAGTTTATCAGTTAATCCTCGTAAACCGTGGAGCGGTGTCCGACCGCCACGACAACCACGATCAATACCTTCTTCTCCAGGCGGCAGAGGATGCGGTAATCCCGCACCCGATAGCGCCAGAAGCCCTTTAACTCGCCTCGCAGTGGTTTGCCGAACTGCTCAGGGTTGGTGGTTCCCTTGATGCGGGTGTCGAGAAATTTCCGGATCTCGGCCGCCGCCGATGGACCGAGATCGCGCAAGTGGCCGGCGGCCTCGGGGCTGATCTCATACGCCCAACTCACGCCAAACCTCCTCGGGTCTCAGCAGTTTGGCGCCACTCTTGACGTGTCGATCCCATGAGGCGACAGCCACGCGGTAATCCAGTTCGTCCTCGACGGCTTCGAGGATGGCGGCGGTGGCTTTCTCGAGGCGGGCGAGCCGGGAAATATCTGATGGAGCGGGCCCGGCCAAGGCGGCGCGCTTGATGTAGGCGGCCGGGCTGAGACCGCGCTTCCGAGCGAGGGAGGTGATACGCTTTTTCTCAGCGGGGCTGAGGCGAATGGAAGTAGGATGGATTGCGGTGGCCATGCACTACAGGTGTAGTCGAATCCACGGCTTGTCAATAGTTCCACTTGCCCGGTAGGCAGAGATCAAACCCTAGCAGCGCAAGCCAAGTAATTCGATCATCCAGTCACCCGCCCACCAGCATCCGCACGCGGCGGTGTTTCTGGGGGAACTGGAGCGTCACGACGGTGCCGACGCCTTCCTTGCTCTCGATGCCGACGTGCCCGCCGTGGTCGCGCAAAATCCGCTGCACGATCATCAGCCCGAGGCCATGGCCGCTGACCTTGGTCGTGTGGTAGGGCTGGAACAGCTTGGCGAGGTCCTCCGCCTTGATGCCGCTGCCCGTGTCGGCGATGGCCACATAAACCGAGTCGTCGTCCGTGCGCACCTTGAGGCTCAGCCGGCCGCCTGGCTGCATCGCCTCCATGGCGTTCTTGAGGAGATTGAAAAACACCTGCTTCAACTGGTCGCGGTCGGCCATGATCACCGGCGTGCTGGCGGGCAGTTCGTCCTGCACGGCGATGCCCCGGTCCTCCAGTTCCTTGGCTTGGAAACCGAGCACCTCGCCGATCACCTCGGGCAGGTGGACCTCGGTCAGGTTGGGCGGACGCGGGCGGATAGCCTCGAGAAAATTCTTGATGATGCCGTCGAGGCGTGTGACCTCGTCGCGGCAGATCTTGATCGAGTCCTCGAGCGACCGCGTCTCCTTGGAGGCCCCGAGCTTCTTCAACTTCCGATCGATGAGTTGGAGGTGAATCGTCAGCGAATTGAGCGGGTTGCCCAGCTCATGCGCCACACCCGCCGCCAGCAACAGGATGGAGGAAATCT
>JAHFTH010000196.1 GCA_023269445.1 Lacunisphaera sp.
TGCCGACGGATCTGCGCGGCCCTCGGAATCAATATTAGAGTTGGTGTCTGGGTTGTAGGCCGGGCTTTACGCCCGACCGTCGGGCGTAAAGCCCGACCTACAGTCAGCGAGGCAACCGCTCGCGTGGCCCGGCACAATTTTTTCGCCAAGGAAATGAAGCAACTGGGCGGCCGGGTGCTCTGGCTCGCACACCAGCAGGACGACATTGCCGAGACGATGCTGATGCGGCTGGCGCGGGGCAGTGGCACGGCCGGGTTGGCGGCGCCGCGGCCCGTGCAGGCGACCAACGACGGTCGGTTGCACCTGCGGCCGATGCTATCGCTGAAGAAGGCGGAGATTGTGGCCGCACTGAATAAAGCCGGCGCCGTGTGGCGGGAGGATGCCTCGAACGAGGGCCAGGATTTTTTCCGGAACCGCATCCGGCGCGCAGTGCTGCCGGCGTGGCAGAAAGCGGCGCAACGCGACGCGCTCGCCGGCGCGGCGCTCGCCCGCGAACTGCTCGAAGAGGACGACACGGCGCTGGAGGCCTGGTTGGACCAGTTGGCGCCGCTCAAGCGCGGAGTGCTGGACTTGCAGGCGCTGGCCGATGCTCCCCGGGCGGTGGTGCGGCGGGCGTTGTATCGCTGGATGCTGGCGGTCCGGCCCGAGACCGATCTGTCGCGACAGGGATTTGAACTGTTGCTGGCGGCGGTAAGACGCGGAACAGCGACACGCTTCAGTCTGGGGCGCAGCGGCTTTGCGGTCATCCGGCAGGGCAAACTGACGTTTCGCGAGGGCTAGAGCCGTGGGATTACGGGTGATGATTGTAGGCCGCCCACCGATTGACTTATCCGGGGGAACCTCCACGTTGCCTTACTACTCTCATTCCCCATGCCTGATAACGAAGACAACAAGAAGCGCCGTCCGCTCAAGAGCCTCCCGCCTGACGGGTTCCCCTTTAAACTCGTCCTGATCTGGATCGCCATCCTGGGCTCAGTGGTCGCTCTCATCTACTACAACCCAGCCCGGGCCCCGCAGCCGGCCGCAGTCAATATCCAGGGTGTCATCGAACTCGCCGAGCAGGGCAAGATTGCCAGTGGCGGGATGCGCAACGACCCCACCGGCGGACCGTCCTGGTATATCGTGGCCGGTGAGACGGTTGAGCCCATCCTGCAGAATTCCACGGGTGCAGCGACCAAGTCATTTACCGCGGCCGGTCGCCTGACCGAACACAATTACGAGTTGCTCCAGAAAGCCAAGGTGCTCGTCGAGAAGCCGGCTACCACCGCCACGACGCAACTCCTCTACAACGTGGTGCCGTTCGTGGTCGTCATCGGCCTGCTGTATTTCCTGTTCGTCCGCCAGTTGAAGAGCGCCGGCAAGGGCGCGCTGAGCTTCGGCAAGAGCCGCGCCAAGATGCTCACCCGCGAGAAGGACCGCATCAATTTCACCGATGTCGCCGGCTGCGACGAGGCCAAGGAGGAGGTCAGCGAGGTGGTCGATTTCCTCAAGGACCCGCAAAAATTCCAGAAGCTCGGCGGACGCATCCCCAAGGGAATTCTCATGGTCGGACCTCCGGGCACCGGCAAGACCCTGCTCGCGAAGGCCATCGCCGGCGAGGCCGACGTGCCGTTCTTCTCCATCAGCGGTTCGGACTTTGTCGAGATGTTCGTCGGCGTCGGCGCGAGCCGCGTGCGCGACATGTTTGAGCAGGGTCGCAAGAACGCGCCCTGCCTGATCTTCATTGATGAGATTGACGCAGTCGGCCGGCAGCGCGGTGCCGGTCTCGGCGGCGGCAACGACGAACGCGAACAGACGTTGAATTCCCTGCTCGTTGAGATGGACGGTTTCGACACCCAGGAGGGCGTCATCATCATCGCGGCGACCAACCGCCCCGATGTGCTCGACAGCGCGCTGCTGCGCCCGGGCCGTTTCGACCGCCAGGTCAGCATCGACCTGCCCGACATCATCGGTCGCGAGCAGATCCTGCGCGTTCATGCCCGCAAGATCACCCTGTCGGACAACGTGGATCTCGCTGTCATCGCTCGCGGCACGCCCGGCCTGTCCGGCGCGGAACTGGCCAACCTTTTGAACGAGTCTGCGCTGCTGGCCGCCCGGCGGAACAAGAAGCGGGTCGAGATGGCCGATGTGGACGAGGCGCGCGACAAGCTCCTGTGGGGTCTCTCCCGCCGCCGCGTGATGGACGATGCCGAAAAGCGGTTGATCGCCTGGCATGAGGCCGGTCACGCCGTCCTGCAGGCCGTGCTCGATGACGGCACCGTGCCGGTCCACAAGGTCACCATCATTCCGCGTGGTCAAAGCCTCGGCAGCACGACCTACCTGCCGACCAAGGACATTCTTACCCGTCCCAAGAAAAAACTGCTGAACGAAGTGGCGATGGCCATGGGCGGTCGTGTCGCGGAAGAGCTGGTCACCGGCGATTTCAGCAACGGAGCCTACGGCGATATCAAGCAGGCCACCCGGATTGCCCGTGCCATGGTCTGTGACTACGGCATGAGTGAGCTTGGTCCGGTCGCCATGGGTGAAAATCAGGACACGGTTTTCCTCGGCCGCGACATCACCCGTTCGCAGCACATCAGCGAGGATACGGCCCGGAAGGTTGACATCGCGGTTTCTGAGATACTGAACTCCCAATACAAGCGGGCGCAGGAGATTCTCGCCGAGAATCGCGTGGCCCTCGATAAGGTCGCCGCCGCGCTGCTGGAGCACGAGACCATCGAAGGGCGCCATGTGCTCGAGATTCTGAAGCACGGCGAGATCCAGTCGCCCATCGTGGCAGTCAAGCCGCCCAAGCTGCCATCCGCCGATGCCGCCAAGCCGGCCGACAAGGCCGCGCCCGAGGCTTCGACCGGTTCCGCCGGCACCCCGGCGCCCAGTCCGGCCTGAAGATAAATCATCCTTGGATTTCTCCCCGGAGGCCGGCACCATGCCGACCTCTTTCATTATGAATATCTGCTGCATAGGCGCTGGTTACGTGGGCGGGCCGACCATGGCCATGATCGCCCTTAAATGTGCCGACATCACCGTCACGGTGGTCGACATGAACGCCGCCCGCATCGCGGCTTGGAACAGCGGCCAACTACCGATCTTCGAGCCGGGCCTCGACGACGTCGTGAACCAGGCGCGGGGCAAGAATCTCTTTTTCTCCACCGATGTCGCCGGCCAGATCAAGAAAGCCGACATCATCTTCGTGGCGGTCAACACCCCGACCAAGACCTACGGCGTCGGGGCCGGCCGCGCCGCCGACCTGCGCTTCATCGAGTCCGTGGCCCGCACGATCGCGGAGCACGCCGAGAGCGGGAAGATCATCGTCGAGAAGTCCACCATCCCGGTGAAGACGGCCGACGCCATCAAGACCATCCTCGCTTCCAATACGAAGGGCTTGAAGTTTGCCGTGCTGTCCAATCCCGAGTTCCTCGCCGAGGGCACCGCGGTCAAGGATCTGCTCAACCCCGATC
The DNA here is from genome assembly GCA_023269445.1 of Lacunisphaera sp. Lineage (GTDB taxonomy): Bacteria > Verrucomicrobiota > Verrucomicrobiia > Opitutales > Opitutaceae > Lacunisphaera. The sequence continues at coordinate 3,459 of JAHFTH010000196.1, forward strand.
GCGTGCTGATCGGCGGCGAGCGCACTCCGGACGGCGAGAAGGCCATGGAGACGCTCGTCAGCGTTTATGCCCGCTGGATCCCCCGCGACCGCATCATCACGACCAATCTCTGGTCGTCGGAGTTGTCGAAGCTCGTGGCCAACGCCTTTCTCGCGCAGCGCATTTCCTCCATCAACTCGATCTCGGCCCTCTGCGAGGCGACCGGCGCGGACGTGGACGAGGTCGCCAACGCGATCGGCAAGGACAGCCGCATCGGCTCGAAATTCCTGAAGAGCTCCGTCGGCTTCGGCGGCTCGTGCTTCCAGAAGGACATCCTCAACCTCACCTACCTGTGCGAGAGTTTCGGCCTGCCCGAGGTCGCCAAATATTGGGAGAGTGTGGTGGGCATCAATGACTGGCAGAAAAGCCGTTTCTCCGCCCGGATCGTGAAGGAACTTTTCAATACCGTGGCCGATAAGAAAATCGCGATCCTCGGTTTCGCCTTCAAGAAGGACACCAATGACACCCGCGAATCCGCCGCGATCAATGTTGTGCGCCACCTGCTCACCGAACACGCCAAGGTCAGCGTCTATGACCCCAAGGTGCCGGCGGACGAGATCAAGACAGACACGCTTGGCAAGGGCGTCGACAATCCGCGCCTCACGATTGCCAAGGATGCCTACGAGGCCTGCGCCGGCGCACATGCCATCGCCATCGTGACGGAGTGGGACGAATTCAAGACCCTCGATTACGCGAAGATCTACGCCGCCATGCCCCAGCCGGCATTTCTCTTCGACGGCCGCAACATCGTCGACTTGGACGCGCTCCGGAAAATCGGGTTCAAGGCCTCGGGCATCGGCAAGCCGGCGGAAGGCAGATAACATATCATGGATGCTTCGCCTATTCTGATCAAAATGGTGGAGTCACCCCGAGATTGGGTGGACTGTGTTAAATTTGTGGCGGAACTGATTGGGCCAGTGGCTACGGCCATTTTCGCGTATTTGATTCTCAAAGCTACAAACCGACTGGAGCATTCTCAGTGGCGCAACCAGAAGTTAATCGAGCGTCGTATTGAAGCTTGGGATAAGGTAGCTGAAAGGATCAATGGCATCTTCTGCTATTGTATGAGAGTTGGCAACTGGAAGGACGTATCTCCGCTAGATGTGATCGCGTGGAAGCGAGAGGTTGATAGGAATATCCATATCCAGCGTCCTTATTTCTCCTCGGATTTCTTCGAGAGGTATACAAAATTCATGGAGACTTGCTACTCCACCTACCAAGGGCATGGCGTTGACGCTAAGATCAACGTTGTGATGCAAAATCACAAAACCGCTTATTCCGCTTCATGGTTATCCGAATGGGAAGCGATGTTCAGTGGGCGGCCGTCAACGGAAGATGAGATAAAGGCAAGCTACGCGGCTTTGCAGGAACAGATATCACGGGAACTTGGGACTGGGACGGAGTAGGATCCGGATCTGACATAACAAATTACTCACACTCCGCTGGCGTTGCGGTAGTGGCGTGGCACGCGTTTCGTGACGGAGCAAAGCGTCTCCCACGGAATCGTATCCGACCAGTCGCTGAACTCCGTGACGGAGATTTCCGTGCCGCCCTGGCGGCCGACCAGCACGGCCGTATCGCCGCACGCGACCGCTCCGGTCACGTCGGTTACGTCAACCATGGTCTGGTCCATTGTGATACGACCCAGCACGGGGCAGCGCTGGCCGTTGATCAGCACCTGGGCGCGATTGCCACTGACCCGGGCGATGCCGTCGCCATAGCCGGCCGTGAGCACGGCCACGCGCGTGTCCCGTTTCAGTTTCACCGTCCGGCCGTAGCTGACGCTCGTGCCGGCGGGCAGTTGTTTCACCAAGCCGACGCGGGTGTGGAAACTGAACACCGGCTCGGCCTTGACGCGCGCGAGCATCGAGTGCGGGTGGGGGAGAATGCCGAACTGTAGCAGGCCGACGCGCACGGCGTTGAACACGCTCTCGCCCGGCGTGGTCTCGAGACCGGCGCTGTTGTCCGCGTGGATATAGAGCCCGGCGGAATCCAAACCCGGGAAGCCGGCGAGGGTGGCCAGAAACAGCCGACGTTGCTCAGCCGTGAACACCGGGTCTTCGTCGGCGCTGGAGAAGTGCGTGAACACGCCTGCCAGCCTCAGCCCGTTGGCGGCTTTGATGGCCGAGTAAAGTTCCTTCGCCTGCGTGTGCCACACGCCAAGCCGGCCCATGCCGGTGTCGATTTTCAGGTGGACCGCGATCGGACTACCGGCGGCGCGGCCGACCGCATCGAAGCGACGGACTTCATCGAGAGATGACACGGTGGCGGCGAGATCGAACTCGGCGAGATAGCGGTCCTCGTCGGGCAACACGGGACTGAGCAGCAGCACCGGCCAGTCCCCGCTGAGTTCGCGTATAGTCATGGCCTCGGCGATATTGGCGACGGCGAAGAGGTCAGCTCCGGCCTGCATGAGGCGCGCGGCGACCTGCGGCAGGCCGTGGCCGTAAGCGTCGGCCTTCACCACCGCTACATACTTGATGTGCGGGGGCAGGGTGGCGCGGATGTGCTTCAGGTTGCGCTCGAGGGCGGCGAGATCGATCTCGACCCAGCAACGGCGCGGGAGTTGGGCGGAGGCACTCATCGTGGGCTGGCGGTCGCGGCGCTGTGGGCCTGAGCCGACCACTTTTTGTATTCAGGTGTCTCGTGCTGGAATGCATCGGGCGCCTCGGTGGCGGTGAAGTAATCGCCATCGGCTATCGTCGGGAAAATCTCCGCGAGTTCGTAACTGCACGACGCAGTGGGCCGGGGCGGTTCGGCCCAGGCACGGAAATTCTCCGGAGTGAGCAATTCGCCGGCGGGCACTTCGGCGGCTGACAGACGTTGCAGCGGCGGCATCGAACCATCGGTGCGGATCGGCTGGCAGTGCCAAGTCTCTC
>JAHFTH010000018.1 GCA_023269445.1 Lacunisphaera sp.
GCAAAATTCCCAAGAAGGCCGAGCATTATGAGAACGACGAATACGTGATCTCGTCCGCCGTCGGCCATCTGGTGGGACTCCAGATGCCGGAGGACATCGACAAGAAGCTCTACGGCTTCTGGCGGCTGGAGACGCTCCCGATCATTCCCGATGAGTTCCAGCTCCAGCCCCTGCCCGAGGGCAAGGAACGCTTCGGCCAGCTCAAGAAGCTCCTCGCCCGCAAGGACGTCACCAGCGTCATCAACGCCTGCGACGCCGGCCGCGAGGGCGAGCTGATCTTCACTTATATATACCAGCTCACGAAGTGCAAAAAGCCGTTCAAGCGGCTCTGGATGTCCTCGATGACCAACGACGGCATCAACGCCGCCTTCAAGACCCTCCGCACCGCTGAGCAGATGCAGGGCCTGGCCGACGCCGCCCGCTGCCGCAGCGAGAGCGACTGGCTCATCGGCATCAACGGCACTCGCGCGCTGACCAAGCGCATGTTCGGCTCCCGCGCGGGCAATGTCGCCTCCGTCGGCCGCGTGCAGACCCCCACCCTCGCCATCGTCTACAATCGCGAGCTGGAGATCCGGAATTTCGTGCCCCGCGGCTACTGGCGCGTCACCGCCAAGTTCGGTATCGCCAAGGGCGACTACGAGGGTGTCTACCAGCGTCCCAAATTCAAGAAGGCCGAGGATGACGAGCACGACCGCATCGACCGCCTGTGGGTCAAGAAGACCGCTGACGCCATATTCGCCGCGTGCCAAGGTCAACCGGTCGCCGCCGTCACCGAGGAAAAAAAAGGCAGCACCTCCGCCGCGCCGCGCCTCTACGACCTGACCACGCTCCAGCGCGAGGCCAACGGCCGCTTCGGTTTCCCCGCCAAGCGCACACTCCAGATCGCCCAGGCCCTCTACGAGCGCCACAAGATGATCACCTACCCCCGCACCGACTCGCGCGCGCTGCCGGAGGATTACATGCCGCTGGTGCGCGAGACGCTCGGCAATTTGCACGGCGACCTCAAGGTCCACGCCCAGCGCGTGCTCGAGTCCGGCTGGGTCCACCCCAACAAGCGCATCTTCAACAACGCGCAGGTCTCGGATCACTTTGCCATCATCCCGACCCAGCACGAGGCCAAGAACCTCGACGAGTCCGAGGCCAAGCTGTTCGACATGATCGCCCGTCGCTTCGTCGCCACCTTCCACCCGGTCGCCGAGTTCGACATCACGACCCGCACGAGCACCGTGGCGGGGCATGACTTCAAGACCGAGGGCAAGGTCCTCACCGCGCCCGGCTGGCTCGCGGTCTACGGCAAGAACACCGTGGACGACGACTCGCCCGACTCGAAAGCGCTCCCCGCGCTTTCGCCCGAAGACAAGGCCAAGGCGAAGACCCTCGAGGCCACGCTGCATACCGAGACGACCAAGCCGCCGCCACGCTACACCGAGGCCACGCTGCTCTCCGCGATGGAAGGCGCCGGCAAGCTCATCGATGACGAAGAATTCGCCGAGGCGATGAAAGAACGCGGCCTGGGCACACCCGCCACACGCGCCGACACGATCGAAGGCCTCGTCAACCAGAAGTATCTCGACCGCAACCAGCGCGAGCTCGTGCCGTCCACCAAGGCCGAGCAGTTGATGCAGTTCCTCACCGCGGTGAAGGCGACCGACATCACCAGCCCGGCCATGACCGGCGAGTGGGAGTTCCACCTGCGCGAGATGGAGCACGGCAAATATTCGCGCGAGAAGTTCATGGCCGAGATCGTCAAGGAGACGAAGGGCATCGTGGACCGTGTGAAGGGTTTCGAGGAGGACGACTCCGTCGCCCGCGTCACCGACATCATTTCTCCCACCGACGGCAAACCGTTGCGTGAGACACTTCGCGGCTACAAGTCCCAGGACGGCGAGCTCATGGTCTACAAGATCATCGGCGGACGCCGCATGGAGGAGACCGAGGTCAAGCAGCTCGTCGAGACCCGCCAGGCCGGCCCGCTCGATGGCTTCATCTCCAACAAGACCCGCAACCGTTTCTCCGCCGTGCTCAAGCTCAAGCTCGTGGAGGAGACGAAGAAGGACAAGGAAACCAAGAAGGATGTCACCATCAAGAAATGGAAGACCGCCTTCGACTTTGGCGACAAGGTGGACATCGGCACGCTCACGCCGATCTGGACCGACCCGAAGACCGGCGCGGAAGTTTGCGAGAGCGGCAGCAGCTTCATCGTCCGCGAAAAGAAGCCCGACGGCACTTGGGAACAGACTTTCCGCATCGGCCGCATCATGTGTCAGAAGCCGATTCTGGCCGAGCAGGTCTTCAAGCTCGTCGGCGAGGGCAAGACCGACCTGATCGAAAACTTCATTTCCAAGAAGGGCCGCCCCTTCAGTGCGTTCCTCAAGAAAGAGGGCGGGAAGTTCTCGTGGGAATTCCCGCCGCGGGCCGCCAAGCTCGACAAGGACGGCAACCCGATCGCCCGCAAGGCCCGCGCCAAGGCCGACCTGTCCAAGGCCACCGTCCTCGGCGAGAGCAAGTCGCCCGCCGGCGAACTCGTGGAAGTCGGCGACGCCTACTACGTCCGCAAGCCGGAGCAGGACAACCGCCAGGTCTTCAAGCTCTCCAAGAAGCTGTGCGAAATCGACATCCCGGTCGAACAGGTGCGCAAGCTGCTGGAAGACGGCCGCTCCGACCTGATCGAGAACTTCGTGTCCAAGCGCGGCAACAAATTTAGCGCCTACCTCGTCATGTCGCAGAAGCAGGACAAGGCGGAGTTTGAGTTTCCACCGCGGTAGTTTTCGACCCTCCCAAAGCCTGTCATCCTGAGCGTAGCGAAGGATCCAGCAGCACGACCGCCAGCGCATATCCCGCTGGATTCTTCACTTCGTTCAGAATGACAAACAATCATTCCGAGGGGGCTGCGCCGTATTCTTTGCCAATCCCACGGCAAAATCTGCGCGGTCTTTTGACACGGATGCGTCGGGAATAGGCTTGTGGCAGCATTCCGGCAGGGCGTAAATTGACCCTCCCATGATCGTCACTACCGCCCAACTCTTCAAACACGCCTATGGCAAGTATGCCGTCGGTGCCTACAACATCAACAACGCCGAGCAAGCCATGGGTCTGTTCAAGGGCTGCATCCAGTCCAAGGCGCCCTTCATCATCCAGATTTCCAAGGGGGCGCGCAAATACACGGACAAGCGCATGCTTGAGGCCATCATCCGCGCCGCCGGCGAGATTTTCCCCGAGGCGATCTTCGCCGTCCATCTTGACCACGGCGACGAGCAGACCTGCTACGAGTGCATTGATTCCGGCTTCTTCAGCTCCGTGATGATCGACGCCTCCCACGAGTCGTTCGCCGAGAACGTGGCCATCTCCAAGCGCGTCGTGGACAAAGCGCACGCCAAGGGCCTCTCCGTCGAGGCCGAGCTCGGCATGCTCGGCGGCGTCGAGGAGGACATCAAGGTCGAGGACGGCCACGCCACCCTCACCAATCCGGTCGAGGCCCAGGACTTCATCAAGCAGACCGGCTGCGACTCCCTCGCCTGCGCCATCGGCACCTCGCACGGCGCCTTCAAGTTCAAGGGCAAGCAGTCCCTCCACTTTGACGTCCTGACCAAGATCAAGGCGCTCGTCCCCGGTTATCCGCTCGTCATGCACGGCAGCTCCAGCGTGCCGAAGGACGAGGTCGACCGCATCAATGCCGCCGGCGGCACGATTGCCGGCTCGATGGGCGTGGACCCCAAGGAATACCTGCCCGCCGCCAAGCTCGGCGTCACCAAGGTCAATATCGACACCGATGGCCGCCTCGTCTGGACCCGCGTGCATCGCGAGTTCTTCCGCGACAAGCCGGGCGAGTTCGACTTCCGCCCCCCGGGCAAGATCTTCATCGACGAATACGCGAAGTTCATCGCCAGCCGCAACGACTACCTCGGTTCCTCCGGCCAGCTCGACGACCTCCGCAAGAGCCTCGGCAAGTAAGCCTGTCCTTCGTAGCCTTGGCGAAGTAGGGCCGCCACTCATCGCTCATCTTCCACGCCGCCCCATCCCGGGCGGCGTTTTTGTTTTACCCCCAGTCATAGCCCGCCCATCTCGGCGCTTGGCGTCGCGCTTCACTTGTGGTTGGCTTCCGCCATGAAATCACCTCTGCGCCTTGGCGGGATGCTTGCATCCCTTTGGCTGGTTCTACTGGGCGGCCTGCGCGCCGAGATAGTCCTGGATGATGCCGGTCGCTTTGCCGTCGACATGGATGCGCCGCAAAACCGATCCAAGACCGAAGAGACGCCCGTCATCCATATACTCCTGCACGAAGAGGGTGCCACAGCCGGCTACATCGTCTCATACGACGACCTACCGCCGGGTTCGGGTGCCAAGGTCAACCTGGTCGAACTGTTCAAGGACGCCATGACAGCCAACGCCAGAAGCACGGACTCGGAGGTCGTGTCCAGTGGCGAACACCAACTTGGTGACGTCAGGGGCTGGGCATTCACCTCCCTCAGCAAGGACGGAAAACTATCCTCCCACGGCCGTTACTACTTAGTCGGCGACCGGTTCTACCAGGTGGTGTTCATGGGACCAAAGGGCTCCGATACCGGCGAAAAGTGCCTGCACTTTTTGAATTCCTTCCGGCTGCTGCATTAACGCGGTGCCGCCCCCGACTGCGCGAGATAGCTGCGGCCTGATTTGCCTGGGGGAATAAAACACCTCTCGCCTCTTCGTGCGTCCGCAGCCCTGCGATTTCAAACCAGCTCGCCATGCCTCCGCCCTCTGTCCATCGAGCGCAACTTCCCGCTCGGCAATCCAGACAGAGTCCGCAGGCTACCGGCTAATGACGAAACGCTTTGCTCAGCAGTTTCGCGTGATTATCGCGGCTGGGTTAATGCCGCTGTCAGTCGCCGCGCAGCAAGCCGGCGAGGTCACAAAACTGGACCCCATGGTCGTCACCGCCATCAAGCCCCTGATCAAGGTGGCGGAACACCCGATGATCGAACCGCGCTTCGGTGCCGCCGTCGTCACAGCGGGTGGCTACCTCTACATTATTGGGGGCAGTAACCGCGATGGCACCCGGCTGGACACCGTCGAGCGCGTCGATCTGCGCACCGGCCATGCCACGCCCTGGACCAGGCTCAAAATCGCGCGCCGCCATCACCGCGCCGTCGTGACCGACGGGAAAATCTATGTCCTCGGTGGCACGAGTGGCCCGTCCGATCCGGACGATCCGCTCAGCGAGGAACTATCGGACTACTCGGGCGATGATCAGACTATCATCGGTGATTCGTTCCCGCCAAATCTCATGGCGCCGCCGGAAAATCAGCTAGGGAGGCCAAATTTAAGGCAATTCGCCATTCCTTACTTTTACGAGGCAACCATGGAGGTCATCGATCTCGTTACCGGCAGCATCGTCCTAGGCCCCGAGATGCCCGTAGCCAAGGCTCTCTTCGGCTGCGTGCTGGTCGACGGCCAGATCCTTGTCATCGGCGGCCAAAAGCGGAGAGGCAACGATGTCTTCTGCACCAATACCACCGAGGTGTTCGACTTGAAGGCCGGAACTTGGAGCAAAGGCATCAACATGCCGACTCCGCGTCGCTGCACTGCCACGCTGGTGGACGACTTTGTCGTCATCCTCGGCGGGCAGCGTGGTGCGCATACCCTGTCAGTCGTCGAGGTTTTCAATCCGCAGGAAAAAGTCTGGCGTCGCTTCCCCGACCTAGCCGAGCCGGTCAATCCCGGTGCCACGGTCTGGGCCGGAAATTATCTCTTCCTATTCGGCAGTCAGCAGGCCCCCACGCGTCAGCTCGTCTATGACCTCCGCAGCAAGCAGCTTGTGCCCTACCCACTTGCCCTGCCCAATTCCGATTTCGCCGCCGCGGTCCTGCACGAGGGCAAAATCTATGTGGTCGGCGGTGCCAATATCCGGCAGCACGATACCAGCGATACCATCCAGGTCTTCGCGCCCATCGTCGAGGCTGAGTCGCCAGTTATCTCTCCCAAAAAGTAGTCCGCGCATTCGCCCTTCCGCGTTTCCGCGATTTCTGTCTGAGTATATTCCATGCCTCCCGACTTCGCCGCTCAACTTCGCGCCATGGCCGAAGTCATCATGCGGGTCGGGGTGAATCTCCAGCCCAGACAACCCCTGCTCATCACCGAGCCCTACGAATTGCAGGGCGTCCATCCCGAGACTGTGCCGCTGGTCGAGGCCATCCGCTCTGCCGCCTCAACACTGGAGGCGGGGTGCCCTCACCCCGCGATTGAAGTCATCCAGTCCGACCCCGCCCGCCTGCGTGCGCTGGTCGAAGCGGACGACAGGAGCGGCTACAAAGCCTTGGTCTCCGTCCACACCCGGCGCCTGCAACAGCACCTCGCTCGCGGCGGCGCCTTTCTTTTCCTCCTCAGCAGCCAACCCCAACTCATGTCCGGCCTGCCCGCGGAACGGTTGAGTAAATTCGACCGCATCAAGTGGCGGCATCTCGGCCCCGTCATCCAACGTCTTGTCCGCGGGGCCAGCCAATGGACCCTCGCCCCTGCCCCCACGGCCGCGTGGGCTGCTGCCGCTGGAGTCAGCGTTCCTGACCTATGGGAAACGGTGTTCTCCGCTCTGCGGCTTGATATCACCGACCCTCTCGCTGTCTGGCACACCCATCTCGCCGGCCTCGCCCGTCGTCGCGACGAACTCAACGCCGCGCGCCACCGGAGAATCCGTTATGTGGGCGCTGGCACCGACCTCACCCTCGACCTGCCGCGCTCGCATGCGTGGTGCACCGCCCAGCTCACGTCCAAGGCCGGCGTGCCCTTCGTCGCCAATTTGCCCACGGAGGAAATTTTCAGCGCCCCGCACAAGAACTCCGCCCACGGCCCCGTGCGGGTCGCCCGCCCCGTCACTTACGGCGGCATCGTGATCGAAGGGATCGAGCTGGAGTTTCGGCGCGGAAGAGTCACCAGCGCCAAGGCCACTACCGGACAGGACGCACTGCAACAGTTGCTCGCGACCGACAACGGTGCCGGCCGGATTGGTGAGGTCGCTTTGGTCGAGAATGTGGGAGGGAGTTTACCTCCCGACTCAGCTTTGTCGGGGCGTAAAGCCCCTCCCACTTGGCAAACTTCAAGCAAGCTCTTCCATCACACCCTGCTCGATGAGAACGCCGCCCACCACATCGCCCTCGGCGACGCCTACCGGTTCTGCAGTCGCGCCCTCCTGCCCCTCGCGCTCAACTCCAGTCAGGTCCATCTCGACCTGCCGCTCGACGCCGTGATCGAACTTCTCTAGCTTGAATTCACCACAAAGACACAGAGTCACAAAGTAATGCCTGAGATAAACCTATTCTGCTTCTCCGTGTCTCTGTGCCACTGTGGTTAAAAACGGTGCCTGACTCAACCCAAACTCCCGATATCGACCCTGATCTTCTCCGCCGCGCGCAGGCGGGCGACGAGGCCGCCTTCGGGGTCATCATGCGGACACACTACGAGCGCACCTTCCGGCTGGTCTGCGCCATTTTGCATAACGAGGCCGACGCCCGCGACGTCTGCCAGGAAGTGTGGCTCACGATCTGGAAACAACTGGCGACCTTCCGCGGCGGTTCGCGCTTCTCGACCTGGCTGCATCCCATCGCCACCCGTCGCGCGCTCGACCATCTGCGCAAACGCCGGCGCTGGTTCGACCGCTTTCTACCCTTTGACACCGGCGATGAAAATGCCGTGCAGGTCGCCGAGCCCGCCACCACCGAGGATGCCGGCGGTCTCGCCGAGGGCTCCGAGATCGTGGTGCGCGTCCGCGCTGCGCTCGCCAGCCTGCCGCCGAAGCACCGCGCCGTGCTTGCCTTGCGGGAGCTGGAGGGGCTTTCTTACGAGGAAATCGCCCAGGCCACCGGCATCCCCGCCGGCACGGTCATGTCCCGCCTGCACCATGCGCGCCGCCTGCTGGCGCAAAAACTAGGCAAAGACATTTGACCACGGATTTCACTGATTCCGCGGATAAATGCAGCCAACCCCTCGCGCTCCACCTTCCCAGCCTCCACTCCTCCGATTCCCAATCCGTGTTATCCGTGAAATCCGTGGTTAAATAATATTCTGTGTGTTCAGTGTGTTCTGTGGTTAAATTAAATTCAGGAGCCAAACCATGAAGACCATCCGCCTCACCCTTATCTTCGCCGTGCTGTGCGGACTCACCCTCGCGGCCCGCGCCGCCGACCGCGCCTCCCTGCAGGGCATCTTGATCTCCGCCTCCAACGAGTCCGGCCAGACCGACCGGCGTCTCGCCGAGTATGAGCCCACGCTCCGGAAAATTCTCCGCTTCGAAAGCTACAAGTTTCTCGGCGACGACAGCACCAGCCTCGACGTCCCCGCCTCGGGCAGTCTGTCACTCGGTGACGGACATGAACTTACGGTCGCCACGGAAAGCTCCGACGGAAAATCGATCCACGTCAAAGTCCGCTGGACGGCCGGCGGTCGCACGCTGATGAACACCGGCCTTGTGCTGCGCCCTGGCGTGCCCGCCGTCCTCGGCGGCCCCTCGACCGGGAACAAGGGTGAGGTATATGCCGTGATTTTGATCGGGAGATAGGCACCACCCCCAACCCTCCCATTGTCCTTTTTCGACGAGGCCCCCGCTCCAACCTCCGTCTGCCGCTCCCGGGTGACCGCGGCTGAGCTCAAGCATCAGGCAATATGAAAAGCTTCCGGTTACTCATCTGGTCGCTATTGATCCCGGGCGTCTGGAGTTTTTGCGGCTGCCATACTCCTGCCAAATTTGCCGAGGTGAGTTCTGAGGCAGCATACCACTCATACGTCGGAGCCGTTTATACGCTGGAAGTTCCCATGCACCTATCGGGAGTGAATGCGCCGCCGGGCTATGAAAAGACCGTCGATTACTACGTTCTTAATCCGACTTCCCCTGGTTGGAGCGGACCGGAGCTGATTACACGTGATACCCTTCCCCAAGGCACCCTGATAAAGGTGGAGTCGGTGCATCGGTGCACAAATTGCCTCTTCGACTTCGGAGACCGCCTCGAAGCAAAGATTCACCTCCCACACAATCAGACGCAGTTTGATCGCCCGATTAAAATTCCGTTGCGATTCCTGGATCCACCATTCGCACGGAAGGAAGCAGGGAAGCCTAACCAGAAGGGGACAACGCGCGGGGCCAGCAGCCGATGACGTCAAGTTGACTTTGACAAGGCCGACCAACGACCTGTCGCCCCTCACGCCCGTTCGCCCTTGAGCACCCGTTCGACGGCGTGGGCGAAGTCGGCGACGTCGTAGGGCTTGGACACCATGCCGCGAAAGCCGTGGGCCTGATAATTCGCGAGCACGAGGTCGTTGGAGTAGCCGCTCGAGACGATGGCCTTGACGGCGGGATCGAGCTTGAGGAGTTCCTCCATCGCCTGCCGTCCGCCCATGCCGCCGGGGATGGTGAGATCGAGGATGACCACAGCGTAGGGCGCGCCGGCGGCGCGGGCACGGGCGTATTCCGCCACGGCGGCGGCCCCGTCGTTGACCGCCATCGTGTGGTAGCCGTAGCGCTTGAGAATCGAACAGGCCAGGTCGCAGATGAACTGCTCATCATCCATCACCAACACGCGGGCCTCGCTGGCGGTCGCGGTGACCGGGCGGTCGGCGAAGAGCGGTTTGGCCAGCGGGGCATCCGTCTCCGCTGCGGGCAGCCAGATGTGAAAGGTGGTGCCGTGGCCGGGCGTCGATTCGGCCGTGATGTGTCCGGCGTGTTTTTTCACGATGGAATGCACCGTGGCGAGGCCGAGGCCGTTGCCGTGTTTCTTGGTGGTGAAATACGGGTCGAAGATCCGGCCGAGGTCGGCTCGCGCAATGCCGGGGCCATGGTCGGTGAAGTCGAGTCGCACGTAACGGCCGGAAGCCAGCACCTCGCCCATCTCGGTGCCGACCTGTTGATTGGCGAGGGCCAAGTTGACCACACCGCCGTCAGACATGGCCTGCAGGGCGTTGAGCACGATGTTCTGCACGACTTGGGCGATCTGACCTTTGTCGGCATTCGCCGGCCAGAGGTTGGCGGGGAGATCGAACTCGCAGCGGACCTTCGAGCCATGCAGGGCGAACTCGGTCACCTCGCGCACGATCTCGGGCAACGACACGGCGGCGCGGATGGGTGCACCGCCCTTGGCGAAGGTGAGCAGTTGCTGCGTGAGATCGCGGGCGCGGCCGGCGGCCTTTTCCGCTTGGGCCAGTGAGCGACTCGAATCCTCCCCCAACCCGCCCTCGAGGCGGATCAGGGAAATATTGCCCATGAGCACGGTAAGGAGGTTGTTGAAATCATGGGCGATGCCACCGGCGAGCAATCCGAGCGACTCCAACCGGCCGGCCCGCGCGAGATCCGCCTGGAGCCGGCCTTCGCGCTCCATCTGGACGCGGATCTGGCCGGTCTGCCGTTGCACCTGCCGGCGCAGCACAGTGATCCAGCCGATGAACAGCAGGGCGCCAAACGCCAGCACCCCGGTGAAGGCCATGATGCGCAGCCTCGTCCACCACGACGGTGACTCGAGCACTGCAATGTCGGCCGGCGCGCGCAGGCGCAGCCCGAAGGTCTCGGGCCGGCCCTGCTCGTCATATTCCAAATCATAGACACCAGTCAGGGCAGTGCGACTGCCGAGCTCCGGGCTGGCGAATCCGACCGGTGCGCGCTCCAAGGTAGCGGCAAAGATCTTGCCCGGCGTCTGCACGGTGAACTGACTCAACTCACCGATGCGGGAGTAGCCGATCAGCGTGCCGGTAACCGTGACGAGCAAGCCGTCCAATGCTGGATCCGGACGGTCCGACGGATCAAAGGCGCGCGGCTCGGGCTGCTGGCCCGAACCTAGCGAGCGATACGCCACTTCCCGCAGGGTGATTCGTCCGGCCTGCCGACCGAGGAAGCCGACCGCCTCGATGCGGTCGCCGGGATGCAAGGGAGTCGTATCCCGGGAGAGGACAAGGAGACTGTGGCCGTTTTCCTCCAAGTGAATTGAATGACCGGGCGAATGATGCAGGACCACGCCGGAGACGCGCAACCGGCGGTTGAAGGGCTGGACCGTCTCAAACTGCCCGAGGCTGGCGAGGGAACGGATAGGCAGGGAGAAAAGATCCGCAGGGGCGGCCTCGTCCACCTGCACATAGCTGATACCCGGCACCAGCAGTTTGATGCCGGTCAGTTTGCGCTGGGCATCGGCCACGGCGGTGCAGATGCCATGCACGCTGATCAGGGAGCCGACCATCGAGGAGACATCCTCGGTCAGGGGAAGCACTGCGGTGAAATCGCTCGTGGCGGTCGCCAGCTCCAGGTAGTTCCAGCCATTCTCGCGGTAGGTTCGACGCAGGTAGCCGCGCATCTCGACCCATTGATTCTCCTCGACCCCGGTCAGCACGTGCTCGATCGAGACCGGCCGGGCCACGGGTAGGACCGCCTCGCTCACCCGATCGAATCGCGAAGCCACCACCACGGGCGCGAATGCCCCCATGGCCGTGACGCCGCGAACCTCGACATTGCGTCCGGGTGAACGGACCGCCGAGTCGGACTTACCCCGCAGAACGCAGATGCCGCCACTCGAATCATGAATGAAGAAAAACGGAGACGACGCGTGCGACCAGGTCACGACACCCGTGATCCAGACCGGGCGGCCCAAGCTGGCCTCCTCGGGCGAAAGCCGCATCACGTCGGCGGCGAGATTAATCGTCCCCTGCGGTCGCGAGGTCAACGCTGCGCTGACCTCGCTCTTGGTGCGGGAGCGAAAGAGGGCATTTTCCAGCCGCCAAGAGGTGCCGTTGGCCACGGGATAACCCACCGCTTCCACCATATCGTCGATCGCGAGCGGCCGCATCTGGCCGGTCAGGAGATCAATCTGCCCGGTGCCGTCGCGGATACGCACCGAGCGTTCGGGTTCGCGGCCCACCACTGAACCGATGACCCGCACCATCTGATCGTTGGATGTCCGGACCAAGGAGTTGACGGTGCTCACGGGCAAGGCGAAGCCGGGATCCTCCTCCAGGCGGCTCAAGATGGTGACGCGCTTGATCGAAGGGACCATTATTTCCAACAGCGCGAGCTGCCCATCGGGTCCGACCCTGGCATTATAGACCCCCTCCACTCGCACCTTGGTGTCAACCAGCAGGGGCGTGGACATCGCCGGATCCATCATGACCCAGCAATAAATCGCCGTGCCGTTGAGCGCGAGAATGAGCTGCAGGTGTTGTTCATCCCCGCGGCGCTCGCGATCCACATAGCCCTCGAGGGAGACATATTTGGATGTGAATTTGGCGTGCTGCATCACCCGATCGGTCACGGACAAGATAGGCAGGGATTCACTCGTGGCCCGGGGAGTGATCGTGGCATGCTCGAAGGTTATGTCAGCATTCGGGGGAATAAACTGGCCCCGGGCCGTGATGGTCTCGCCGGCTTTGAAGGCGTAGGGGTTGGCCCCGTAGGGGACATAGGCCCCCAATCCCTTGTTATCCTGCACGAACAGAATCCGCCAGAATGGATCGAAATAGGTAACGGTGCATTCCAGCGAAAAATCCTGCGGCTGCGATTTCTGCGCCGAGCTCAAATCCCAGAATTGTTGAATGGACGTAATCACCCGACGACCCGTGGGCGCTTCGGGCGGAGTCTGGGCAAGAAGCGTGGCGGCCGTTACCCAAGCCAAACTGAGCAGGCTGATGGAACGGCGGACTTGTGTCGCAAGACACAATAGAGGGGGGGATTCAGCCCGGGACATGAGAGGTGACCACAAATCGTGGGGCGTTCCCCTATCATCGGGACAAATGTCAGTTTCGGAAGCCAATACTGTCGCCGCAGCAAAAAATGCCTGCCGCCGGCTCAGAGCACCTCTAGGTCCGTGCGAGCCGCCGCCTGCAAGCGGTCGATTCCGGCCTGCACCATGGCATCGGTCGGCCCCTCGACCAGCAGACGGAGCTTGGACTCGGTGCCAGAGTAGCGCACGAGCACCCGGCCTCGGGTGCCGAGCTCGGCCTCGAGAGAGTGGATGGCCTTGGGCAGATGAATCAGCGTCTCCAGCGGTTTCTTAACGCGAACCTTTAGCGCGAGTGAAACCTGGGGAAACTTGCGCAGGCCTTTGCGTAATTCAGACAGAGATTGGCCGGTGGTGAGCATCACCTCGATCACCTTGAGCGCGGCCACGAGGCCGTCCCCGGTGGGTGCAACCTCGGCACAGATGATGTGGCCCGAAGACTCGCCGCCGAGGTTGGCGCCCTCGGCCAGCATGCGCTCGCTGACATAGCGGTCACCGACCGGGGTGCGCACCACCCGTCCGCCCGCGGCCGTGACCGCGGCCTCGACCCCGAGATTGCTCTGCACCGTGACCACGAGTGTGTTCTTCGCGAGCTTGCCTTGCTTCAGCGCGTGCAACGCCAAAATGGTGAGCAGCTCGTCGCCATCAAGCACCACTCCGTGCTCGTCGCACAAGATGCAGCGATCGCCATCACCGTCATGGGCGATACCGAGCCGGGCGCCGTGGAGCCGCACGGCCTCGCACATTGCCTCCGGATGTTCGCTGCCGACTCCGGCGTTGATATTCCGGCCGTCGGGCTCGATCCCGAGGCAGAAAACTTCCGCGTGGCAGTCGCGCAACACGTGCGGACTGGTGTGCGCGGTCGCGCCATGGGCCGCATCGACCACGATCTTCCAGCCGTCGAGCCCGACGGGCAGCAGGCTCTCCGCGACGTCCAGATAATTGGAAGTCCCGTCAATCTGCGTGACCGTGGCCGCCGGCGTCCCCGCGCTAGCGGGCAGCAACTGCTCGATCCGTGCCTCTTCCTCGTCGGTCAGTTTGATGCCGTTCGGTCCGAAAAACTTGATGCCATTGTCCGTGGCCGGATTGTGCGAGGCGGTAACTACGACGCCGAGAACTGCGTGCTGATCGCGCACCGCCCGGCTGACCGCCGGCGTGGGCAGGATGTCGAGTGACACCGGCTTGCACCCACCGTGCGCCAGCCCGCCAGCCAAAGCCAGGGTGAGCGAGGCGCCCGAGGCGCGGGTGTCGCGCCCAATCAGCACCGGGCTGCCCGGTGGCACGCCTTTTTCCCCCAACCAGGCGGCGGCCGCGGCGCCCATGCGCCAGGCAAAGTCTTCGTTCATGGTCGCGCTGCCGTAGAGGCCGCGCACGCCATCGGTGCCAAAATAGCGACGCTTCATGAGCGGTAGAATTCCTTGGTCGCGGTGATTTTGGCTTTCACCGCCCCGCCGAGCAGGAGGTCGCGCGTGATTCCGAGTCCCTCGCCAATGCCGGCGGTGCGGCCGGTGATATACAAGGCAGTCGCGGCATTCAGCACGATGGTGTCCACTAGACCGGCCGGGCCGCGTCCGGCGAGGATGGCCTCGACGGTGGCGAGGTTGGCCGTGACATCGCCGCCCTTGAGGTCGGCAAAATCAGAAGTGGGCAGGCCGAAGGTCTCCGCGCCCCACGTGCCGCGAATTTCCCGGAGCCGGCCGACGCCGCGCACTTGGTTGGCGGTCGTCGTGGTGAGTTCGTCAATGCCTTTGCCCTCGGCGATGACGCCATGACCGACGAGACCGGCCGGCTGGCCGAGTTCATCCAGCGCCAGCGCCAGTTTCTCCACCAGCGGCGGGGCATAGACGCCGAGCAAAATATGGGCGGGGCGGCCGGGATTGATGAGCGGGCCAAGAATATTGAAGATCGTGCGCCGGCCCTGCGCCGCAAGCGCCTTGCGGACCGGACCGATATGTTTGAAGGCCGGGTGGTAGTTCGGCGCGAAGAAAAACGCGAAGCCGAGTTGGTCGAGCGCGCGCCGGGATTTTTCCGGTGACGCCGCGAGCTCGACGCCCAGACCCGCCAGCAGATCGGCACTCCCACACTGGGAGGTGATGCCACGATTGCCGTGCTTCATGACCGGCACGCCCGCGCTCGCGAGCACGAGCACAACCATGCTGGAGATATTGAATCCGCCCGCGTGATCGCCTCCCGTGCCGACAATATCGATAGCGCGCGGAGCGAAGGATTCCACGCCGGGATTCACCGCCAGCGCCCGGTAAGCCTGCGCGAAACCCGCGATCTCAGTCGGGGTCTCGCCTTTGTCGGCTAGTGCGGTCAGGAACGCGGCCTTGTCGAGGTCGGGCACCTCCGGCGAACCCAACGCGCTCGCGGCGACCTGCACTACGTCCGCCGCGAGATTATGGCGGGAATTCAGGCGGGCGGTGAACTCGGGCAAGGCGGCCATGATGCTGCGAGCACAATCAAAAGCCCGGGCACCGCAAAGCATAAAACTCGACAGCCCCGGATGATTATGGGAGCACCAGCGGGTGCCAGTCCGCCTGCGCCATGTCTCTCTCGTCCTGTTGGCCGCGTTGTTCACCGCTCGGCCGGCCAGCGCCGCCGAGTCTCCGTCACCGCCGGTCGCGGAACTGGGCGTGGGCGACGCCATCGTGCTTGGGATGGTCGAGGGGGTGACTGAATTTCTGCCCATCTCCTCCACCGGGCACCTCATCATCGCCAACCGGATTCTCGGGCTTGAATCGGAACGCCAGCTCACCGACCAAGCCGGCCGTCCGCTCTGGCACAAACCGCCATCGCCTAAAAATCCCGACGGTGTGCCGCTGACGGTGAAGCTGGCCGCCGACACCTACGCGGTGGTGATCCAAGTCGGTGCCATTGGGGCCGTGGTCCTGCTCTACTGGCAGCAATTATTCCTGATGGTCGGCGGTCTGCTCGGCCGGAGCAGCGCGGGCCTGCGCTTGCTCCGCAACATCATGCTCGCCTTCCTACCGATGGCGATTTTCGGATTGTTGCTGCACGAACAGATCGCTCGCTATCTGTTTTCGATCTGGGCGGTGATTGGCGCGCTGGTCGCCGGTGCGGTGCTGATGCTCTGGGCGGAACGCTGGCGCGAGGCCCGGGCCGGCGTCGGCCGGGCCAAGGGTGATGCCGCCGATATTCCCGCCCGCAAAGCCCTCGGCATCGGACTGGCCCAGTGCCTCTCCCTCTGGCCCGGCACCAGCCGATCGATGGTCACCATCGTGGGTGGTTATTGGGCGGGACTGGGGCCCGCGAAGGCGGCCGAATTCAGCTTCCTCGTCGGCCTGCCCACGCTGGCCGGTGCGGCATTCTACAAGGGCGTGCAGTCCGGCCCGGCGATGATCGAGGTGTTTGGCTGGACCAACGTGCTCCTGGGTGCCGGCGTCGCAGCTATTTCAGCTCTGATTGCCGTCAAATTTCTCGTGCACATGATCACGCGGCACGGGCTGGCTCTCTTCGCCTATTATCGGTTGGTGCTGGCGCTGATCCTGACCGTGGCCTACCTCTTTTGACCTCCGGGGCCACGGTCCCGACTATAACTCTTGACGGCTACTGGAGCCAACCTTACGACCCTCGTCTTTATACAGAAAATACACCGGTTTTTACAAGCTGACCCACTCCACTAACCACCCTTCTTTATGGCCAATCCGAAACGCAAACAGTCCAAGCGCCGCAGCGCCAATCGCCGCGCCGGCAACGCCTATATCGCCCCTGAGTTCGCCAAGGACACCGACGGCGGCGCTTTCCGCCCGCATCGCGTGAATCCCAAGACCGGCATGTATCGCGGCCGGCAGGTGCTCAACGTCGAGGTCTGAGCACGACAATTCTCCGGATAGCTTTTTCGCCATCCACCCCGCAACGGCCAGTCCCACGTCCGGTCACGCCCGTATTGCGCTGGACGCGATGGGCGGTGACTTGGGCCCCGCGGAAGTAGTCGAGGCCGTCAAACTCGTCCTGAGCGACGAGTCGATTGATCCCATTACGCTGGTCGGTGATCAGGCCGTGCTCCTGCCGTTGCTGAGCGCCGCCGGACTCGCCGGCCACCCTAAGGTCAACGTGGTGCATGCCTCCGAGGTCATCACGATGGAGGACAAACCGCTGCAGGCCCTGAAGCGCAAAAAAGATTCTTCCATGGTCCGGGCCATCGACCTCGTGAAATCGGGCGAGGCGCGCGTGACCATCAGTTGCGGCAACACCGGCGCGCTGATGGCCGGCAGCACCCTGCGGCTCCGCATGATGGATGGCGTGGACCGGCCGGCCCTGGCGGCCGTGATTCCGCGCGATGGCGGCTATTTCATCCTGATCGATGCCGGGGCCAACCCGGAGGCCAAGCCCGAGCATCTCGTGCACAACGCCATCCTCGGCGCCAACTATGCCAAGGTCATCCTCGGCGTCACCGCGCCCCGGGTCGGCCTCATCACGATCGGCACCGAGGAGGGCAAGGGCAACTCGCTCATCACCGAGACGCACGAGCAGCTCAAGAAAATCACTTCGGTCATCAACTACGTCGGCCCGATCGAGGGCTTCCAGGTATTCCGCGACACCGTGGACGTAGTCGTGTGCGACGGCTTCGTGGGCAATACCCTGCTCAAGACTTGGGAATCCATGGCGAAGTTCATCACCAACCTGCTCAAGCAGGAATTGCAGGCCAATCCCCTGCGCATGGCCGGAGCCGTGCTCGCCAAGGGCGCTTTCAACGCCCTCAAATCGCGTATGAACCCCGACCGTTACGGCGGCGCGCCCCTCCTCGGTGTCCGCGGCAACATCCTCAAGGCCCACGGTTCGAGCAACCGTCACGCTCTCGCCAGCGCCATCCGCGCCGCCGCCAAGATCATCCGGCAGGATCTTTACGAGCACACCGCCCGGGATGTGGCCCGCGCCAATTCCCTTCTCACCCCACCCCCGCCAGAGTCGCCGGTTCAACCCTGACCCTTTCCCATGGCCTCAGTCATCATCGCCGGAGTCGGCTCCTATGCACCCGCCAAGGTGCTCACGAATGCGGATCTTTCGAAGATCGTCGATACCTCCGATGAGTGGATCTTCACCCGCTCTGGCATTCGGGAACGCCACATCGCCGCCGCCGACGAGGCCTGCTCCGACCTTGCCGTCAAGGCCGCCACCGCCGCCCTCGCCGACGCCAAGGTCAGCGCCGCGGATCTCGATCTGCTCATCATCGCCACCTGCACGCCCGATCTGCCCCTGCCCTCCACCGCCTGCATCGTGCAGCACAAGCTAGGGATTCCGGCCCACGCGACCTGCTTCGACATCGCCGCCGCCTGCTCGGGCTTTCTCTATGCCCTGGAGATCGCCTACGGCCAGTTGCAGACTAACCGTTACAAGTGCGCCCTGATCATCGGCTCCGAGAAACTCTCGACCATCACCGACTGGACCGACCGCTCCACCTGCGTGCTCTTCGGCGACGGCGCCGGCGCCGCCGTGCTGAAAAAAGTGGACCAGCCCGGCATCGGCATCCTCGGCACCGATCTGGGCGCCGACGGCGAATTCGTCGACAACCTCTACATCCCCGCCGGCGGCAGCCGCACCCCCGCCACCGCCGAGACGGTCGCCAAGCGCGACCACTGCATCCGCATGAACGGCCGTGAAGTTTTCAAGAGCGCCGTGCGCGTCATGGAAACCGTCGCCCGGGAAATGATGGAACAACACAAGCTGACTCCTGACCAAATCAGCCTCGTGATTCCCCATCAGGCCAACATCCGCATCATCGAGGCGCTCGCGGGCAACCTGAAGATGCCCATGGAGAAATTTTTCGTGAACCTCGACCGCTACGGCAACACCTCCTCCGCCACGATCCCGCTGGCGCTCGACGAGGCGCGCCGCGCCGGCCGGATCAAGCCCGGTGACCTCACCCTGCTGGTGGCCTTTGGCGCTGGCTTGACCTACGGGGCTACTCTTGTTCGATGGTAATCCACTGTC
The DNA here is from genome assembly GCA_023269445.1 of Lacunisphaera sp. Lineage (GTDB taxonomy): Bacteria > Verrucomicrobiota > Verrucomicrobiia > Opitutales > Opitutaceae > Lacunisphaera. The sequence continues at coordinate 18,672 of JAHFTH010000018.1, forward strand.
CCATGCGCCGTCCCTCCCTCCTCCTTTCCCTGGCAGCCCTCGCGGTGCTGCTGCTTGTTCCCGCCCGGCTGTCCGCCGACCTCGTCTGGACCCCCGAGGGTGGCTGGAAAGTCCAGGGTGGCGTGCTCACCGCCTTCACCGGCGAAGAGGGCCACAATGCCCTAGAATCGATGAACAAGGCCCGCACCGCCGAAGAGGCCGGGCGTGATGGCACCGCCCTCAAGCACTACAACGTCGTCGTCAAGAAATACCCCAACTCCGTCTATGCCGCCGAGGCCCTTTACCGCAGCGGCCTGATCCAACAGAAGCGCCGCCAATACCACAAAGCGTTCGAGACCTATCAGGCGATGGTCAGCCGCTATCCTAACTCCGAGAAATTCAACCAGGTGATCGGAGAGCAATACCGCATCGCATCCGACCTGTTCGAAGGCAAGCGCGCCAAATCCGTCAGCTGGCTGCCCGGTTTCCGCAGCCGGGAGCGCGCCATCGGTTATTTTGAACTCATTGTGCAGACCGCTCCCTACAGCGATTACGCCCCGCTCGCCCTCATGAACGCGGCCCGCGGTTACAAGAAGATGACCGAGACCGAGGCCGCTATCGATGCCTTGGATCGCATGATCAATACCTATCCGCGCAATGTCCTCACGCCCGACGCCTACCTGAAAATTGCCGAGACGCATGCCTCGCTCGTGGACGGCCCCGCTTACGACCAATCCTCGACCAAGGAAGCCATCACCTATTACGAGGATTACATGATCCTGTTCCCCGGAGACGCCGGCATGGCATCGGCTGAAAAGGGCTTGGAGCGGATGAAAATAGTCCTCGCCCGCAGCAAGCTCACGATGGCGGATTATTATTTCAAGTATCGCAAAAACTACAAAGCCGCCAAGGTCTTCTATAACGAAGCCATCACCGTTTATCCTGATTCACCCGTGGCCAAGGAAGCCCACGAAAAACTCGTGACGGTGGAAGCCAAGCTCGAGGAGATGGCCAAGACGGCTCCGGCTCAGCCCAACGCTCCCCGTCCGGCCCAGCCCAAGAAAGCCAAGCGTTTCTGGATATTCTAAGGTGGGCGAAGCAACCGCCACCGGCTGTCATTCTGAGCGTAGCGAAGAATCCAGTATGACTTTCATCCGCTGCGAAATCCTGTTCTCCGTCCTCCTCGCCCGCGCAGCGGGACGAGCCCTTCGTAGCCCAGCTTGGCTGGGCGTAGTAGGGTGCCTGCTGCTCACCGGTTGCACCAGCTACCGCCTCGGCACCGGATCGTCCGCGAAATTCACGACGCTCTACATCGCTCCGATCACCAGTGAGGCGCTCATTCCCCAAGCCCAAGCGCTGGTGACCACGCAGCTTCGCGAGGCCTTCATCCGCGACGGTCGCGTCACCTTGGTCAACTCCGCAGAAGCAGCCGACGCTGTGCTTACGGTCACCCTCGCCAGCTACAACCGCACCGTGGCCGTCTCCCGGCCCGACGACACCGGCCTAGCGCTCCGCTTCGACGTCACCCTACAGGCCCGCGCAACCCTGCTCGATAACCGGACAAAGCAGCCCTATTTTTCGCAGCGCCCGCTCGACGCCAAGCGCGGTGTCTTCACCGACAGCGGCCTCGTGCCCTCCGAATACCAAGCACTCCCGCTGCTCGCCGAGTTGATCGCCAGCGAGGCGGTTCATGCGGTGCTGGATACTTGGTAAGCGGTATTTATAGGCGGGGTGCCCTCACCCCGCGAGCCATGGCGGACGAGGGCGTCCGCCCTCCAAGTTGAAGACGAAACAAGGATTGAGCCCAGGGCAGTCTCCGTGCTCCATGCTCTCGGCTCCTCGCTCCATGCTTCATTCCTCCATCCTTACCCCATCCCTGCTCGCCGGTAACCACGCGCATCTGGCGGCCAGTGCCCAGGCTGCGGCCCAAGCCGGCGCCCCTTGGCTCCATCTTGACATCATGGACGGGCATTTCGTGCCCAACCTGACCTTCGGGGCCGAGGTGCTCGCCGCGCTGCGCCGCGCCGGACTCAAGACCTTCTTCGACACGCACCTGATGCTGGCCGAGCCGCAGAAATACATCGAGGCCTTCGCGAAGGCCGGCGCGAACCTCATTAGCATCCACATCGAGCCCGCCTACGATCACCGCGCCACCCTCGCCCGCATCCGCACGCTCGGCTGCCAGTGCGGCATCGTGCTCAATCCCGGCACGCCCGCCTCGGCCATCGAGCCCCTCATCGGACTCGTCGACCTCGTGCTCGTGATGACCGTGCAGCCCGGCTTCGGCGGACAACCCTTCCGCAGCGACATGCTGGCCAAGCTCAAGGAAATCGACGGCTGGCGCCAATCGCGCAAATTAAACTTCCGCCTCGAAGTGGACGGCGGCATCGACCTGGTCACCGCCGCGCAATGTCGCGCCGCCGGAGCCGATACCTTCGTCGCTGGCACCTCGTTCTTCAAGGCCGCCGACCAGGCCGCCTTTGCCCGCACGATCGCCGGATTCTAAGAAACTCGGCCCTGCGGCCACGGTTCGTCACAGCCTAGCATGCCTTCCTTTCGTTTTATCCATTACACTGGCCGGTGCGTGCCGTTGCTGATGGTGACTTCTTTTGTCGGTTTTATTTCGGACAATATTTGGGCTGAGCGGATCAGCGTTGGCTCATTTGGCGCGCTATTTATCCTCGGTGGATACGGGGCACTCCTGGGGCTTAAAGGTGTCCGCGGCTCCCTCTTCATGAAGTGTCCGTTTTGTCCGGCAAAGGGGCGCTTTGCCTACTCCAAGAATCTCGGGGGCCATCTGGAGTGTGACCACTGCGGTGTGGTGCGTGGATCCGGCCTGCTCAAAGCCAGGCTGGTTTGCGGGAAGCTTAACACCGCCGAGAACCACGAGGAGCATGCCACCATGAGCGCGCTCAGTCCCGCCCGGACCATCGGGGCCGCACCCCCGAACCTTCGCGGCCGTGTTTGCCCTGCCCGTCCTCACGATTATCGCAGCCTCGTTCATTCACCGCTTCTCATTTTTCTACCTGATCATTCCCGGGGCGTGGTGCTTTTTCACGGGGGTGTTCTTGCTTCAGGCCATCCAACGCGGGGTCATCGAGGACAACACGGTGCGGGCTTCGCGGATCCATCGCCCGGGCCGATTCTGGATGACGGTGGGTATCTGGAGCCTAGCCTATCTTTTCGCCGCTTCATTCCCGGTCTTTTTCGCGCTGCAAGAGGCAGCCAAGGCACCCTGAAGCAGTCCGGCGAAAAGTGCCGGAGCGGTTCCGATCAGTCTGCTCGCGCGGTGGCCGCAGCCCGGAGGTATTGCTGCCGGAAATGCTCAGCCAGTTCGCTGGCGAGCCGGACCTCGTCCACCTTGTTCTTGGAATTCAACGCGACTTTCACGCGGCTGAACATCTGCTCGTAATTCACGGCAGAAAGATCGGTCATCACCGCAAGGGCGCGTTCGCGCGTGGCCGCATCGAGCCCCGGGGCGTTGATCGCCTGCCACGCCGCCGCCAGCTCGCCATGCGCGTCGATGGCCATGACGCGAATCACAAACGACATTTCGCGGAAGAGGCCCCCGGTCCAAGCTGCATTGTAGACGAGCGGAGTTTCGCCGGCGTAGGGATTTACTTCGG
>JAHFTH010000197.1 GCA_023269445.1 Lacunisphaera sp.
GGCGGAGATCTGGAGCGGGATGTTCTGCCCCTGAAGATAACTGATAACGGCGGCCGAATCTTTGTCGCCGAGGCGGGCATAGAGGAGCTGGTAGTCAGGTCGGCGCGACCACAAAACGACGGCGACCATGCCGCCGATCACGGCGAGGGCGGCCACCGTCAGCGAGACCCGCTGGTTGAGGCCGAGTTGTTGCCAGAGATCGAAGAGGGATTGGGCGAATTTCTTCATGGGCTCGCGGTCGAAGGGAAAAGGAGGAGAGGACGAGTAAGATTAAGAGAAGGAGAACGATTCCGGCTCACACCTGCATGCGCATGAGTTCTTGGTAGGATTCGACGAGCTTGTTGCGCACCTCGACCATCAGGGTGAAGGCGACGGAGGCTTCCTGCATGGCGATGACGCTCTGGTGGAGCTGGTCGTTGTCGCCAAGGAGAACGCGCTTGGTGAGTTCGGTGGCCTCGGTCTGCTTGCCGGAGACGGTGGTGACCAAGCCGTCGAGCATCTGGCCGAAACTCTCGCTGGGCTGGGCCAGTCGGACGCCGTCGGGCATCGCGCCCAGGCGTGGCTTGGCCGATGCACCCTCGAGCGGGTTGAGCGGAAGGCCGGTGTAGGCGGAGGGAACGGAACCGATGGGTGACATGGGAGGCGCTTCGCGCAGTTGAGAGGGAGAAAGCGGAGCGGAGGGTTGAGGGCTGAAAGACGGACGAGTCGGGTTGGTTGTTTGGTTTTTGTTGGCTCGGTCTCTCAGCTCTCAACTCTCAGCTCTAAACTGAAATCATTTTCCGATCTGCAGGGTCTTCATAGCGAGATTGCGGGCATTCTTGACGACAGATAGGTTGGCCTCGTAAGCCCGGGAGGCGGTGATGAGATCCACCATCTCGAACGCGAGGTTGACGTTGGGCATGACGACGGTGCCGTCGGGGCCGGCGTCGGGATGCTGCGGGTTGTAGACGGCCTGGCCGGGGCTTTTGTCGTCGGTGATACTGGAAATATTGACTGTCTGGAGCGCGACGCCCCCGGCGCGTTTGACGAGTTCGTTCTCGAAGGAGATGATTTTGCGCCGGTAGGGGCCGCCCTCGGGGGTGCGTGTGGTCTGGGCGTTGGCGATATTCTGCGCGACGATATCGAGGCGGATTTTCTGCGCAGAGAGTGCGCCCGCGGTGGTCTCGATGCCGGAGATGAGATTCATAGGGCGGGTCAGAAGCTGCGGCCGGTGATGGCCATCTTGAGTTGCTTGATATTTCCGGTGACGACATCCGAAAGGAATTCGTATTCGACGGAGTTCTTGTTCATGGCCAGCAGCTCGTGCTCGATATCGACCGAGTTGCCATCGGGTCGCACGCTGCGGGCGAAGGGGTCCGGGATCAGAGTCGGACGGAGGCTGTCGGTGCCGCCGGCCAATTCGCCGGTGCGGCTGCGGGCTTTCAGTTGCTCGGCAAAGTCCGCCGCGACATCGAGCCGGCGGTAGCCGGGCGTCTCCGCATTGGCGACGTTGGAGGCGATGGCTTCCGAGCGCAGAGCCGCCGCGTCGAGTAGCTTCCGGGCCAACTGGTAATTGTCGGACTGAAAGATGGGGTCGATCATGGACCGGTGTATTACCACGCTGCGTGCCAGCGGCGGCCGGTCCCGCTGAAACCGATGACGGACAGGGTGATAAATTTTTCTCGATGGCGTCGGCGTTCGTGGTCGCGAAGCCCAGCGGAACGGAGGAAAAAATTGCCGGGCCGCAAGTCGCGGCCCCCTCTGTATTTCACCGGCCGGCCTAAATTTCGGCGGGTTTTGGCCGATGGAGTAAGGGCCGAAACCTTATGAGGCAAAGTGAGTTCGAATTCATCCGGAAAGTGGTCTATCAGCGCAGCCGCATCTGTCTCGACGACGGCAAGCGTGAGATGGTCTCTGCGCGGCTGACCAAACGCCTGAAAGCGACCAGCCTCGGCACAGTCTCGGAATATTGCGCGTTGCTGCAATCGAGCGGAGCCGACGAAGAGCTGGCCCATCTGATCGACGCCATCTCGACCAACCACACCTTCTTTTTCCGGGAGAACGCCCACTTTGAATTCGTGCGTGACCGGATTGTGCCGGAGATGAAGCAACGCCGGACCGCGGAGCAATGGCCGCGCTTCCTCGCGTGGAGCGCCGCGTGTTCCTCGGGAGAGGAGCCCTACTCCCTCGCTATCACCCTGCAGGAGTCACTCGGCCCCGGTTGGGACTGGCATATCCAATGCACCGACATTTCGCACCGCATTCTCGAGCGGGCCAGGCATGCCATCTACAGCAAGGATGTCGTCAGCCGGCTGACCCCGGCGAAGGTCCACCAGCATTTCCAAGAGGGTATCGGGGCCCAGTTGGGAAATTACCGCGTGCGCGCCGAGCTCAGGAGCCGGCTTTCTTTCCACCAGTTGAACCTGCTGCAAAATGATTCACCGCTCAACGAGCGGTTCCATGTCATTTTCTGCCGCAACGTCATGATCTATTTCGACCGGCCCACGCAGGAGGAGCTGATCGCTCGCCTCACCCGGCAGCTGCTGCCCGGTGGCTACCTGCTGGTCGGTCATTCCGAAAGTCTCACCGGCATCCGTCACTCCCTGCAATTGGTGCAACCCGCCACTTATCGACGTCCGCCCACTTCCTGAAGCATGTCTGCTCTACGCAAAATCCGCGTCCTGATTGTCGATGACTCGGCCTTCATCCAAAAAATCGCCAGCGATGCGCTCAGCGCCGACCCGGCGATCGAGGTCGTCGGCATCGCCAATGATCCCTACGAGGCGCGCGACCGCATCCGCGAGCTGAGCCCCGATGTGCTGACCCTGGACTTGGAAATGCCCCGGATGGACGGCCTCACTTTTCTGCGTCTGCTCATGGAGCATCGGTCCATGCCCGTCATTGTGCTCAGCTCCCTGACCCAGCGCGGGTCCGACTACGCCCTTGAGGCGCTGCGACTCGGAGCGGTCGACGTGCTCGGCAAACCTAGCGGCGCCGGCTCCTTTGGCCAACTCGGTCCGCAACTCATCGCCATGGTCAAGGCCGCCGCCGTCGCCCGGATTCGCCGCGGCCCCCCGCAGGCGCAAGTCACCGCCCGGACCAAGCCCACTTTGCCCGGCCCGCTGCGCTATGATCCCCGGTCCTGCATTTTGCTCGGCGCCTCCACCGGTGGCACCGAGGCCCTGCGCGAAGTGCTCACCGCCCTGCCGGCGGGCCTGCCCGGCATCGCCATCGTCCAACATATCCCCGCCGGTTTTTCCAAGGCCTACGCCGACCGGCTCAACAACCTGTGCGCCTTTCCCGTGCGCGAGGCCGTGGACGATGAACCGCTCGAGCCCGGCACCGCCCTGCTCGCCCCCGGCAACTTTCATCTCCTGCTCAAATGGCAGCACGATCACTACCGCGTGCGCGTGACCAACGGCCCGCAAGTCTGGCATCAACGCCCGGCCGTCGATTTGCTTTTCAAATCCATCTCCGATGGCAGCAACGCCGCCCATTGCGTCGCCGGCGTGCTCACCGGCATGGGGTGCGACGGAGCCGAAGGATTGCTGCGCCTGCGCGAGAAGGGCGCCACCACCTTCGCCCAGGATGAGGCCACTTGCGTCGTCTACGGCATGCCCAAGGTCGCTTGGGAAAATGGCGGTGCCCAGCGCCAGATCTCGCTCGACCTCATGGCCGCGCACCTGATCTCCCGTTTCCTCGCCCCGCTCTCCCTCTCCGCTCCGCCTTTTGCCTCCACCCCCGTCCGCCATGACTAACACCGCCGCCCACACCATTTTGATCGTCGACGACGAGCCCATCGTCCTCGGCGCCCTCAAGGAGACCCTTGAGCGCGAGAGCTACCACGTCGTCGCCTGCTCCAGCCCGATCAAGGCCCTCGCGCTCCTCGCCGAACGCCAGTTCGCCGTCATCATCTCCGACCAGCGCATGCCCGAGATGCTCGGCCTGGAATTTCTCGTCGAGAGCCGCAAGACCCACCCTAACGCCTCACGCATCCTCATCACCGCCGTCCTCGCCCTGCCCACCATCGTCGAGGCCATCAACAAGGGTGAGATCTTCCGCTTCATCGCCAAGCCCTGGCTGCGCGAGGAACTGCTCGCCACCGTGCGCAACGCCATCCAGCGCCACGACCTCATCATCCGCAACGACGCCCTGCAGGCCCGCTCGCAAGAGTTGAACGCCCGCCTCATTACCGCCAACGGCCAGCTCGAAGCCCAGGTCAAGGTGCTCGAGACCGAACGTCACAAGCTCGATGCCGCCAACACCGAGCTCTCCACCCGCTACGAAAGCTCCCTCGAACTCTGCCGCCGCATCCTCACCGCCTACGATCCCATCCTCGGCGGCCAAGCCAAGATCCTCGTCGAGTTTGCCAACAAGATGAGCGAGAGCGAACACTTCACCGAGACCGAGCGCCAGGCCCTGCATTCCGCTGCCTGGCTCTGCGACCTCGGCCTCATCGGCATCTCGCGCGACCTGCTGCGCACGTTCCGCACCGCCCCCGCCAGCCTCACCGAACGCGAACGCGGTGCGCTGCAGAACCACTCCGTCTACAGCCAGACCCTCGCCTCCCTCGTGGATCCCCGCGCCGATATCGGCGCCATCATCCGCGGGCATCACGAGCGCTTCGACGGCACTGGCTATCCCGACGGCCTCGCAGGCAAAAGCATTCCCTGGGCCGCGCGCTGCCTCGGTGTCGCCGTCGGCTACGTCGAATCCGGCCTGTCCAAGCAGGCGGCGATTGACCAACTGCTCGCCCGGTCCGGCACGCACTACGATCCCGAGGCCGTGCGCCTTTTTCTCAAGGTCTCCAATCTCGTCAACCTGCCGCGCAGCGTGCGCGAGATCCTGCTCGACGAACTCGAGCCCGGCATGGTGCTCGCCAGCGGCATCTACAGTCCGCACGGGCTGCTCCTCATTGGCGAGGGCCAGTTGCTCGGTCCCGCCACCATCGCGAAAATCCGCGATCACAACCAGATCACCCCCATCAGCCAGCGCCTGCTCGTCTACACCTGACCGAATCTTCCGACCCACCCAAAAGGAAAGCCCGCCGTAAACCGGCGGGCTTTCGCACACACACTAACATGAGACCTGCACCGCCCATTCTATCGGCACAATCTTCCCGAGATTTAGCCGGGCTCGGCCGGTGGACGCCGCTTTCCACAGTGGCGATCGGCGTCGGGGTGTCCTGTTGTCCGCTGCGGCGGACCCGGGACCAGTCGCGCAGCCGGCGCTGCGGCTGGGAAAGTGACGCCCACCTTCTACCATGAGTGGCGCGCCCACCATCGCCACCTTGTTCGCGCAGCGCGTGGTCATCGGCGTGGGGGACATGGCTGTCTCCAACAGCCACAACACCATCCTCAGCACCTACGCGCTCGGTTCGTGCATCGGCGTCATCGCCTACGACCCCTGCAGCAAATGCGGCGGGATCCTCCACCTCATGCTGCCCGAGTCGGCCGTGTCGCCCCAGAAGGCGCTCACCCAACCCGCCATGTTTGCCGACACCGGCCTACCCCTCTTCTTCAAGGCCCTGCTCGGTCTGCGGGCCGAGCGGGCCAACCTCCGGCTCTTTGTCACCGGCGGAGCCAGCCTCATCGCCGGGCATGACCCCTTTAAGATCGGTGAACGCAACACCCGCACCACCCTCGCCTTTGTCACCGAAAATCAGCTCAACCTGATCCACGCTGAAACCGGCGGCTCCACCAGCCGCACGGTGCACCTGGAGCTAGGCACGGGCACGGTCAACCTGATCACCCCGAACGGCAAGCGGCAGGTTGCCCTCGGTTGAGTCGACCCCCTGGCGTCGGGGCCTGATCGCGGCCGGATTGTTATGTCAACTAATAGTATACTTGAGCTCGGGCCCCCTCACCTGTCCTCCGCCCGAGTTCTAGTATACTATTAGTTGACATATCACTGAGGTGCGGCGCAACGAGTGGAGTGGAGCAAGTCTCTGCCCCTACCTCGCTGACCCTGGAGCGGCGGCTTTTGCCCGCCGTCGAAGGCTATTCACTCGGTGGTCCTAGACCGCCACTACCAGCTCAACAGATTCCTCAGACCGCCAGCGCGCCCTCGGTCAGCTTTTCGCCGAGCCGGGCGGTCGCCTTCTCCAGCACGATCGGCATGGCGGCCTCGAGCATCTCGGAGGTGAAACCCCATTCGCACAGGAAGGTGCCGTGCATGGTGGTGAGGAAGGATTCCTCCATCACGCCCGGGCCCATCGCCGTGGCGAGATACTTCGCCGCATGCAAGTGCGCGAGCAACGACAACGCTTCCGTCGGCGCGCTCGTCGGCTGGAACTGATGCTCCACGGCCTGCACGAAGACGGCCGGAAAACTCCACGCCTTCAGCAGGCGGGTGCCGGCGTCAGCATGGTT
>JAHFTH010000198.1 GCA_023269445.1 Lacunisphaera sp.
TCTTGTCCCAGATCCAGTCCTGCCGCTTTTTCGCCGGCATCTTTTTGATGTTCTCGTAGACGATCATGAACTCCGGCATCGAGGCGACGTCGAAGCTCGCCCCCTCCCGGAAGAGGGTGCGCACGATCAGCGGGTCGGGGTTGGCCTTGACCGCATAGTAAGCCTGAATGCGCGGCAGATGCCGGCGGAACTCCCGGTAGGCCTTCCGCAGCGCGTCATGGTCGATGACGAACAGCGGCGTGCCGTGTTTCTTGGCGAGTTGCTGGAGCCGCGCTTTCGAGATCATTGCGAGCCGTTACCCGGCGTCCGTCACGAGGAAGTTCTTGAACTGCCACGGATCCTTCCGGTCGAGATCGGGCTTGTGGTGGGCGTCGAAGGTCGTGTCGCGACCCTTGAACGGGGTCCAGTCGTAGGGCTTCGAGATCCACTTGCCGAGATACGGCTTGGAAATCTTCAGGACGTAGTCGTGCGGCAACTCGTCGGGGACGACGACGCCGGACTCGGGGTTCTCGATCATCCACATCGAAGCGGCGACGACCGAGATGGCGACCTGCATCGTGGTGGCGTTCTGGTGCGGCACCAGGCGGCGGGACTCCTCGATGCTGAGGTCGGAGCCGACCCACCACGAGTTGTAGTCGTGGCCCATGATGAGCGCACCGAGGACGTCCGAGCCCTTGGTGATTTCGTCGTTCATGATGCGCTGGTTCTCGTTCAGGTGGTAATTATAGCCGCGCATCTCGTTGAGCGAGGCGATGGCCTCGTCGCACGGGCAGTAGGCGTAGTGCATCGTCGGGCGATAGACGGCCTTGCCGTTCTTCCAGACCGTGAGCTTGTCGGAGATGGTGAAGGCTTCGCCGTGGCGGACGACCATGCCGAGGATGTTCCAGTTCGGGACGAAGGAGCGGACCCAGGTGTTCATGCCCATGCGGGCGAGACAGATTTGGTTCTTCGGCCCCGACGTGTGCTGGAAGGCGTGCTTGGGGAGCGTCTTCTCGTGCGTGCCCCAGCCCATCTCGGAAGTCGTGGTGCCTTCCTCACGGAAGCCCTCGATGCTCCAGGTGTTGACGAACTCGTCGATCTCCTTCGGCTTGTCGGTGATCTGGGTGTCGCGCTCGGAGCAGTGGATGACCTTCACGCCGAGTTCCTGGGCGAGGAGGTTGAACGAACGGGCCGCGATCAGCTGGGTGATCTTGGCGGCGCGGGCGCCCTTGGCCTTCTTGTCCTTGATCAGCTTGGTGCCGATGTCGATGAGGCCCTGCTTGACGAAATGGGAGATGAGGCCGGGGTTGGCGCCGTGCTCGATGACGGCGGTCGGGCCCTTGGACTTCCACTTCTTGAGCATCCGCCGCAGGTTCATGTGGCGGTAATAAAGCGTCTTGGTCGTCGGGTGGGCGTTCGGGCCGCTGGAATACGGATCCCACAGCTCGGTCGAAGTGTTGATGTAGCGCACGCCGTTATCGTGGCACCACTGGAGGATCTCGCAGGCGTCGATGTTCCAGGCGAGGTCGATGAGGATGTCGCCGGGGCCGACATGCTTCGCCAGCAGCTTGGTCATGTTCTTTTCCGTCACGCGATCGCGCACGAAGCGGACACCCTTCTTGATCCAGGGCGCGAGCTTGGCCTTCCGGTCCGCGAAATCCATCACGGTGACGTTCTTCGCGGGCACTTTGATGTGCTTGAAGAGAATGGGCAGGGTGCACTCGGCGACGGCGCCGTAGCCGACGAACAGGATCTTATTTTTGAATGGGAGCATGAATTCGAAGCGTTGGTTTTTCTACCGAGCGGGCCGCGAAACCCCGCAGCCGCTCATTGGAAAATTTGCCCAAAATGTGGTGGCGAAGATACCGCCAGTGCAAGCGATTATTGAGTGACGAACCGGCGACGGCGGACCGCTGCGCCTACTCGCTCTTGTTGTAGTTCACGTAGCCCTCGGTCAGATCGCTCGCCAACAGACGGAACGTCGCCTTCCCCAGGTGCAAGTTGAGCGTGATGGTGAAGCGTTTCGCTTTCACGATCTCCTTCCACTTCGGTTTCAGGTCGGGATGCGGCTTGCCGGCGGTCATGCACGGCGTGTCGTTGTAGAGAATGTCCAGCTTGGCCTCGATGAGCTTGGCCTTGGCGTAGCCAGCGGCATCGGCGAGCCGGCCCCAGTTGGGGTCCTCGCCATACCAGGAGGATTTCACAAGCAGAGAGTTGCCGATGGCGCGGGCGATCTTCTCGGCGTCCTCGGAGGACGCGGCGCCGAGGACTTTCAGCTCGACGACCTTGGTGATCTTCTCGCCGTCAGCGACGATCTTTTCGGCGAGGGCCTCGCAGGCTTTCCAAACCGCCTCGGCGAACAGGACGCGCAGCTCGCGCGGGCTCTTGTCGCCGACGCTGACGCCGGAGTGGCCGTTGGCCAGCATGAGCACGGTGTCGTTGGTGCTCATGTCGCCGTCGACCGTGATGCAGTTGAAGGTGCCGGCGACGGCCTCGGAGAGCGTCTTCTGCAGGAAGCTGCGCGGCACGGAGAAATCCGTGGCGAGGAACGCCAGCATTGTGGCCATGTTGGGCTGGATCATGCCCGCGCCCTTGGCGATGCCGGAGACAAAGTGCTTCTTGCCGTCGTAGGTGAAGCTCACCGTGACGGTCTTGGGCTTCGTGTCGGAAGTAAGGATGGCGTTGGCCGCCTTGATGCCGTGGTCGGACGTGCGACCCTTGTCGGTGACCGTGCGCTCGAGGCCTTTGAGCAGTTTCATCATCGGCAGTGGCTGGCCGATGCGGCCGGTGGAGCAGATGAAGAACGACGTGGGCTTCAGGTTGAGCGAAGCGGCAATCCGGGTGGCCGTCAGTTGCGCATCCTTGAGGCCCTCGGGGCCGGTGCAGGCGTTGGCGTTGCCGGCATTGGCCACGATGCCGTGGAAGGGCCCGCCGTGCGCGAGGTGTTTCTGGCAGAGCAGGACCGGGGCGGCCTTGACGGCATTGGTCGTGAAGGTGCCGGCGGCAGTGCAAGGCCGGAGGGAGAAGAGGAGCGCGAGGTCGAGGCGCTTCAGGTCGTTCTTCTCACGGATATCGCAGGCCACGCCGGCCGCGTCAAAGCCGGGGACATCGGTGATGCCGGCGCTGTCTAGGGTAACGGTCAGTGGGGTCATGGAAGACGGGTTCAAAGCAGTCCCGCCGTCTCGGGCAGCCCGAGCCACAGATTCATGATCTGCACGGCCTGGCCGCTGGCGCCCTTGACGAGGTTGTCGAGGGCGGAGGTGATGACGAAGTTGCCGGTGCGGGTATCGTGCACCGCGGAAAGATCGAGCCGGTTGGTGCCGGTGACGTAGGCGGAATCGGGCGTCTCGCCGGCGGCGAGAATCGAGACAAACGGTTTGCCAGCGTAGGCGGACCGCCACGCCGCATAGAGTGAATCGATCGTTGCGCCCTTGGTCGCAGGCACCGTGGTCGTGGTGATGATGCCGCGCCGCATCGGGGCGAGGTGGGGATTGAACTGCACGATGAGCTTCGCTCCGGCGGCGAGGGAAAGTTGTTCCTCGATCTCGGCCAGGTGCCGGTGCTTGGTGAGCCCGTAGGCCTTGGCGCTCTCGGCCCGCTCGGCATAGAGAAACTGCTCCTCGGCTTTCTTGCCCGCGCCGGTGACGCCGGAGAACGAATTGACCACGATGTGCTCCTTGGCGACGACGCCGTCCTTGAGCAGCGGCACGAGCGGCACGAGCGCGCTGGTCGGGTAGCAACCGGGTGCGGCCGCGAGCTTGATCTCGGACTTCCACTTGGGATCGGTCAGCTCGGGCAGAATGAAACGCGCCGACGGCAACAGCTCGGGCGCGTGATGATGGCCGTAGTATTTCTCGTAGGTCGCGAGGTCGGCGACCCGGAAATCGGCGCTGAGATCGATCACCTTCCGGCCGGCCGGGACGAGCGCCTTGGCGAATTCCGCAGCGGTGCCATGCGGCAGGGCCAAAAACCACAGATCGACATCATTGCGCGCGGCCAGCGTGGCCGCATCGGAGTCGCTGAACTTGAGCTGCTCGGCCGCGGTGCCGCGCAGGGCCGGGATGACTTGGGCCACGGGCTTGCCCGCGTGCTGCCGCGAGGTAACCGCCGTCAGTTTGACCGACGGGTGGCCGAGGAGGAGCTTGACCAAAACTTCGCCGGAATAGCCCGACGCGCCGACAATGCCGACATTGAACGCCGGCTTCCTTGAAACTTGCGCGGAATCATCCGGACTCGGCGATCCTTGGATGGAGTGCTGGTCGGCCGGCGTCCTAATTTTCATATCAGCCCCGCCGCTAGCGGCGGGGGAAGTTACACCATTCATGTAAGTGAGGAGAAAGGGTTATGAATTCCCGAAGGGGAATCGAGCAGTTTCGTGTGCCAATAAAAAAGCGGAGGCCGCGAGGCGCTCCGCTTGGGTAAGTCTGGATTCCAGTAAGCGAATTAACGCTTGGAGAACTGGAAGCGCTTGCGGGCGCCCGGCTGGCCGGGCTTTTTGCGCTCTTTCTCGCGGGGATCACGGGTGAGGTGACCGGCCTTCTTGAGGGTGACGCGGAGCTCGGGATTGAACTTCAGCAAAGCGCGGGCGATGCCGTGGGCGACCGCGCCGGACTGGGCGCTGATGCCGCCACCGGCGACGTTCACGATGACGTCGAACTTGTCCTTGCTGTCCGCCGTGACGAGCGGGGCGAGGGCGCGGCGCACGAAGTTGTCGTGCGTGAAATAGACTTCGAACTTGCGGTCATTGACCGCGGTCTTGCCGGTGCCGGCGAAGATACGGACGCGGGCCGTGGAGGACTTGCGACGGCCGGTGCCGAGGAAAACGGAGGATTCAGCGCTCATGGATTACTTTAAGGGGACGGGGTTCTGGGCCGCGTGATCGTGGGTGGCACCCGGGAAAACCCGGAGCTTGGTCAGCATCTTGGCGGCGAGGCGATTCCGGGGGAGCATGCCCTTGACGGCCTGCATGATGATAAACTCGGGCTTCTTGACGCGGACGTCGGCGAGCTTGCGATACTTCTCGCCGCCGACGTAGCCGGAGAACGACATGTATTCGGTGTGCTCTTCCTTCTTACCGGTGAGGACGACCTTGTTCGCATTGATGACGACGACGAAGTCACCGGTATCAACGTGGGGCGTGTAAGTGGGCTTGTGACGGCCGCGCAGGATATTGGCGGCTTTGACGGCGAGACGGCCCAGCACTTTGCCTTCGGCATCGATCAGATGCCACTTGGGGGGTTGCTTGGTCTCGTTCCTGGCCAGATAGGTTTTCATATGCGGAAAGGGGCCAAAGGGATTGATTTCGCCCTACCCTGTCAACACCCAACCTTTCACATTTTTAGATCGCCCGAAACGGGCGGTTTAATCGCTAAAAGGCTGCGGCTTACAGTATAATTTAGGCAGATGATGCAGATCGCTTGCCCTGCATTTTCCGGCCCCACGCAAACCATGTTTGTTTTCGACAGGGATGTCCCCACACTCCGGTCTTCCATGACGTTTTCGCCTCGATCACTCCTGATTTCCGCCGGCCTGCTGGGGTTCACTGGGGTGGCGCTGGGGGCTTTCGGGGCGCACAGCCTGAAAGCCACGTTGGAACCGACCGGCCAATTGGAAAACTGGAAGACGGCAGTCTTTTACCAACTGGTCCACGCCGTCGCCCTGCTCGCGTTGGCCAACTGGCCGAACCCGGCCGCCAAACGGATCGGTGCGTGTTGGGTCGTGGGCATCATGCTGTTCTCCGGTTCGCTTTACTGTCTGGCCCTCGGCGACCCCATTAAACTCCTCTGGCCCGTCACCCCGCTCGGTGGTCTGGCCCTCCTGACCGGCTGGCTGTGGCTCATTTGGGCCGCCTTTCGTCAAACCGACGCATGAAAATTCCCGCTCCCCTCCTCGCCGCCCTCGCCGCCCTGCGCACCGCAGGTGGACGTCCGCGTCTGGTCGGTGGTTGCGTGCGCGACTGGCTACTCGGGCTCGAACCCAAGGATTTCGACATCGAGGTCTACGCGATGGACTACGAGGCGATGGGCCGGGCCCTGGCCCCCTTCGGTCCGACCGATGTGGTCGGTCGCAGCTTCGGTGTGCTCAAGGTGCGCATCGCTGGCGCGGAGTATGATTTCAGTCTGCCCCGCCGCGAATCCAAGACCGGTGCAGGCCACCGCGGCTTCGCGGTCGCGCCCGACCCGACGCTGACCGAGGCCGAAGCGGCCGCCCGGCGCGACTTCACGATAAATGCGATCGGCTACGACCCGCTGGAGAACCGGATTCTGGATTTCCACCACGGCGCCGATGACGTGAAGAAGAAAATCCTGCGCCACACCGGCCCGGCCTTTACCGAG
>JAHFTH010000019.1 GCA_023269445.1 Lacunisphaera sp.
TCCCTGGCCAACGCCTTCACTCGCGCCGCCAACCAAGAGATGCAGCGCTTCAGCCAAGGTCTCCCCACCCTCGACACCTGCATCACCGCCGCTCCTCTCCTCGGCCTCCTCGGCACCGTCACCGGCATGATGGGCACGTTTGCCGCCCTCAATTCCGGCAGCGGTGACATCTCCGCCTCCACCGGTATGATCACCGGCGGCGTGGCCGAGGCGCTCATCGCCACCATGTGCGGTCTCTTCATCGCCATCACCGGCCTGCTGCCCTTCAACTATATGAATGCCCGCGTCGAGGAAGCCCGCCATGAAGTCGAGGACGCCTCGAACTCCCTCGAGATCATCATCAAAAAGACCGAGAACTCGCACGCCCGCTAAGGCACCCGAGCATTCTTGGACTTAACCTTTACTCACTAACTGTATGCACGGTGGTGGCGGAACCAGCTCAGGTGGCATCAAGCGAGCACGCATTGAGATCATCCCTCTCATCGACGTCATCTTTTTCCTGCTGGCCACCTTCGTGTTGTTCACCCTTTCCCTCAACAAGTCGAACGGCGTCAAGGTCACCCTGCCTGTGGCGGAGACCGGCGAAGTTCGTGACCCTACCGGCGTGACCATCAGTGTGACGGATGAAGGCGCGATCGGCTGGAATTCGGACCTGATCACGCTCGATGAATTCCAGCAGCGTCTGGTGCTCGAATACAAACGAGATCCAGAGGGCCGTATTTTGATCAACGGTGATGAGCATGCGTTTTTCGCCCAAGCCATTTACGTTTTTGATGAAGCCCGCAAAGCCGGGTTCAAGAAGGTCTTCATCGAGACCCGCAGCCGCTGACCGGCCCCACCTAATAAACCGACCGCTCAGGCGTATAACAGAAAAGCTGCACCCTCATGGAAGGCACCAAAATCAAAGTTCCGGTCCGCAAAAAGGCGCGTATTGAGATCATCCCTCTCATCGACGTCATCTTCTTCCTGCTGGCCACCTTCGTGCTTTTCACGCTCTCACTGAATGCGCTCAAGTCCATCCCCGTTGACCTGCCAGTAGCCTCCCCGCCACCGCCGCCCGGAACCCCTCCCCCTGATATTGCGACGATCCAAGTTTCGGGTGATGGTGCCATCTTCTGGAACAAGGAGCTCATCGACATGGGCGAAGTTCCGGCCCGCATCGCCTACTATAAGACGCAAACAGACGATCCCCGCGTTCTAATCGCTGGCGACGAACGGGCCCGCTTCGGCATCACAGTCGCCGTCTTGGATGAGGTTCGTAAAGCCGGCATTGTTAAATTCTCCGTTGAAACCCGCACGCGCCAAACGGGCCGATAACATCATGCACAGAGATCTCATCATCGGTATCGTGGTTTCCCTGACGCTGCATTCGTCGATCTATTTCTTCAGCCAGAAAAATGCCCCGCCCAAGCGAATCGCCCCCCCCAAGGAGGATGTGGTGCAATTCGAAATGCCTCCCCTCGAAGAGGAGAAAGTGGACAAGGTCGAGGAGCTCAACAATGAGACGGTGGAGAACATCATGGCCCCGCCCAGCTTGGTGGATTTGCCATCATTGGTGCCGGTCGACGCTTTCGTCCAGCAGCTCGCCCCGCCGCCCCCCCCGGGCCTGACCCTCAACCGCGGTGCTATCACCATCCCGGTCAACAAGCCCGGTGCCAACTTTGGCCGCGGTCTCAGCAATCTCTTCAACGTCGGCGATCTCGACCAGCAACCTATCGCCCGTGTCCGTCAGTCGCCATCCTATCCTTACGACATGCGGCGTGCCGGCATCAACGGCTCGGTCTTGGTTGAGTTCATCATCAGCACCGAGGGCGATGTGATCCAGACCCAGATCATCAAGTCCTCTCACCGCGAATTCGAGATGCCGGCCCTGCAGGCCGTGCAGAAATGGAAATACAAGCCCGGCCGCCGGCGCGGCCAGGTGGTGAACGTCCGTTGCTCGCAACTCCTTGAGTTCAACGCGACCGAGTAACCCTGCCGCCATGCCGACTCCTTTCACCTCCCTCTCCCGCCGGATCCTTGGCCTGGTTGCGGTCCTCGCGCTGGCCTGCGCCCTTCCCGCTCAGCCCGCGCAGCGCGACTACAGTTTCTCCGACGATACCTCGGAGGGCTTGCAGAAATACCGGACCGCCATGGAGGCCAAGGACACCGCAACCGCCATGACCGTGCTTGATGGCCTACTCGCCAAGGCCCCGGCCGACAGTTACGACGCCGCGTTCCTCCTGCAACTCCGCTCGCAGATCCTCATCGGCAAGGGTGAATACACCAAGGCCCTTGAACCCATCGAGCGCAGCCTGCTGCTTTCCGAGGCCAAAAGCCCGACCTTCTTCGACGAACGGCAGACCCGGGAAATCTATTTCTTCCTCGTGCAACTCTACTTCCAGGAAGCAACTCAGACCAAGAACACCACTCTGGCCGCTTCCTATTTCGACAAAGCCGATAAAGCCATGTCCCACTGGCTCAAACTCACGCCGCAGCCTACGCCCGACTCCCAGTTGATCTATGCCCAGTTGCTGTTCAGTCGCGGCATGGTCAATGCCTCCAACCCTGATCAGGCTCTCCTCAAGCGGGCCATTGAGCAGGTTGATATCGGCCTGAAGCTCTCCACCCACCCCAAAGACACCTTTTACGTCCTGAAGCTTGTCTGCCTGAACCAGCTCGACCGCTACGGCGAGTCTAGTGAATTGCTGGAAGCGCTCGTCAAGCTCAAGCCCGACAGCAACGCCTATTGGCAGCAACTCGCTGCTACCTACCTGGCCATCGCCGCCAAAAGCGAAGAGCTCAAGGATCCGCAGAAGGCCCGCGAGTTTAGCATCCGTTCCATCACCGCCATCGAGCGGGCGCAAGCCAACGGGTTCATGAATACCCGTAAGGACAATTATAACCTCATCGGCATCTACTTCAATCTCGGCCAGTATGAGAAAGCCGCCGAGCTCCTGGCGGCTGGTTTGAAGTCCGATGCCATTGATAGTGATCCCAAGAACTGGGAATTACTCGCCTTGGCCTACCAGCAATTGCAACGCCCCTTGAAAAGCATTGATGCCCTCAAGGATGGCACCAAGGCCTTCCCCAAGTCCGGCCAGTTGGAGTTCCAGATCGCCCAAGCCTACACCTCCCTCGACAAGCCCGAGGAATCCTTCAAGCACGTCCAGCTCGCCATCACCAAGGGCAACCTCACCAAGCCGTATCAGGCCTATCTCTCGCTGGCCTACACGGCTTACAGCCTCCAGAAGTATGATATCGCGCTCACCGCCGCCCGCAAAGCCGCCGAATTTCCCGACGGCGCGAAAGATGGTGCAGCCATGGCCAAAGCGCTGGACGGCCTGATCAGCGATCGCGAAGCGAAGAAGAATAAATCCTAACCACTCTCGTTTTTATACACCGCAGCATCCGACCATGAACAAAGTCTACCTCATCATCCCCCTGATCGGCCTTCTGCTTTTCGGTGGGGTCTACATGAATTTCGCCAAGGGCCACGAAGCCCACCTCGCCGAGATCAAGATCCAGGCCGACGAAGTCAAAAAAGCCAAGGCACTCAAGGCCATCAAAGATCGTGAAAAGGCGATCGATGAGGCAGTCAAGGCTTCCAAACTCCGCGCTGAAGAACGCGCCAAAAAAGAAAAGGTCGAGGAAGACAAAAAGAACGACCGGCAGACGGCGGAAGACAAGCGCCTGCGCGCCAACAGTGACAAGACCAAGCTCACCGACCAGGCCCGCCGCCTCAAAAAAGACCTCGAAGAGGTTCAGGATGAGATCAAGAAAATCGAACAAGATAAAAAGACCCTGCTGGACGAGCAGGTTTTCCTGAAAGCCTACGTCAAGCAGGCCGAATCGAACGTGAAATACTACTACGACCTGCTGGACAAAATCGCCCTGGCCGAGAAAGCCCGCGCCGAAGCGGCGGCCGCCGCGGCGGCCGCCGCCAAGAAGACCAGCTAAAACCCACTTACCGCTCTCCCATGAAGAAGACCTTAATAACCTACCTCGTCATTCCAGGCATTTTGCTTGCCGTATTTCTTTTCTTCTACCTCGGTGCGGTGAAGGCCATGGAAGAAAAAGCCGCGAAGCAATTGATCGAGAAAAACGAAAAAGCGACCGAAGACCTCAAGCGGAAGAAAATCATCGAAGAAAAAGCCAATGCCGACGCCCTGAAACGGCAGCAGCTGCGCGATGCTGAAGATGCCGACAAGCTGGCGAAGAAGGAAGCCGCCTACCAAGCCGTCATGAAGCAACTCTCCGACGAGACTACTGATCTCAATGCGCAGTCGGACAAGCTCGCCCGGGAAGTCGGTGCCCTCGAGATCAGCATCTCCCAGACCCGCACCAGCAAGGAGAAGCTTAACCGCGAAACCTTCGACTTAGCCAAGGAAGTCGAACTGGCCAAGATCAGCCGCCGCAATGCCGAGATCGAGATCCAGCGCATGGTGGAGATGGCCGGCAAAAAGATGGCGGATAGCTCGGTGGCGATTGCCCCCCCGCCCCCGCCACCCAACGTGCCCAAGTAAGCGAGCAATCGCCCTGCCCCTGCCAGCCGCACCTTCAAAGTGTGGCTTTTTTATGGCCAATTCCTAGAGATTACCGTGCCCGGCAATCCCAAGGCGGCTTGGCACAGGCCGTGCTAAATGGTCTGCCCAGCTTGGGTCGCGCGCTCAGCGCCTCCCTACCACAATAACCACACCGTCACCCCACCGACTATGAAGATTCAGTTCCAGCATTTGACCCGCAGCTTGAAGATATCAGGCATCTTCGCGCTACTGGGTATGTTCGTCTTGGTCCACGCCGAGGATGCCCCGGCACCTGCCGCCGCCCCAGCCCCGGTTCCGGCCGTTGACGGCGCCTTCGCCGCCTACGCCAACAACACCGACCCCGGTGCTGGCTTGGCCGGCGTAGCCGGCCCCGGCCACAACGGCTTCATGATGATCTGCGCCGCCTTGGTGCTGTTCATGACCCTGCCCGGCCTGGCCCTCTTCTACGGTGGCTTGGTGCGCAAGAAAAACGTCCTCTCCGTGCTCGCCCAGTGTCTGGGTATCACCGGTCTGGTCACCATCATGTGGTGGGCTTTTGGCTACAGCTTGGTCTTCGGCACCAGCTATGGCAGCCCCTACATCGGTGGCTCCGAATTCTTCCTGCTGAAGGGCGTGACCTCCGCCCCCAACACCAATTACGCCTACTGGATTTCCCAGAACGTGTTTTCGATGTATCAGCTGATGTTCGCCATCATCACCCCTGCGCTGATCGTGGGTGCCATCGCCGAGCGCATGAAGTTCTCCGCCATCCTGCTCTTCGTGACCCTGTGGATGCTCGTGGTTTATTTCCCCCTCGCGCATATGGTCTGGGGTGCCACCGGCCTCATGAACGGTGTTTGGAACGCTGACGCTGCCATCCCGGCCATCGACTTTGCCGGCGGCACCGTGGTGCACATGAGCTCCGGCTGGTCCGCGCTCGTGCTCTGCCTCATCCTCGGACCCCGCTTGGGCTTCGGGAAGGAAAAGATGGCCCCGCACAGCCTCGTGCTCTGTATGGTCGGCACCGGTATGCTCTACGTCGGCTGGTATGGCTTCAACGCCGGCTCGGCCCTCGCCGCCGACGGGGTGGCCGCCAACGCCTTCATGACCACCACGCTCGCCGCCTCCACCGCCGGCTTCGTCTGGGGCATGATCGAGAAGATCACCCGCGGCCACGCCTCGGTCCTCGGCTTCTGCTCGGGTATCGTCGCCGGCTTGGTCGTCATCACCCCCGCCACCGGGTTCGTTGATTCCACCGGCGCCATGATCATCGGCGTGCTGGCGGGCGTCGTGCCTTACCTCGCCTGCACCAAGCTCAAGTCCATCTTCAAGTATGACGATGCCCTCGACACCTTCGGCGTCCACGCCGTCGGCGGCACCCTTGGTGCACTCCTCACGGGCTTCCTCGCCACGGCCAGCGTCAATTCCAATCTCGTCTCCGACGGCTACGCCAAGAAGAACGGCCTCGCGGCCCTCGTCACCGACGGCGGCCTGTGGGTCGCCCAGTTGAAGGCCATTGGCATCACCTTGGTTCTCTCGATCGTGGGCACAATCATCTTGGCCTACATCGTCAAGGCGGTCGTCGGTCTGCGGCCCACTCCCGAGGCCGAACAACAGGGCCTCGATATCACCGATCACAGCGAGGAAGGCTACATCCTCTAACCTTAACTTCTTACCCACATGAAACTCATCATCGCCATCATCAAGCCGTTCAAGCTGGACGAGGTTAAGGAAGCCCTCAACAAGGTCGGAGTCGACGGTATGACCGTGACCGAGGTCAAGGGTTTCGGGCGCCAGAAAGGGCACACCGAGATCTACCGTGGCAGCGAATACACCGTGGACTTCCTGCCCAAGGTGAAACTCGAGATCGCCGTCACCGACGAACTCGTCAAGCCCGCCATTGCCGCCATCGCCGCCGGGGCCAAGACCGGCAAAATCGGCGACGGCAAGATCTTCGTGCTCCCGCTGGAGGATGTCCTCCGCATCCGCACCGACGAGCACGGCGACGCCGCCGTCTAAGGCCCCGCGCCCATCCTTATGTCACAAATCCCGTCGCCGTTTCCCGGCGGCGGGGTTTTTTGTTCCAGCAGTTGCATCGTTTATCCCCGACCTAATGCCCAAATCGGGTGTTCTTAATAATACTCATGAGATTGGCCCATTGCTTGCTATTTAGCTCATAGGTTCGATGGTCGCCGCTCCTGTGCTTATGGCGGGAACATCCTGACCAAAGACCTGACAAATCAAATCCAAACCTACCAAACATGAAGAAAACTGCCCTCCTCCTCGCCGCGCTCCTCACCACGGGCGCCTCGCTCTCCGCTGACGATGCCGTAGTTGCTCCCGCTGCTTCGTCCTACTCGATCACCGTGGATTTTCCCTACGCCAGCAAGTATGTGTTTCGCGGCGTGCAATACGCTGAAGGTGCTATCCAGCCCTCAGTGAAAGTGACCTCGGGCGATTTCTACGCCGGCGTCTGGGTGAGCGCGCCGGTTGACAAGGGCTACGAGCTCGAAATCGACTACTATGCCGGCTACGGCTTCAAGCTGCAGAATGGCTGGAGCCTCGATACGGGTGCCACGCTTTACACCTATCCCGGCCTAAACGGTGGTTACGACAAGGCTACCTTCGAACCCTACCTCGGGCTCAACGGAAGCATTGGCGCGGTGACTTCCGCCACCTATGCCTACTACGACTTCACCTTGGATGTCCTCACCCTCCAGGAGACCCTCGGCTACAGCATCCCGATCGACAGCAAGACCTCACTGAACTGGTCGGCGACCTTGGGTCGGGCCGAGCCTGACGCGGGCAGTGGCTACACCTACTACGGTCTGGGCCTCACGGTCCCTTACAAGATCTCTGATAAAGCCACGGTCACCGTCGGAGCGCAGTATGCCGACCACGACATCTCCGGGCTCGATGGCAACCACTTCTGGGCCACGCTCGGCTACACCTACACGTTCTAAGGCTGACTGCTGACGTTTTAATTCAAAGCCCGTCCCTGCTTTCGCGGGGACGGGCTTTTTCTTTCCTGAAATTATCTCAGACCGAGGCTTTCGCGCTGAGCGAGTTGAGCATCCGCTCAATCTTGTCGCAGGCCAGCGTGAGCTTCTGCTCGTTGGCCGTGAAGCAGGCGCGCACATGGCCCTTGCCGGCCTCGCCAAAGGCCGTGCCGGGAACGACCGCCACCTTCTGCTCGGTCAGCAGCCGGCGGGCAAACTCACCCTCGTCGAGGCCCGTCGAGGCGATCGAGGGAAACGCATAGAAGGACCCGCGCGGCAAATGGCACTTTAAACCGGCCGCGTTGATCCGGCCGACAAATAGATCGCGGCGCTCGCGGTAGCGGTCGCGCATGAACTTGGTGGCATCATCGCCCAGCCGCAGCGCAGCGAGGGCACCCTCTTGGCTGATGCTCGGGGCGCACAGCATCGAATACTGGTGCACCTTCATCATCGCCTCGATCAGCGGTGCCGGGCCGCAGGCATAGCCGAGCCGGAATCCGGTCATCGCAAAGGCTTTGGAAAATCCGTGCAGCAGCAGCGTGCGGTCCCGCATGCCGGGCAGGCTGGCGATGCTGGTATGCGTGCCCTCGAAGATCAGCTCCGAGTAGATCTCGTCGCTGATAACGATGAGGTCCTTCTCGATGGCAAACTTCGCGATGCGCTCAAGCTGCTCGCGGGAGCAGACGCCACCGGTCGGATTGCAGGGCAGATTCAGGAGCAGAAGCTTGCAGCCCGGCTGCCAAGATGCGCGCAAGGCCGGCTCATCAAGGGAAAACATCTCGGCCGCACTCGTGGCCACCGGCACGCCCACCCCATGCACCAACTCGACGGTCGGCGCATAGGAAACGTAGCAGGGCTGGTGATAAAGCACCTTGTCGCCCGGGTTGAGCAGGGCGCGCATCGCCAGGTCGAGCGCCTCGGAGACGCCGACGGTCACAAGGACTTCGTCGTCCCAGCGGTAGCCGACGTGGAAGTAGCTCTCGACGTAGCGGCTGATCTCCTTGCGGAGTTCAGGCAGGCCAAGATTGGAGGTGTAGTGGGTCTTGCCCGTGTCCATCGCCGTCTTCACGGCGTCGCGGATGGGCTGCGGGGTGTCGAAATCGGGTTCGCCGATGCCGAGCGAAATGACGCCGTCCGTCTTCGCGACCAGTTCAAAAAAGTCGCGGATACCGGAACGGCGCAGGCCGGCCACGTGACGCGCGATGAAGCGGGTCGTGTCGAGGGTCGGCTTGGAAGTGGAAGAACTCATGGAAGGAGGAAGTTTATCTTAACGTTTGAGGCGTGCGCGGACTGCATCGCCCATTTGGGAGGTATTGATCGGCTTGGCCGCACCGAGGTCGCCGGTGTGGCAGCCTTCATCGATGGCGGCGCTGACGGCCGCCTCAATAGCTCGGGCCTCGGCCTCCAGACCGAGCGAGTGGCGCAGCAGCATGGCGGCGGAAAGAATGGTGCCGGTGGGGTTGGCGATGCCCTTGCCCGCGATGTCGGGGGCCGAGCCGTGGATGGGCTCGTAAAGGCCGAGCTTCCCCTCGCCCAGCGACGCGCTGGGGAGCAGGCCGAGCGAACCGGCGAGCACCGCCGCTTCGTCCGTGAGAATGTCGCCAAACATGTTCTCGGTCACGATCACGTCAAACTGGGCGGCGTGCGTGATGAGGCGCATGGCCGCCGAATCCACCAGCTGGTGATCGAGCTTCACATCCGGGAATTCCTTGCTGACCTCGATGGCGATCTGACGCCACAGGCGCGAAGACTCGAGCACGTTGGCCTTGTCGATCGACGTGAGCTGCTTGCGGCGGCAGCGCGCGATCTGGAAACCCAGGCGCACAATGCGGCGGATCTCGACATCTGTGTAGATCAAGGTGTCAACCGCCTGCTCACCCGTGGCGGTCTTGGTCCGACCCTTCGGCTGGCCGAAGTAGAGGCCACCGGTCAGCTCGCGGATGACAATGAAGTCCACCCCGGCCAAGCGTTCGGGCTTCAGCGGCGAAAGCTTGGCCAGCGACGGAATCACCTTCACGGGACGAAGGTTGGCGTAGAGGCCGAGACCTTTGCGGATGGCCAGCAGGCCCTGCTCGGGCCGCACTTTGGCTTGAGGATCATCCCACTTCGGGCCGCCGACGGCGCCGAGGAGAACGGCATGCGAGGCCTGACAGGCCTTGAGCGTAGCCTCGGGCAGAGCCGTGCCAGTCGCGTCAATGGCGCAACCGCCGAGCAGGTGCGTCGAATACTCAAAGGTGTGCCCGAAGAGCTTGGCCACCGCGTCGAGGACGAGGCGGGCTTCATTGACGACTTCGGGGCCGATGCCATCACCGGGCAAAAGGACGATTTTAGCGTTCATGCGATTGATTCCTTGGTGGCTGCGACCGGCGCGCTCAGCGCATACTCGTAGCCGTCCGCCAGCGCCAGCCAGGTGGCGTCGAGGATGTTAGTGCCCGCACCGACCGTGCTCCAGCGGCGCGTGCCGCCGTCGTGCCAGTCGATCAGCACGCGCGTGACCGCGCCGGTGCCGGTGTTGCCGTTCAGGATGCGGACCTTGTAGTCCGTGAGCTGGATCTCGGCGACCGCCGGGAAAAGCGGCAGCAGCGCCTTGCGCAGCGCGGTGTCGAAAGCGTTGACCGGGCCGTTGCCCTCGGCGGCCGTGTGCACCTCGTGACCGCGCACCTTGAGCTTGATGGTCGCCTCGGCCAGGTGACGGTCACCGTGCCGGCTGACCATGCCGCGATAGTCGAGCAGGCTGAACAGCGGCTCATAACCGGGCCTGAGCCGGCGGACGAGCAGGGCCGCGCTGGCCTCCGCGGCCTCGTAGGAAAATCCCTCGTGCTCCTTTGCCTTGATCAGCTCGACCACCTTGGTGCTGGTGGCGGCATCTATATTCTCAAAACCCGGCTCGCCCGCCTTGGAGACGACATTCGCGCGGCCGGAAAGTTCGCTGATCACCACCCGCGTCGCGTTGCCGACCAACTTGGGATCGATGTGCTGGTAGGCATCGGGGTGACGCTGCATGGCGGACACGTGCACGCCCGCCTTGTGCGCGAAGGCGCTGTTGCCGACGTAGGCCATCTGGTCGTTGGGCGCCACGTTCGCCACCTCGGCCACGAAATTCGCAACTTCATGCAACCGGGCCAGCCCGCCCTCGGGCAGTGCGCGCAGCTTGAGCTTCAGTTCAATGTTCGGGATCACGACGCAGAGGTTGGCGTTGCCGCAGCGCTCGCCGTAGCCGTTGATCGTGCCCTGCACGTGCACCGCGCCGGCGTGGATCGCCGCGATACTGTTGGCGACGCCACAGCCCGAATCATCGTGCAGGTGGATGCCCACACGCACGGCCGGACCGAAATGCTTCTGCACCGCCTGCACGGTCGCCGCCACCTGCCAGGGCAGATGACCGCCGTTGGTGTCGCACAGCACGAGCGTCTCCGCCCCGCCCTGGTTCGCCGCGCCCAGACACTGCAGCGCGTAGTCGGCGTTCTGGTCGAACCCGTCGAAGAAATGCTCGGCGTCGTAGATGACGCGCTTTCCCTGCGCGCGCAGGTAGGCCACGGTCTCCCCGATCATCTTGAGATTCTCCTCCAGCGTCGTGCGCAGCACTTCCTGCACCTGCAGCACGGAGGACTTGCCGAAGATCGCGCAGACCTCGGTGCCGGCCTCGACGAGCGCGCGGACACTGGGATCCTCCTCGGGCTTCAGCTTGGCGCGACGCGTGGCGCCAAACGCCACGATCTTGGCGGTGTGCCAGGTCTCCTTGCGGGCCTGCTCGAAGAAAAGCGCATCCTTGGGATTGGAACCCGGCCAGCCGCCCTCGATGAAGGCCACGCCCAGCTCGTCGAGCTTGCGCGCGATGCGCAGCTTGTCGTCGACCGAATACGAGATGCCCTCGGTCTGCCCGCCATCGCGGAGCGTGGTGTCGAAGACCTCGATGAAAGTTGGGTGCGTTCCGGTCATGGCTTACTTGTGACCCTTGGGGGTCTCGGTGTTGCTCTGGGAGTGCTGCACCCGGCCAGTCGTCTGGCGGGAAAGGACGTGATTGATCGCCGCGACGTAGGCCTTGGCGCTCGCGACGACGATATCGGTGTCGGCCCCGTGGCCGTGGCTGGAGCGCTGCTCGTCGTGGCGCACGCGCACGCTGGCTTCCGCGAGAGCATCGATGCCCTCGGTGACGCCGTTGATGCCAAACTCGAGCAGCTTGACCGGCACCTTGACGATGGCGTCGATCGCCTTGTAAGTCGCGTCCACCGGGCCGGTGCCGACACTGGCTTTGACGTGGGTTTTGCCGTCAGCATCGCGCAGGCGGACCGTCGCGGTGGGCAGACCGGTGGTGCCGCACACGACCTGGAGCGTCTCCAAAGCCCAGAGCTCGGGCACGGTGGCCCGCTCGTCCGAAGCGAGGGTGACAAGATCGGCGTCGTGCACCGCTTTTTTGCGGTCGGCCAGTTTCTTGAATTCGTTGAAGGCCTTGAGCAGCGCGTCGCCCTCGAGCGGGTAACCCAGTTCGGCGAGCCGCTTGGCAAAGGCGTTGCGGCCGGAATGCTTGCCGAGCACGAGCATGGTCTGGCTCGCGCCGACATCCTCGGGCTTCATGATCTCGTAGGTCTGCGCGTTCTTGATCATGCCGTCCTGGTGGATGCCCGACTCGTGCGCGAAGGCGTTGCGGCCGACGATGGCCTTGTTGGGCGGCACCGGATAACTGGTGCTGCGGGAAACGAGCTTGGACACGCGGCAAAGTTGCGTGGCGTCGACGCTGGTCGTCAGGCCGATCTTGTCGGCCCGGGTGCGGAGACCCATGACGATCTCCTCGAGCGACGCGTTGCCCGCGCGCTCGCCGATGCCGTTGACCGTGCACTCGACCTGGCGCGCGCCGGCGCGGAGGCCGGCAAGCGAATTGGCCACGGCGAGGCCGAGATCATCGTGGCAATGCACGGAGATGATCACGTTCTTGGCGCCGGGAGTATGCTTGATGATGCCGGCGATGAGCGCGCCGAACTCGTCGGGCATGGTATAGCCCACCGTGTCCGGAATGTTCAGCGTGGTGGCACCGGCCTTGATGACTGCCTCAAGCACTTTGTAGAGAAACTCCGGGTCGCTGCGGCCGGCGTCCTCGGGGGAGAACTCGATGTCGGCGCAGAGCGAACGGGCATAGCCGACCATCTCGACCGCCTTGGCCGTCATCTCCTCGCGGGTCATCCGGAGCTTGTGCTTCAGGTGAAGATCACTCGTCGCGAGGAACGTGTGGATGCGCGGGTGCTTCGCGCCCTTGACGCCGTTCCACGCCGCGTCGATGTCGTTCTTCGTGCAACGCGCCAAACCGCAGATGATCGGCGGCTCGGACTGCGGACGACCCGCAACGGACACCTGCCCCACTTCGGCGGCGATGGTCTGCACCGCCGCGAGGTCGTCGGGCGACGCCGCGGGAAACCCGGCCTCGATCACGTCCACGCCCAGTCGCGCCAGAGCCCGGGCAACCTCCAGCTTTTCAGCCGAGGTCATCGAGGCGCCGGGCGCTTGCTCGCCGTCGCGGAGACTGGTGTCGAAGATGCGAACGTAGTCGGGTTTCATGGAGGTGAGGGCGAAATCATTCTCTTACTCCTTCTCGTAATCGTTCTCTCGACTGGCAGAGGAGAGAACGAGAACGATTAAGAGAACGAGAATGACGGTTCAGTTGTTCATTACTTGGAAATGACCACCGGATTGAGGAACGGCATCATCGCGCGCAGCTTGGCACCGACGACCTCGATCTTCTGGCCGCGCTCGCGGTTGCGGAATTTGTTCATGGTCTTGCGGCCATGCTTGTTGTTCTCGTCGATGAAGCGCTTGGCGAACTTGCCGGTCGTGATGTCCTTGAGGATGCGCTTCATCTCCTGCTGCGTCTTCTTGGTGACGACGCGCGGGCCGGAGACGTAGTCGCCCCACTCGGCGGTGTCCGAGACGGAGTAACGCATGTAGTTGAGGCCGCCGCGATACATCAGGTCCACGATGAGCTTCAGCTCGTGCATGCACTCGAAGTAGGCGATCTCGGGCTGGTAGCCCGCGTCGACGAGGGTCTTGAAGCCGGCCTTCACGAGCTCGGCGCAACCGCCGCAAAGGACGGCCTGCTCGCCGAACAAGTCGGTCTCGGTCTCTTCGCTGAAGGTCGTCTCGAGGACGCCCGCGCGGGTGCAGCCGATGCCGCGACCGTAGGACAGCGCGAGCTTCTTGGCGTTGCCGGTGGCGTTCTGGTGGACAGCGATGAGACCGGGGACGCCGCCGCCCTCCTGGAACACCTCGCGCACGCGATGGCCGGGGGACTTCGGCGCGATCATCGTCACGTCGACATTCTTCGGCGGCACGATGCCCTTGAAGCGGATGTTGAAGCCGTGGGCGAACATCAGCATCTTGCCGGCGGTGAGGTTCGGGGCGATCTCCTCGCGATAGAGGCGGGCCTGGACGTGGTCCGGCACGAGGACCATGATGACATCGGCCCAAGCGGTGACGGCCGCGACGGGTCCGACCGTGAGACCGGCCTTCTGGGCCTTGGCCACGGACTTGCTCTTGGCCGAGAGGCCAACGCGGACCTTTACGCCGCTGTCCTTGAGGTTAAGCGCATGGGCGTGGCCTTGGGAGCCGTAGCCGATGATCGCAACTTTCTTGCCGCGGATGAGCGAGATGTTCGCATCCTTGTCGTAGTAGATTTTAGCCATGGGAATAAATGAGTGAGGGTTAATTTTATTTCGTCATTCTGAGCGAAGCGAAGAATCCAGAATCATGAGCGCTGCGGTCGTGCTGCTGGATCCTTCACTGCGTTCAGGATGACAGGTAGGGTGGTTTTTAAATTACACCGACATGGAGATGCCGGAGTTGTCGTGACTGTGGTCCGCTTTGCTGGACCGCGCAGCGGTGGGCACGGTGGAGATCGGCTCGTGGCCGCGGGCCATCGAGACGGCGCCGGTGCGGACCATCTCGGCGATGCCGTAGGGCCGCATGACCATTTCAAACTTCACGATCTTCTCGGGCGTGCCGGTGACTTCGACCGTGATGGTCTTCTCGTCGACGTCGACCACGCGGGCGCGGAAGACCTCGACCAGCTGCAGGACCTGGGCGCGGGTCTCGGCCGTGACCGTGACCTTGACGAGGCCGAGTTCGCGGGTGAGCGAGGCCTTGTGGGTGAGGTCGTCGACGCGGAGGACGTTGACGAGCTTGTAGAGGTTGGCCTCGACGATGCGGGCGCCGGCCTCGGTGGCCTCGACCACGACGGTCAGGCGCGAAACGCCGGGCTGGTCGGTGCCGCCAACCGTGAGCGAATCGATGTTGAAGTTGCGACGGCGGAAGAGCGAGGCGACGCGGTTAAGCACGCCGGGCACGTCTTCCACATAAGCGATGAGGGTATGTTTGGCCATGACGGGTAGTGGTTAGCGACGGGTGGATTTGGCGGATTTCTTCGTCGGCTTGCGACGGCTGAGGGCCTTGGCCTCGACCTTCTTCTCGACGAAAACATTGGGCAGGGCCGCACCGGGCATCTCCCACTCCTTGTCGGAGCCGGATTCCAGCATGACGTCCTGTTTCGGACGGCGAATCATCTTGTCGAGGGCCGCACCGGCGGGAACCATCGGGAACACGGAGTCTTCCTTCTCGACGACGAAGTCGATGACGACGGTTTCCTTGGCGGCGAGCGTCTTCTCCACGGTGGCTTTGACGTCCGAGCGCTTGTTGCAGCGGAGGCCCTTGAGGCGGTAGGCCTCGGCGAGCTTCACGAAGTCGGGACCGGTCATCGGCGTGGCGGCGTAGCGCTTGTCGTAGAAAAACTCCTGCCACTGGCGCACCATGCCGAGGAACGAATTGTTGATGATCGCGACGTTGACCTTGATGCCTTCCTGCTCGGCCGTGGCCAGTTCGCAGGAGGTCATCTGGAAGCCGCCGTCGCCGACGACCACCCACACGTCCTTGTCGGGACAGGCGAACTTGGCGCCAATCGCGGCCGGCAGGGCAAAGCCCATGGTGCCGAGGCCGCCGGAGGTGATGAGCGAGCGGGGCTTCTCGTGGCGGAAATACTGGGCTTCCCACATCTGGTGCTGGCCGACGTCGGTGACGACGATGGTGTCGCGCTTCTGCGTGAGGCGCCAGAGATCGTTGATGACGTGGGCCGCGTAGAGGTGGCCACTGTCGGGCAAGCTCTGGATGTCGCGCACGGCGGCATCGCCGCGGTTGGCGTTGATCGTGGCCCACCACTCGGCGTGCTCGGCCTTCTTCACCTGCGGCTGGATCTCGGCGAGGACTTCGCGGAGGTCACCGATCAAGGCGACGTCCACCGGGACGTTCTTGTTGATCTCGGTCGGGTCGATATCGACGTGGATCTTCTTCGCGTTGACCGCATAAGTCTTGAGGTTGCCCGTCACGCGGTCGTCGAAGCGCATGCCGAGGGCGATGAGCAAATCGGCCTGCTGGATGGCCTCGTTGACCCAGGCCTCACCGTGCATGCCCATCATGCCGAGGTTGAACGGGGACGACGCCGGGATGACGCCGATGCCGAGGAGCGTCGTCGTGATCGGGATGCCGGCCGTCTTGGCGAGCTTGAGCACCTCGGCCGTCGTGCCGGACTTGAGGATGCCTTGGCCGGCGAGGATGAGCGGGCGCTTGGCGGAATTGATCAGCTCGGCCGCGCGGGCGAACTCGGAAGTCGGAGCGCGGTGCGTCGGTCGGTAGCCGGGCAGCTTCGGCGCGGCAGCCTCCCAGTCGAACTCGCAGATCATCTGCTGCGCGTCCTTGGTGATGTCGATGAGCACGGGGCCGGGACGGCCGCTGCTGGCGATGTAGAACGCCTCGCGGATGGCGCGGGCGATGTCGCCGGGCTTGGTCACAAGATAATTGTGCTTCGTGATCGGCAGCGTGACGCCGGTCACGTCGGTCTCCTGGAAGGCGTCGGTGCCGATCGCCTTGGAGCCGACCTGGCCGGTGATGCACACGATGGGCGAGGAGTCCATCATCGCGGTGGCGATGCCGGTGACCATGTTGGTCGCGCCGGGGCCGGAGGTCGCGATGGCGACGCCGACCTTGCCGCTCGCGCGGGCGTAGCCGTCGGCCATGTGCGTGGCGCCCTGTTCGTGACGGACTAGCACATGGTGGATCTTCGGATACTTGGTCATCGCGTCGTAGGTCGGCAGGATGGCGCCGCCCGGATAACCGAACACGACGTCAACGCCTTCTTTCTGTAAGCATTCCCAAATGATTTCTGCTCCGGTGAGTTTCATAGAGTTCCTGGTTGGATGTTTGAAAAGTTAAGAGGTGACCGCACCCGTGGCGGCGGAAGAAACGGTGTTGGCATACTTCGCCATGACGCCGCGCGCGTAACGCGGAGCCGGGGCTTTCCAGCCCTGCTTGCGCCTGGCCAGCTCGGCGGGCGCGATCTCGACCGACAACTTGCGGGTCGCGACGTCGATCTCGATGATGTCGCCCTCATGGACGAAGGCGATGAGCCCGCCCACGAACGCCTCGGGCGCCACGTGGCCGATGGAAAAGCCGCGCGTCGCGCCGGAGAAACGCCCGTCGGTGAGCAGCGCCACGGAATCGGCCAGCCCCTGCCCCGCCAGCGCGCCGGTGACGCCGAGCATCTCGCGCATGCCGGGGCCGCCCTTGGGCCCTTCATAGCGGATGACGACGACGTCGCCCGCCTTGATCTGCTGCGCGTTGGCCGCGGCCATGGCGCTCTCCTCGTTTTCGAAGACGCGGGCCGGGCCCGTGATTTTTTCGCGCGAGCTGCCGGCGACCTTGAGCACGCCACCCTCCTCGGCCAGATTGCCGCGGAGAATGACGAGACCGCCGGTGGGCTTGAAAGGTTTGGCGGTCGGCCGGATGACCTGCTGGCCGGGAGCCTCGAAGGCGCCCGCCACTTCCTCGGCGATCGTGCGGCCCGTGACGGTGATGCACTCCTTGTTCAGGTAACCGCCCTCGAGCAGGCGGCGGAGCAGCAGCGAGATGCCGCCGGCCTTGTGCATCTCGACGGCCGTGTAGAGACCGCCGGGCTTGAGCGTGGCGATGGTCGGAGTCTTGGCGCTGATGGAATCGAACTCATCGATCTTGAGCGAAACATTGGCTTCCATCGCGAGCGCGAGCAGGTGCAGCACGGCGTTGGTCGAACCACCCGAGGCGGCGACGGACACGATGGCGTTCTCGAACGCCTTCCGCGTCATGATCTGCGAGGGCTTCAGGTCCTTGCGCACGAGATCCATCACGAGTTCACCGCAGCGGAACGCGGCCTTGTTTTTCTCCTCGGCCGTGGCCGGGATGCCGTTGAGGCCGGCGGGGGAAATGCCGATGGCCTCCATGATCGTCGCCATGGTATTGGCCGTGAACTGGCCGCCGCACGCGCCCGCGCCCGGGCAGGCGGCGTTCTCGACGCAGTGGAATTCCTTGGCGTCAATCTTGCCGGCCGTGAACGCACCGACCGCCTCGAAGACGTCCTGCACGGTGAGAGCCTTGCCGTTGTGGTGGCCGTGGTCGATCGAGCCGCCGTAAAGCGCGAGACCGGGGATGTCCATGCGGGCCAGCGCCATCATGACGCCGGGGTTGGTCTTGTCGCAGGCGGAAAGGCAGACGAGGCCGTCGAGGCTGTTGCCGCGGGCGACGAGCTCGATGGAGTCGGCGATGACCTCGCGGCTGATGAGCGAGGTCTTCATGCCCTCGGTGCCCATCGTGATGCCATCGGAGATGGAGACGGTGTTGAACTCCAGAGGGGTGCCGCCGGCGGCGCGGACGCCCGCCTTGACGTGTTCGGCCAGGGCGCGGAGGTGGTAATTGCAGGGCCCGATCTCGGTCCAGGTGTTGGCGATGCCGATCAACGGCTTGGCGAGATCTTCATCGGTAAACCCGACGGCTTTCATCATGGCGCGGGCGGGCGCCCGGCTCGGGCCGTCGGTGACAAGGTGGCTGTGGCGTTTACCGGGAGTCATGGGGGTAAAGGTCAGGCCATCTTGCCGAAATATTTGCGGCAGGGCGAGTAATGGGTGGTTTGGGTCTGCGTCATAACAAAAGTTGTCTGGAAAATAAAAAAGCCGCCCCGTTTTCGGTGGGCGGCTTCCTGATTTAGAGTGTTTCTCTTAGGAGCTAGAGGCTTCGGCGAGCCGCCCATGTGTATTCGGGTCCACGGCCAGAAGGGCCAGGACGACGGTAATAAGCACAACAAGGGCGACGTTGAGAATCATGGGAGGACGGGCCAGACGCTGCTAATCGACCCAATTGCTGTCAACTCTAGTTTCTAATTTCTGCAAGAAGTCCGGCTGTCTGTAAAAATGAGCCGACTCAGCGCCGACTGCGTTTAGCTTAACCCGGCTGGCCCGACTCCAGATCGTAGAGCATGCGCCAGATACGGTCCAGCTCGCCGCGCTCCACCACCTGCAACGGGGTCGAGCCATCGAAAGCGTTATTCGGCTGCTTCAGCCACCGGCCCACCTGGACAGGCTCCATGACGCTGGAGAGTCCGTCGAGCAGACGATCCATTTCCACCAGCGCCTTCTCCTGTTTGGCCGAGGGCGCATCTCCCTGACTCCACTTGGCGACCGACCGGGGCGAGAACCCGGTCAAACGCACCAACAGCGGTTGCGGCAGGTGAAACGTATCGCGGTAATGCAGGAGCAAACTGGAGTAATCGTTCGCCCCCCGGTGGCCGAAACGAAATGCCCCCATCGTCAGTTGCTTGGCCCTGTTCTTTTTGGTTTTGGTTGCGGTTGCCATAATGGTGCCTGCAATAAAACCTGCATTATTGCAGGCGTCAAGCCCTGAGCCTCACCCCCAACCGAACGAGCTTTTCCCCCTCAACCACCTTCATCCGATCATTGCGGTGCACGCGGGGAAAGACCACCACATTGACGCCCTCAGCGACGGCAGCGGACCTGACCAACAGGCCACTGGCACCGTTGACCGCCCCGGCCCGGCCCAACGCCTGGGACGAACTCTCCTGGCCTGCCTGTAGCAGCTTGCGCCAATCCTCGGTCGCCAGCTCTTTCAAGGTGACGCCCAAAGTCCGGCGAATTCCGGGCGAGGTAAGATCGAGGACGCCGACCAGATTGGCCTCAATGGCCACCAGCAAGCGCGGCCCCTTGGTTACAACGCCGTAGTAACGGTCGTTGGCTTTGCATTCCTCCAGTGCGACAGTGTCGGTGGTGCTGCCATAGACCGTAGCTAGGCCAGGCTGATTCCAACGACCGCCCCGCTCGCGCGCCCCTCCTCCGCCCAGCACATCCTTGGCCGTCGGAAACTCGATGGTCTGAAACCGAAAGAACGTCCCAGCCCATGGCTTCAGCCACTCGGGATGCGTCGCTAGGATCTCCTGGAATTTCGCATAGCGGGGGTTGGGCTGGATGCGGCTGAATTTCATACGCCGTTTGGCTAGGATCTATTTGTCATCAGGAGCTTCACCCCGCGAGGCCGAAATAGCGGGCGGTGCCTTTTGCGAAACGAATTCAACTCAACGTCGCCAAGTAACCCATCAGACTGTCGAAATTGATCAGTCGAATACCACGCAGTGCTCCGCGCTTGCGCAACACCACGCTCTTCACCGGTGGCACCCCGTCATTGGCGGGGCCGGCAATCGTCAGCTCGTTCAGGGTGCTGCGGGATAGGCCGGTATACCGGCAACGCGCACCGGGGGCAGGCAGGCGCAGCCATTCCGGTTTCGTCGTATCCAAAATTACCGGAGCAATAGGCGCGGGGATAGTCGTCTTCATGATGGTGGGAGAGCACCTACGCTGATTCGTCATTCTGAGCATGGCGACGCAACGGTGTTTACTGGGCAAGGGCTATGCGGGGATGCCAGTTTGGGTTCCTGCTATTCTCCAGCGTGTAAAATGCTGGAGCTGATTCCAGCGCAACGGTTCAAGAACGACCAAGGCAAAGCGCACATGCTCACCGTCGGCCGCGGATGTTCTGCGCGAGGCGCAAAATGTCCGCCAGCACGCCGGCTGCGGTGACGGCCCCACCCGCACCGGCACCACGCACCACCATCGGGTATTCCTTGTAGCGTTCGGTATGAAAGGCGACGAACGCTTCGGCTCCGCGCAACGCCGCGGCCGGATGCGCCGCCTCAACATCGACCGGGCCGACCGTGACCTTTGCGCCGGCGGCACCGGGCGTGATGCGGGCGAGGTAGCGCGGCAACTTGCCCTGCGCCTTGCTGGCCGCAACTTTCTGCGCGACCTCGGCGTCCAGCTTGGTGAGCGACTCCAGGAATTTCTCCGGATCGTTCTCCTTGAGATATTTCTCCGGGACAAAGGGCTTCAGCTCCACATCGGTCAGGTCGACCTGCAGGCCGAGCTCGCGGGCGAGGATGACCGCCTTGCGCGCGACATCGAGACCGCTGAGGTCGTCGCGCGGATGCGGCTCGGTGTAACCCAGCTCGCGCGCACTGCGCACGGCGGCCGACAACGCCTTGCCTTGGGCCAGCTGGTCGCACAAATAACCGAGCGTGCCGGAGAAGGCGCCCTCGATGGTGATCACGTGATCGCCGGTGCGGACGAGATTCTTGAGCGTCTCAATCACGGGCAGCGCGGCGCCGACGGTGGTCTCGTAATTGTAGGCGCGGAAATGTTTGCGGGCCACGCCGAGCAGTTCATCGCGCGCGGCCTGCGGCAGCGCCAGCGGCTGCTTGTTCGCCGAGACGACGTTGACGCTGTGGGCAAACGCCAGCCGGTAGAGCTTCTCCATACCGGGCGCGGCCGAACAGTCCACCAGCACGGGATTCGGCAGGCGGGAGAGTTTCTCCAGCAGCGCGGCCACATCGGCGACCGCCTTCTTCTCCTCGAGCGCCTGCTTCTGCAACTCGATCGCCTTGTCCGTCGGAATACCTTCCGGGTCAAACAACACGCCGCCGCTCGAACCGACACCGACGAGCCGCACCTGCACGTCGTGCTCGCGGCCCAGCGCCTTGTTCTGTTTGTCGATCTGCTTGATCAACGAACTGCCCACGACGCCCTTGCCGAGCAGCAACACGCTGATGACGGTGTGGGAAAGATTGAAGGCGCCATGCACGATCCGCACGGCCGTCGCGGTCTGATCAGCGTCCACTACGCAGGAGATGCTGCGGGCCGACGCACCCTGCGCCACGGCGCGAACCGAGATGCCTGCCTCGCCGATGGCGTTAAGAAATTTGCCGGCGACGTTCGGTCGCTTGCCCATGTTCTCGCCGACGAGACTGACCAACGACACGGGCGATAGGATTGGCTCGATGCGCAGGTCACCCGTCTGCAACTCCGGCGCCAGCGCCTCGCTGATGCTCGACTTCGCCCGGGCCTCGTCCGTCTCGGGGATCACCACGGTGAAAGATTGTCCGAGAGTAGACTCGGTGGTCAGCCAGACGCGCACGCCGGCCTCGCTGAGCGCGGCCAGGATACGCCCACCGAGTGGCTTGCTGATGCCCGTGCGCCGCGACTGGACGCCGAGCA
>JAHFTH010000020.1 GCA_023269445.1 Lacunisphaera sp.
TCTGGGGCAGCGAGACTCCTGCCGTCCCGATCGTGCTCGGCTCGAAGGAGCTCGTCTACCGTTTCTGGAATGCACTGCTCGAGAAGGGTGTGTTCACTGTCATGTCCATTGCTCCGGCGGTCCCGCCCGGCAAGGATCTCATCCGCACCGCCGTCTCCGCCCTGCACAGCGACGAGGATCTCGAGAAGATCGCCGCCGCCATGGCCTACGCGGTCAAGCAGATGTAGGCACGCACAGCGCGGCCCGCAGGGTCTGCGCCGTGTTGGTCCAGCGCGGCAACGGCCGCGCCATCGCCTCCTGCTGCAGCCGCCGGCACACGGCTTCGTCCGTCAACACGGTGAGCAATTTCGCCGACCAGTCGGCCACATCGTTGACTTTCGCCACGAGGCAGCCGCCACCGTCGGCATTTTCGCGCAGGACCGGCAGGTCACTGCACACGCACGGCACCCCGCGCCAGAGCGCCTCCAACAACGGCAGGCCACAGCCCTCGGCGATCGTCGGGAACACTACAGCGCGCGCGC
Organism: Lacunisphaera sp.; assembly: GCA_023269445.1. Classification (GTDB taxonomy): domain Bacteria; phylum Verrucomicrobiota; class Verrucomicrobiia; order Opitutales; family Opitutaceae; genus Lacunisphaera. Next base: position 522 of record JAHFTH010000020.1, read on the forward strand.
GGGAGTAAAGCCGGCCCAGTTCCGCATCGCCGGCCTGGGCATGAAAACGAAAGCGCGACTCCCGCCCCTGCAACACCGCCATGCGCGCAGCGATCGGCTTGCCAAAGTGCGGATTCACCCGCCCCACCACGTGTAGCTCAAAGTCGAGCCCGCCGGCCCACAGGGCCCCGGCCACATCCAGCAGGAAAGTCTGGTTCTTGCGCGGCTCGACAATGCCCACGCACAAGAGCACCGGACGCTCCGCCGGGAATACAGGATCCCGCACCACCCGGTTGCTCCCGTCAAAATCCGCCCCGAGCTCGATGACCTCGGTCGGTGACTTCGGGGTCACGCCCTGCCAGCGCCAGAATTCCGTGAAGTCCCGCCGCGTAGCCTCCGAGATCGCCCACGTCCGGTCGAAGCTGGCGAGCAGCTTCATATATTCCGGATGCCGCTGCACGCTTTGCGGCCACGTGATGTGCGGCCAACGCACCGGGATGGCATCATGGAACATCGCCGCCAGTCGGCACGGCGGATTCTCCACGAATGCCCGGAATCCCGGCCGATCCGCCTCGCAGAACTGCTCGACGGTAAGCAGCCAGTCCGTAGCTATAAACCGCACCGTTTCCCGTTTTTTTCCGGTCACGAACCCGCACTGCTTCCCGTCCCACCTCGCTTCGGTGACAACGCCACCCAGCTCCTCCCGGATGCGCGAGCTCAGTCGCATCAGACCCGAGCGATGCTTGGCCGCGCCCATCTTGGTCGTGTCGTAATAGATCATGACTTCATCGCCTCCGTGAAACATGCGGCCAGTCGGGCCGTGTTTTTGTGCGCATCATAATTCTCCTCGACCCAGCGACGGGCGGCAGTCCGCAGCGTTTCGGCCAATGTGTCGTCCTCGCCCAACTGACGCAACGCCACGACCCACGCCAGCGGCAGATCAACATCCGCCACCAACCCGGTGCGCGCCTGCTGCACTGCCTCCGTCGTGGCCGATACGGGCGAGGTCACCACGAGCACGCCCGCGGCCATCGCCTCGGGAATCACGTTGGGCAGACCGTCTCGATCGCCGCTCGGAGCCACGATGCCCGTGTGCAGCAACACGTCGGCCCAAGCCAATTGCTCCCACACTCCGGTTTGCTCCAGCCGGCCGAGAAATTCAACCTCCCGGGCCAGACCCAGCTCTCTCGCCCTGACTTCCAGCACAGCTTGCAAGGGACCGTCGCCCACGATGCGCGCCTCGAAGGCGAGACCTGCTTCCTTCAGCGCAGCGTAGATGGCCAACTGGTAAGTGAGCCCCTTCTTCGGCACCAAGCGGGCGATGCAGATCAGGCGAAGCGGCCGGCGCGATGGACGCAATGGTTTGAAAACGGGAAACGCATCCAGCCCGCGCCGGATGACGCGGATTTGCGCCGCTGGCACGCCCCGGTCCACCAGTTCGCGCTTCACCGCCTCGGTCGAGGAATGGATGAATTGTGCGTGCTGCAATTTTTCCATCAGCCACCAGTCGCCGCCGTGCTCGTAGATATCGTAGGCGTGGGCCCCCGAGCTGTAGCGCCAGCCAAACATCCGCCACAACACCCAGCCCGCCGTCGCTGGTGCGCCCGCCCATGCTCCGTGGATGAGCGCAGGCGGATCTTTTTTCAGCTCGCGGTAGAAGCACCCGGCGAAACCAGCGCCGAGCATGTTCTCCCAGAAATTCAGCCACGACGGCGCCGCCCGTGTGCACACGCCCTCGAACAAATCGCGCACCAACCGGGGGCGACGCACGCATTGCCAGGGAATTTCGAAGAGGAAAAGCGGCACGAGTTTCCATTTGTTGAAGCTCCGAACCGGCAGACCGCGAAAATCCCCGCCCCCACCCCACAGCGAATACAACCGCAGGTTCAGCCCCTGAGCCTTCAAGGCCGCAACGTCACGCTGCAGGAAGGTCTCCGAAATCTTCGGAAACGTCGTGAACAGCAAAGCGATGGTGGGTGGTTTCGGGTCCAAGAGGTGCGGGAAGGTTAGTGGAAAGGAGTCGGGCGCGGATAGGATAATTTTCAGGCGGTCGCCGCCCCCGCCACGGTGAGAAAGGCTCCGAGCGCGGGATCGGCCGGAGCGTCCTTGCGCCAGCCGAGCACCAGCCGGCTCTCCGGCGCCGGGCCGTCGAGCGGACGAAACGCGACTTCGCCGGGCAGTTGCTTGGCCTCGGACGGCGCCATGAAGGTCGCACCGAGCCCGGCGCGGACCAAGCCAATGGCGTTGGCACGCGGCCAGACCTCGTCGGCGATGCGTGGCGTCACGCCCGCCTGCTGAAATGCCGCGAGCACCCGGTCGTAGAACCCCGGGTTGTGCGCCCGGGGAAACATCACGAATGGCGTCCCCGCCAGTTCCTTCAGGCGCAGTTTCTTCGCCCTGGCCAAAGGATGATCCGCCGGGAGCAGCACACCATTCTTCTCCTGCATGAGCACCTTCGTCGACAGCCCCGGCGGCGGCGTTGCGTCGGGATGAAAGAAGCCACACGCAATTTCGCCGTTCTTCAGCGACTCCAACTGCGCCGACGTCGGCGACTCGTTCAATTCCACCCGGATGCCGGGATAGCGCTTGTTGAAATCCCGCAAAATCCCCGGCAGCACCGTGGCCATCGCCAGACCGGTGAATGCCACGCGCACGTGCCCCGCCTGCCCGCCGGCCAGTGCCTGGATATCACGGGGCACCGCCGCCAGCCCGCGCAACAACGGCTCGATGCGCTCCAGAAAAGCCCGGCCCGCCGTCGTCAGCTCCACCTTCCGCCGCGTGCGCGTGAGCAGGTCCACGCCCAGCGCCGTTTCCAGCTGCGTGATGCTGCGGGAGAGCGCCGGCTGCGCCACGGCGAGCGTCTCGGCCGCCTTGCGGTAATGCAGCTGCCGCGCCACCTCGCGGAAGTAGACGAGGTGCCGGAGTTCAAAAGGATACTGATACTCGCGAGGCATCACAGGACACCAAACAAGTATTTCTGGTTATGGCAAGATTCTGGTAATCTCCGACCCGAATCATCCTTCAGCCCCCTTTCCCCATGCCCAAATCCCTGTTCGAAAAAGTGTGGACCGCCCACACGGTCAAAACCCTGGCCAACGGCCAGACCCAGCTGCTCATCGGCACCCACCTCATCCACGAGGTCACTTCGCCGCAGGCCTTCGGCATGCTCCGCGACCTCGGGCTCAAGGTCCTGATGCCGCACCGCACCTTCGCGACGGTGGACCACATCGTCCCGACCGACCAAGTCGTCGAGCCCTACCGCGACCCGCTCGCGCAGGCCATGATGGACGAGCTGCGCAAAAGCTGCGCGGAGTTCGGCATCACCTTCTTCGACCGCGCCACCGGCAAGCAGGGCATCGTCCACATCGTCGGCCCCGAGCAGGGTATCACCCAGCCCGGCACCACGATCGCCTGCGGCGACTCCCACACCTCCACCCACGGCGCGTTCGGTGCCATCGCACTCGGCATCGGCACCAGCCAGGTGCGTGACGTGCTCGCCACCCAGACCATGGCACTCGGCCGCCTCAAGGTCCGACGCATCGAGGTGAACGGCAAACTCCGCCCCGGCGTCTACGCCAAGGACGTCATCCTCCACATCATCCGCCAGCTCGGCGTCAACGGCGGCACCGGCTACGCCTACGAGTATGCCGGCAGCACCTTTGACGGCTTCACGATGGAAGAGCGCATGACCGTCTGTAATATGTCCATCGAGGGCGGGGCGCGCGTCGGCTACGTCAATCCCGACGAGACCACTTTCGCCTACCTCAAGGGTCGCCACTACTCGCCGAAGGCCGCCGCGTGGGACGCTGCGGTTGCCAACTGGAAATCCTACGCTTCCGATCCCGGCTGCCGTTACGACGATGTCGTCAAGATCGACGCCGCCGACATCGCGCCGTCCGTCACCTGGGGCATCAATCCCGGCCAGGGCATCACCATCAACGAGAATGTCCCCAGCCCGGACACCGCCACTTCCGCCGATGACAAGGCCGGCATCATCGAGGCTCTCGCCTACATGAAGCTCCCTGCCGGCAAGCCCATCAAGGGCACCAAGATCGACGTCGCTTTCATCGGCTCCTGCACCAACGGCCGGCTCTCCGACTTCCAGGAAGTCGCCCGCTACGTGAAGGGCCGGAAGGTCGCCGCCGGCGTGAAGGCCATTGCCGTCCCCGGTTCGCAGATCGTCGCGCTCCAGTGTGAAAAGCTCGGCATCGACAAGGTGCTCAGCGAGGCCGGCTTCGAGTGGCGCGCCGCCGGTTGCTCGATGTGCCTCGCGATGAACCCCGACAAACTCATCGGCGACCAGCTCTGCGCCAGCTCATCCAACCGCAACTTCAAGGGCCGCCAGGGTTCACCCACCGGTCGCACGCTGCTCATGAGCCCGCTCATGGTCGCCGCCGCCGCCGTCACCGGTTCCGTCGCCGACGCACGCGAAGTCTTCGCGGTCAACTGATCCCAACCTTAATCCTCCCCTTCCATGGCTCTCGCTAAAATCACCTCCCTCGCCGGCCGCGCCGTTTGCGTCCCGGGCAACGACATCGACACCGACCGCATCATCCCCGCGCGCTTCATGAAGTGCGTGACGTTTGACGGCCTCGGCCAATACCTCTTCTACGACGTGCGCAAGGACACCACGACGGGCAAAGACACGAACCACCCGCTCAACGACGCCCGCTTCAAGGGCGCCACGATCCTCCTCTCCGGCGCCAACTTCGGCTGCGGCTCCTCCCGCGAGCACGCCCCGCAGGCCATCCAGAAATACGGCATCAAGTCCGTCATCGCCGAGAATTTCGCCGAGATCTTCTTCGGCAACAGCATCACCCTCGGCATGCCCCTCGCCTGCGCGAAGCGCGAGGACATCGCCAAGATCGCCGCCGCCGTGGAAAAGGATCCGGCCACCGAGGTCGTCATCGACGTCGTGAAGCAGGAAATCCGCTTCGCCGGCCAGACCGTGCCCGCGCAAATCCGCGACACCGCCCGCGACGCCCTCATCAACGGCCGCTGGGACGCCATCGGCGAACTCCTCGACGGCGTCCCCGCCGTGAAAGAGACCGCCAAGAAGCTGCCCTATCTCGCCGCCTCCTGAGCGGCGAAGGGCCTCTAGGCTTGCCGCCGCCTCATCCGTGCGATGAGGCTGGTCCTGTGCGCAGCGCTCATCCGTCCTTCGGCAACCCTTCCCCGGCGAGGAATGAGTTCATCGACCACCTCAAGGGTCTGCTGATCCTCTTGGTGGTTTGGGGTCACGCGATCCAACACCTAGCCTACATGGACCATCGGTTCTGGGCGGATCCGATTTTCCGTCTCATCTACATTTTCCATATGCCGCTGTTCATGGCGGTCAGCGGCTATGTGGGCTTCGGCGCGATCCAGCGCATCGCGCTACCCGCCTATGCCAGCCGCCGCGGTCGGCAGGTGCTCATCCCGATTCTGTGCTGGACGATCGCGTTCCGCCTGCTGCTGGACGGACTCGGTTGGTTGATGTCCGGGGCACCCCAGCCCGGCGCTTGGTTGCTTACGTTAGGCCACAACCTGCGCCTCGAATTTTGGCTGCGCCTCTGGTTCCTGTGGGCGGTTTTCTTCGCCGCGATGATCACTGCAGGGTTGCGGACCATGGGACTCGACCGGTGGCCTGCCTTCCTGCTCGTGACCGTTGCCAGCCTGTTCCTGCCCGATGAGGCCAACCTCGGACTCATGAAGAATGTCCTGCCCTTCTATTTCGTGGGCTACCTCTTTGCCCGCCGGCCCATGATCCCCTCCGGCCCGCTCGAGTGCCGGCTGCTCTGGGGAGGACTCGCCGCCACACTCGTCGCCTGGCTCGCTTGGAAACCCGAATTTCATCCCTACCTGGCGAACATGAAGCTGACACCGGAAAACGCCGGGCTCCTCGCCTTTCGCTTCGCCGCCGCGGGCGTGGCCTCGGCGACGTTCGTGCTGCTGGCCTGGCGTTTTTACTGGCCGGGCCGAATCCCGGTGCTGGTAGAGCTCGGGCGCGAAAGTCTCGGCATCTACATCCTGCAAACCTACGTGTTCTTCGGGATCCGCTGGGCGGTGGCCCCCTTTGATCCCCGAGTGCTGGCTCTCGTGCTTGGGTTCCCCGCCGCCCTCGTCATTGCGCTTGGCCTCGCTCGTATGATTGGGCTTTCGGTCCGGTCGCCGGTGATCGCCCGCTGGTTTTTCGGCCGGGGTCCCGGCATCGCGCGCTAGGCTTTGCGCGGCTTGGACGGGAATGGACCGGGACGATACTCGGTGCGGGAGGCTTCCTGCGCGAGGTCGACCAGCTCGGTAATGACCAGCGTGGGATCCTCCTCATAGCGGAGCTTGAGGAAATTGTCGCGGAACGCCTGATAGCTGGCGGGATCGCCCAGCCAGCCGGCGATGATCTGGCTGAAGTCGCCGGCGTTGTTGATGAGCGCGACCCCGGCTCCGCGGTTGAAGAATTTCACGGTCAACTCCTCCTGCGGCATCACACCGCCCAACGCATTGAACACAATCGGACATCCGAAATGCAGGGCTTTGGCGCATGACGTGGTCCCGCCGCGCGTGACGATGGCATCGCTGACCTGCATCAGCAGATGCACCTCCTCGGAATAGCCGTCGAGGAAGCAGTTGAACTGGGGGTGCTCCGCGCGCCAGTGCAGGACCTGGTTGTAGGCCTCGCGGTTCTTGCCGCAGATAACCACGGCTTGGACGCGGTCAGCGTGGGGCAGCAGAGCCGTGAGGAGATCGATATGGTTGTTGGCCCCGTTGCCGCCGGTGGCGAGAAACACCGTGAAGAGGTCCGACCGCAGCTCGAGCTCGTGTTCGAGATAGGCGGCCCGGGTCTCGGCGCTCATAAATCCGATATACTGACGCGGCTGCATGAGATGGCCGCGCACCCGGGTGCGTTCCGGAGCCATGCCGAGTTTGACGGCGTAATCGCGGGCGGTGGCCGTGCGGGAGATGTAGAGATCGGCCGACGGCTCGACCCAATTGGCACTGTAGCCGAAACCGCCGGAGAATTCGCCGCAGTAGGTCGCGCAACGGACCCGATCCGCGCCGAGAATTTTCCGGGCGAGCTGAAAGTAACCGCGATTCAGGCAGTCGTGCACGCTGAACACGAGGTGCGGCTGGTATTCGCGCAACACGGCCTCGTAGTAAACGCGACCAAAGGACACGGAGCGGCGGTTGAGCAGGCTGAGCAACTCGACGAACAGGTAGAAGGCCTTGTGGATCCACGGGGATTTTTTCTGGATCCAGTTGTAGAACCGCACACCCGCACTGAAGAACCCGGAGGACTTCTCCAGCATCTGCTCAATGCGCACGTCGACGTTGTGGCGGTAAAGTTCAAAGCACCACTCCGCGAAAGCCTGCGCCCGGGCGTCGTGGCCAGCGCCGGTGCTGGAGGTGAGGATCAAAATGCGGACGCGCGGCATGGTTAGAGGCCGAAATACTTTTCCTGGATTGTCCGTTTCAAACTGAGCGAGCCAAACCGGGCAAGAAAGGGACCGAGCACGGCTTGGAAGAAACGGCCCGTGCGCACTGTGCCGCTGCGGCCGCGCAGTAGAGCGCGCTTGAGCGACTCCGCCGCATGGGCGGGCGCAGGCCCGGACTGCATCATCGCTGTGAACGACTTCCATGCCCGCTCCTGTCCCGGGCCGGTGGCACCCGGTGGACGGCGCACCGAGCCCTCGAAGTTGGTGCGGTAGTCACCGGGACGGCAATCAATGACGATCACCCCGGTGCCTTTCACTTCATACATGAGGCTTTCGTTGAGCGCGGAGAGACCGGCCTTCACGGAGTTGTAGGCGGCCTGATAGGGCATGCCGAACTCACCGGCGATGGATGAGATGTTGACGAGCGCGCCGCGTTTGCGCGCCAGCATTCCCCGCAAAGCGACCTGGCTGAGGCGGGCGGTGTTCACCAGCATGACGCGAAACTGCTCTTCCCAGACAGCGAAATCAGTGTGAGCGAACGAGCCGAACGCACCGAAGCCGGCGTTGTTGATCACGACATCGAAGCCGCCTGCGGCCTGCTCAGCCTCGACAAAAATTCTCTCGGCCGCCGCGCCGTCGGCGAGTTCGAGCGTCACTGCGTGGAACCGCGGCTGGATCGTCAGGCGAGCCGCATCCCTCGAGGTGCCCCAGACCTCGACGCCCTCCGCCAGCAGCATCTCGGTGAAGGCCAGGCCCAGACCGGTGCCGGCCCCGGTCACAAAGGCGGTGCGGTAGCGGGAAGAAAGCGGGCCGTTGCTCATCCGCGTCAGACCGCCTTGAATACGAGACAGACGTTGGCGCCGCCGAAGCCGCTGCTGTTGCTCAGCACGATGTTCGGACGCTGCGGCAGGGTGGCGCGGATGATATTCAGCCCGGCACAAGCGGGATCAAGATTAGTGATATGGGCCGATCCGGGGATGAAGCCTTCCTTCATGGCGAGGGAGCAGAACGCCGCCTCCATCGCTCCGGCGAGCGAGAGCCCGTGGCCCGTGAGTGCCTTGGTGCTGCTGATGGCCGGCCGCGAGGGCGAGCTCTTGAAAATGGCCTTCAGCGCCTTGATCTCAGAGAGGTCGCCGATCGGCGTCGAGGTCGCGTGGGCGTTGACGTAATCTACCTCCTCGGGCGTGACATCGGAATACTTCAGGGCGTTCTCAATCGCCATGCGGAGACCTTCACCGTCGGGGTGGGAAATCGCGACGTTGTGGCCGTCGGAGGCCTGACCCCAGCCAGCCAGCTCGCCGTAGACCTTGGCCCGGCGGCGGGTGACTTCCTCCTCGCTCTCAAGGACCAACACCGTGGCGCCGCCGGTGCCGACAAAACCATCGCGAGCGACATCAAATGGCCGCGAGGCGATGGAAGGATCGGTCTGCAGCGAAAGCGCCCGCATGCCCGCGAAGGGTAGAATACTCTCGACGTTGCCGTCCTCGGCGCCGATGACGAACATCCGCTTCTGCCGGCCGAGGGCGATTTCGTCGTAGGCAAAGCCCATGGCATGCGCCGACGAAGCACAGGCGGAGGAGAATCCGGTTGAAGCGCCCTTGATCTTGAACTGGGAGACGAGATTGAAATTGACCGTGCCCGAGATGGAGGCGACGACGCCCAACGGCGGGCAGCGCATGACCCCGACCTTGCGCATTCGCTCGAGATGATGACCGAGCAAAAAGGGTGAACCAGCAGAGGCCGCATAGAGACCCGTGTCCGGGTTGGAGTAGTCGGCTTCGGTGAGCTTGGCATCCTCCACCGCCTGCTGCATGGCGCAATAGGCATAGACCCCGTGAGGTGCCATCCCGCGCAGAATTTCCCGGCGAATGTTATAGCGAGCGGGGAATACCCAGTCCTCCTGATCCGTGGTGTCCGTCTGGAAATCGCGGATGGGCGCGGCGACCTTCACCGGCACGTCGGGCTTCTGGAAAGGCGGATACTGCACCATGCCATGCCGGAGCTCGCGCAGGCTTTCCGAGACCGAGGTGGCATCGTTGCCGATACTGGTGATGAACCCGACGCCGGTGATGTATACTTTCCGCATGTAAGACTCAGGCCGCGCCGACCGGGACGGTGGGCGTAAGCAAGGTGTCGCGTATCAAAACGCTTTTGCCTCGACGGTCAACCACCGCAGGGGCGGCTCAGGCGTTGACGGCCGACTTGGCCGGATTGAGCGCCACGGGCTGCTCGGCCGGGGACACCTGTGGCTGCGGCACGGGTTGAGCGATTTCCTCGGCGAAGCCAAAGGTGAGGGTGATTTCCTCGGCGATGGCCGCCTTTTCCTGACCGACGCGAATCTGGCCTTCAAACGTCGCGAGGGGAGACTTTAGTCGCTTCGGCTTGATCGATAGGCTGAGCACGTCGCCCGGACGGCAGACGCGGTGGCAGCGGACGCCTTCGCAGGAGGTGAAGAAAATGGTGCGATGATCAACCGTCTTGCCGGCCTCGCCGACCTGGCCCTCGATGAGGAAGAGAACCGCGAGTTGGCCGAGCGCCTCGAGCATGATGGAGGCGGGCAACACCGGGTTGTCTTTGAAGTGGCCTTGCAGGAAGAACTCCTGGCCGCTGATCTTATACTTGGCATTCGCGCCGTGGGCGTTGACCGAGGCTTCGCCCAAGAAAAGGAACGGCGGCTGGATCGGCATGACCGAAATGATCTGCTCGATCGGGATGAACTTGGTGGGCTTGGGCAGGGGCAGGCCGCGCACTTTGCACTCAATGAAAGTCTTTACATCGCCCACGGTGCGGAGGTGGCGCAGCTCTTCGTTATTGATGGTCATCTGGAGCACATCCTCCACGAGGATGACGATTTCCATCATGGTCAGCGAATCGATGCCTAAATCTTCGATGACCCGGAGGTCGTCGTCCGCATCCTTCAGCTTGGCCCGGAGATCGGGCTCAACGTAACGCTCGATGATGCCGAGCACGATGGCGGGGAGATGCTCGGTGTTGCCGGTTTTACGAAACTGGGCAGCAGCCTCATAAGTGGCTGCGGAACAGCGTTTCAGTGCTTCACGCAGATTTGTATCATCTTCGGCCGTGAACGGTTTCAGCGCGACGCCGGAATGGTTATTAACAGACTGTGCCATTAGGTTCATAGATAAGTTGTCCCTGTCTGACATGTAAATCCAAAAAAACCTCCATCACTAGCGTGAAAATCCACCCTGCGGACCTAAGATTTAGCTTGTTGACTCGACGCACGATGCACGGCGACATGCCGCCCCTGCCGGCAGTCGATCCAAGTTCACCCCCTTTTTAACCTCTATGCCGTCCCCGGGGTCCAGTCCCATAGGTCAGTCCGCGCCTTCGCTCATTCTGGTCACCCATGAGTATCATCCCCACCGCGGGGGCATCGCAGTTTATGCGGCCGAAATGGCTCGGGCCGCCCACGAACTGAACTACCATGTCGAAATCTGGGCACCCGCCCTGCCCGCTGGTGCGGCCGAACCCGTCTGGCCGTTCCAAGTGCGTCGTCTGCCGCTCTCTGGTGATCATAGCCTGCGGAGCCAGTGGTGCATGGCGCGCGAATTGATTGCCCACGCCGACCGGCTTAATGATGCCACTCTCTATATCCCAGAACCCGGTCCATTGCTGGCCATGCTACTGCTGCAATACTTCGACACCATTAGGCCCGCCCGGCTCATGTTGACTTTTCACGGTTCAGAAATCCAGCGTCTGGCCTCGCGCCGGTTACTGCGCTGGAGTTCCAATCACCTGCTGGCCAAAACCACCCGCATCAGTGTGGTGAGTGAATATGCCCGCCAGTTGCTGCAAAAACATTTTCCGAAAGCAGCCGATAAAGTCGTCGTCACCCCCGGTGCACTCCGCGCCGACCTGAGATTCAAGCAATCGTCCCCCACCGCCCTGCCGGGCGCCAAGACCGTCATTCTCACCGTCGCCCGGCTCAATCCCCGCAAGGGCCAGCTTGAGGTCATCAACGCACTCAAGGCCCTGCCGCCTGCCCAACGCGCCTCGCTCGAATACTGGCTCGTCGGTGCCCATGGAAAGGAGAACTACGACAACGTTCTTGCCGCGGCTGCGATCGACGCGGGATTCCCGGTCAGGTTTCTTGGCGACATTCCCGACGACAGACTCGGTGCAATCTATGCCCAGGCCGATATTTTCGCCATGACCAGCATGCCGCACAAGCACAGCGTCGAAGGATTCGGTCTCGTCTACTTGGAGGCCGGCGCCCACGGCCTGCCCATCGTTGCCCACGCCATCGGCGGCGTGCCCGAAGCCGTCATCGATGGCGAAACCGGCCTGCTCGTCACGCCCGGTGACACGGCGGCCCTCACGCTCGCCTTTGCCCGGCTGCTCGACGACATCCCGCTCCGCCGCCGGTTGGGTGAAGCCGCCCGCACCCGCGCGCTCAACCGCACCTGGCGTGATTCGGCCTTGGCCTTGTTTGGACAACCGACCTCCCTCGCCCCAACCTAATTCCCATGATCGAATCCCGCACCCAAATCAGCGTCCGCTACGCCGAGACTGACATGATGGGCATTGTCTACCACGGCAATTATCTGCCGTGGTTCGAGGTGGGCCGCACCACGCTGCTTAAGGAATGCGGCCTGCCGTATCGCGAACTCGAAGCCCAGGGTTATCACCTCCCGGTCATCGAACTCGGTGTGAAATATCTCCGCCCCGCCCTCTACGATGACACGGTCACTATCATCACCCGGCTCAAGGAACGCCCCACGCTCCGCGTCCATCTTGACTACGAAGTGCGCCGCAGCGACGAGTTGCTCGTCACCGGTTTCACCACCCACGCTTTCATCAACAAGGCGGGCGAACCCGTCCGCCCGCCCGCTTATCTGGCTGAGCGGATGAAGGAACTGTTCGCGAAGTAATGTGGGCGGGGTGAGGGCACCCCGCCTACAGGTCAGCGGAGTATTCCGCCAGCACGCTGGCCTCCGTTTCCTTCGCCCGTGCTTCCTGTAGGAGCCTGCTAGCAGGCGATTCCCCCGCGAGCCGCCGCACCGCCCACACCGCGTGGGCTCGCACCACCGGCGCCTCATGCACCGCGAGCCCGACCAACTCCGGCAGCAGCGCCCGGTCGCCCGAGTTGCCCGCCACCACGCACGCGTTGCGCAGGAGGCCGGTTAATTTCAACCGCTTCACGGCCGTCTTCTTGAAGACCTCGGCAAACCGCACCGGGGTCAGCGCGAGAATTTCCGCCAGACCCCGCTCGGCGAGATCGTGCCGCGAGGACAAGAGCACGCGCCGCCCCTCCTGCGCGAAACGATTCCATGGGCAGACCTCGAGGCACACATCACAGCCGTAGATTCGCGTGCCGATCCCGGTCCGCAGCTCGCGCGGGATGATGCCCTTGTTCTCGATCGTCTGGTAGGAGATGCACCGCCGCGCATCAACCACACCCGGCCGGGGAAAAGCCTGCGTCGGACACGCGTCGAGACAGCGCGTGCACTTGCCGCACAGCAAGCCCGCCGGCTCAGCCTCCGCCGGTGGCAACGGTTTTTTCCGCAAGGGCGCATCGGGCTCGATCTCCTGCCGCACCAGAATGCTCGCGAGAAAAAGCCAGTTACCGTGCGTGCGGGAAATCAGCATGCCGTTCTTGCCGCGAAACCCCAGCCCGCTGCGCGCCGCCCAGCCGCGCTCCAGCACCGGGCCGGTGTCCACATAGTAACGGTAATCGGTTTCCGCCGCACCGCACTCCTGCTCCAGCAACCGGCCCGCTGCCGCCAGCCCCGGCTTGATCGTGTCGTGGTAATCCTCGTGCAGCGCATACCGCGCCCACTTTGGATTTTCGATTCTTGATTCTTGATTTTCGATTGAGGCTTCGGACCAGTAGTTGACCCCGAGCAAAATCACCGAGCGTGCCCCAGCCAGCACCAGGTCCGGATTCATCCGCTTCTCGGCGGTCCGCTCCATCCAGGCCATATCGGCGTGATGACCCGCCGCCAGCCACTCGCGCAGACTGTCCTCCCGGCCCGGACCGACGCGGGCAAATCGCACCTCATCAAACCCAAGCGCCCGCAGCTTCTCGCGCAACGTTTCCCGGGCTGCACCCGCCAGTAGTCCTCCCGCTGGCGCGGTCATTTGCCGAATGACGCCGCTTCCTGCCGGTAGACGCGCAGCACATGCGTCGCAATCTCGCGCAGCGGTCGCTTGTCGGTCAGCACCATCGTGCCGGTGCGTCGGTAAAGTTCCTCACGCTGGGCATAGAGCTCGCGCAAGCGTTGCTCCGGATCCTCGACCTGCAGCAACGGACGGTGCGTCGCGTGCATCGTGCGCTTGAGAATGGTTTCGATCGGGGCGTGCATGCAGATGACCACACCGCGACTGCGCAGGAGTTCCAGCATCCCCGGCGGCACCACCAGCCCGCCGCCGCATGAAACGATGCACTTCTTCGCCGGGTGCCCGTGCTCGATGAATTTCCGCTCAAGCGCGCGGAACTTGGCCTCGCCCTGCTCGGCAAAGATCTGCGAGACCGGCTGGCCCTGTTGCCGCTCGATCTCGTGGTCGCTATCGAGAAACTCAAAACCCATCTGCCGCGCGACCTGGCGGCCCACGGTGCTTTTGCCCGTGCCCATGAAGCCGACGAGATAGAGGTTGGTATCCATGCGACGGCGCCAGCGAACACCCCGCGGCGCACTGGCGCAAGAAAAACGCCTCCCGGTGGGGGAGGCGTGGGGAAATTCTGACTGCGCTGCCGCTTACTTGGCGGCCGGCTCTTTCGGGGCGTCTTTCGCCCCGATGATCTCAACCTCGAAGACCAGCGCCGCGCTAGGCGGAATGCCTTGGTTGCCCTCTTCGCCGTAAGCCAGCGCCGCCGGGATGTGCAGCTTCAGTTTGCCGCCGATGCCGGTCTTCTGGAGACCCTCAAACATGCCGGTGATGACCCCGGTCGGATTCTGGGCCGAGGCCGGCTGCAGCAGCAGGTCGGCGGGCTGGCCGCGCTCGATGGAACTGTCGAACACCTGGCCGCTGACCAATGCACCGGTGTAGTGGATGGTCACGATCTGCCCGGGCTTCGCGACGGCTCCCGTGCCGGCCTTCACGATCTCGTAGCGCAGGCCGCTGGGCAGCTCGACCACGTTCTTGTTCTCCTTGAGCTTGGCAAAATATTCGCTGCTGGCGGTCACTTGCTGGGCCTTGAGCTTGCCCATGAAGATGTCCTGCTTCTTGCCCATGAAATCCTGCAACTGAGTTTGGATTTGCTTGGGGTCGTAGGGCAGTTCCTTGCCATTGAGCGCCATGCTGATGCCGCGAATCATGGCCTCTTTCTGGGTGGGCGTGATCTCGAGGGCCTGCAGCTGACCGGCCACCCGGGTTTGCAGCACGAAGATGTAACCGTAGGCCTCCATCAGTTCGGCTTCGGAATACTTGACCGCCGCAGGCGCGGCGACCACAGGTGAGGCGGGAGCAGCGACGGCTGGAGCCGCAGGCTTGGCCGGGGCCGGCGCGCCGGCTGTGACACCAGGGACGCTGAATTTAACCGCATCTTCCGCAGAAGCGATGACGAGCAGGCCTAGGCTGAGCAGACCGGCAGTGAGTTGGGTGGTGAATTTCATGGAGTAACTTAAGCCCGGTTGGGAAACGGCCCGGGCGGATTTGTGCCGTAAAAGAGCGAGAAATTGCTCACCTGCTCGAAAAAAATCAACCCCTTTGGCGGGAAATCTCCCTCCGGCCTCACCCCAACCCGGGCTTGTCTCCCCCCACCCCCGCCCTCACCCTCTCCAATCCCATGAACGAAAACCAATTCTGGCACAGCACCGACGGCCAGATTCTCACCATTAAAGCCAAGGGCGCCGACCGGGCGGCCCTCACCCTCGCTTTCTGGCCGCGCCACCCGGCTGAGATGGATTTTCTTAAAACCCAACTGGCCACTCTGCGTTTCACCGAGCGCAGTTCGCTCGCCCGCATCGGTATCGAGATGATCGGCCAAGCCAAGCCGGCCCTCGACGGCAACCGCGTGCTGCTCGCCGTCGAGGCCTTCGTCTACGACCGCAGCTTCCCCAACGCCGCCTACTGGCAGAAACTCCTCCGCCCCGGCGTGCCCGTCGGCCGGCTCTTTTTCGCCCCCGCTGCCGCCAAGCTTTCCTCCACGGAGATCTGGTCTGCCATCAAGGAAAACCTCCTCAAGCTGCCCAACACGATCTCGATCGACAGCTCCGGCCGCGTCTTCTTCACCCCGCACCCGGTCAGCTACACACTCAACCCCCGCCTGAGCCGCATTAACTTCGAGCACATCGTCTCCGGCTACGCCGGCCGCAGCTTCCTCGACAAGGTCCAGGTCCGCCACGACGCATCCCCGCTCACCATCGCCCCCCGCTCCGGCGTCCTCACCAGTTGCTCCATGTATCTCCGCGAGCACTTCGTCGTGCTCAATCCCGGCGAGGGCAACTTCGGCCTCCACACCTCCGCCGTCCTCCTCGATCCCATCAAGACCTCCGGCACCAACATCATGCTCGAAGTCTACAACACCGGCGATCAACCCGTCGTGAACCCCATGGTGTCGGTCGAAATCTTCCGCGCCCCGCCGCTTGAGGATTCGGAAGCCAAGATCCTCGCCAAGAAACGCCAGCGCCTCCTCGCCACGACGAAGAGTCTCTACAAGTGCCTCGACTCCTCCCCGGCCCTCGACCTCGCCGAGGCCAAGCCCAAGACCCACATCACCGTCCGCGGCCAGAGCGCCACGATGGAAAACCGCGCGGTCCTCATCCGCGCCAACGACGACGGCTTGAAGAAACTCCTCGCCACCGACGCCTGCCCCCTCGGTGCGCGCACCATGATCCAGGCCCTCGACTCCCACGCCGCGGATGCCGACACGCTCATCGTGGATTATTTCCCCGACCTGCTCGAAAACATGGAACTCATCACCCGTCTCGGTGGCGACCTGAAGCTCAAGCGCCTCGTCTTCCGCAAGGCCTCGCGCACCCACGGCTACTTCCTCTCGTCCAACGCCCACGCCCGGCTCGACACCTTCGCCGCCATCGGCCTCTCCGTCTACTGGTATGACGAGATCACCAAGGATCTCTACCTCCACGTCTACAAGCGCGGCCACGGCTTCTTTGTCCGCGAGGAGATGGGCCGCAAGTTCCAGGAGTCCACCATCCTCGCCTTCTACGGCTCCGCCGTCGGCCTCGACCAGACTGACACCGACCGCATCTCCGCCCTCGTCCACCAGCTCACCACCTTCATGGGCTCCAACCTCGGCGTTCTCACCGGCGGCGGCGGCGGCGTCATGCGCCTCGCCACCGAGACCGCCCGCGGCAAGGGCGCCCTCACCGGCGCCTGCTTCCTCGAACTCGAGGCCCAGCCCCCCGAGCTCGGTGTGGATTTCTTCAACACCTTCCAGGAAAACTCCCGCCACTTCCGGCAAAAATGGTTCGAGGCGGCCGATTTCTGCGTCTTCAACGTCGGCGGCGTCGGCACGCTCGAGGAGATCGGCATCGAGCTCTGCAACCTCAAGCTCGGCATCCGCCCCCGCGTCCCCTACGTCTTCTTCAACGCCAAGTTCTGGGGCGACCTCCGCCGCCAGGTCCGCACGATGATCAAGGACCAGCGCGCCCCGGCCTGGATGAACGACTACATCCTCTTCACCGACGACCCCGCCGAGGTCATCGCCTTCTACCGCAAGACGCTCAAGGTGCTGTGAGCGCAACTTCGGCTATGGATCTGACTCCAGACCAATTGCACACCTTTAAAACGTCGGATCGTTTTGGAGAATTCCGCACGCTGTTTCCGAAAAGAGAGGATGCATTCGCGGCTTACACCACTGCCGCACAGAGCACCAACAAATCGGCTAAACCCACCCACACCATCGAGTGGCGGCATATCTATCACGACCGGGAGTCCGGTTTCCTGCTGTTGTTGTTCCTCACAACTGCACCGCTGGGTATCCACTATACGAAGCACAATGAGTTTCGCTTCACTACAGAGCACGAGTTCACGCCGCAGCAAGCCAGGCGGTTGTTTTTAAGCCGGGCACTGGGCTCTCTTTGTTACCATGCTTGCTTCATCTTACTGATTCTCTGCGGTGTGGGCACGTTCGTCGGTATTATCATTCAGCTTTTCGGCGGATATAACTTAGGGATGACCCTCCTCGCCATTTTATCTTTGCTGGCTTTTGCTCTCCTGATGATCGCTGCCGGTAAAACTCGCTCGCTTGGTTTGCCAGAAGATCTCAAGCCCATCGCCAAAGACGCTCTTGACCTGCTCTCGATCAACAAGCTCAAGGGGAAGTAACTTATCATTCACCGACGGCTTTACGCCGGGCTTCATCCGTGCCCATCTGTGTCATCCGTGGCTAACAAACTTCCTTCTTCCGTTCTCCTCGTCGGCTCCGGCGGACGCGAGCACGCGCTCGTGAAATCACTCGCCCTTTCCCCGGCGAAGCCGCGCCTCCTCTGCGCGCCGGGCAACGCGGGCATCGCGCATGAGGTGGCCTGCTTCCCCGTCGCGGCCGACAACATCGCCGGACTCGTCGCGCTGGCGCAGAAGGAGAAAGTGGAGTTCGTCGTCGTCGGACCCGAGGTGCCGCTCTCGCTCGGCCTCGTGGATGCGCTGATGAAGGCCGGCATTCCCGCCTACGGCCCCAAGGCCGACGGCGCCCGCCTTGAGGCTTCCAAGGTTTTCACCAAGCAGATCCTGCTGAAGTATAAAATCCCGACCGCGCCGGCTGGCATCTTCACCGAGGTCGAGCCCGCACTCGCCTACCTGCAGAAGCGCGGTGCCCCGATCGTCATCAAGGCCGACGGCCTCGCCGCCGGCAAGGGCGTGGTCGTCGCCCAGTCCCTCGCCGAGGCCGAGGCGGCGGTGCGCGACATGCTTGCCGGTAATAAATTCGGCTCCGCCGGCAGCCAGATTCTCATCGAGGACTGCATGTTCGGCGACGAGACCTCGATTCTCGTTGTCGTCTCCGACCGTGACTACGTCATTCTCCCCGTCTCACAGGATCACAAGCGCATCGGCGACGGCGACACCGGCCCCAACACCGGCGGCATGGGCACCTACTCGCCCGCCGAGGTCGTCACGCCCGCGCTGCTCGCCCGCATCGACCGCGAGATCGTCAAGCCGTCCGTCGACGCCATCGCCGCCGAGGGCATCGCCTTTCGCGGCACGCTCTTCATCGGCATCATGCTCACGGCCGACGGCCCAAGCGTGCTCGAATACAACACCCGCTTCGGCGACCCCGAGACGCAGGTCGTGCTCCCGCGCATCAAGAGCGATTTTCTCGCCCTGCTCTGGGCCGCGGCGCGCGGCGAACTGCGCGGCCAGATACTCGACGTGCGACCCGACGCCGCCATCTGCGTCGTCATCGCCGCGAAAGGCTACCCCGACAATTACCCGAAAGGCGACGTCATCACTTTCCCGGCCCACCTCCCACCTCAGACCTCTATTATCCACGCCGGCACGGCGAAAAACGCCACCGGCCAGATCGTGATGAACGGCGGTCGCGTGCTCGGCGACACCGCGCTGGCCCCGACGCTCCGCGAGGCCGCCGACCGCGCCTACGCCGCCTGCGAACAGATCCAGTGCGCCTCTAAATACTACCGCCGCGACATCGGCGCCCGTCAGCTCAACCGCCCATGAGATCATTCTCTTTCCTCGTTCTCCTTCTCGTTCTCTCGGCCCCGGTTTGCGCCATCGAACCCACCGACCTCGGCCAGGGCCTGATCTACCTGCGGATAAATTCCCTGGCCAAGTCCGCCCAAGACCTGCGCTCCGCCCTGCTTCGCC
This sequence comes from Lacunisphaera sp., assembly GCA_023269445.1. Classification (GTDB taxonomy): domain Bacteria; phylum Verrucomicrobiota; class Verrucomicrobiia; order Opitutales; family Opitutaceae; genus Lacunisphaera. The sequence goes on from JAHFTH010000020.1 coordinate 19,658, forward strand.
CGAATGCCCTCGTCCTCGACCTGCGCTACACGGCCGACGAGCCCGCTGCGGCTGACGGCCTTCGGGAATTGAACAGCCAGCCGGCGAAACCCAACCTCTACGTGCTCGTGAGCCCGGCCACTCCAGCCGCGGTTGCCGCGATCCTCACCACGACCGCGACCCCGCTGGTGACGCTCGGCGTGAAAGACTCCGTCCCGGTCGCGCAGGTGATTATCGCGCAAACCCCCGAAGCCGACCGCTCCGCCTACGACGCCCTCGAGACCGGCACCGCCCTCGCCTCGCTCATCGCGGGCAAGATCGAGAAGGAACGTTTCGACGAGGCCACCCTCGTCCACGAGTTCAAGAACGGCAATCACGACGCTCATCCGCCCGAAGCCGACCCCGCGAAGCCCGGTGCTTCGCCCGCAGTCCTGACCGACCGTGTCCTCCAGCGCGCCGTGCATCTGCACCGTGCGCTGCTGGCGTTGAAGCGGTGATATTGTAGGTCGGGCTTTACGCCCGACATGGCTGTCGGGGATAAACCCCGACCTACACAGACTACTACCCCCTGACTTTGCCTTCCTGTCTTTTCTGTCTTTAGCTTAACGCTTAAAGCTTACAGCTTACCGCTGCATCCATGCCCTCCCCCGGTCACATCCTCATCGTCTGCACCGGCAACATCTGCCGCAGCCCGATGGGCCAGGGCCTGCTCGCCCACGCGCTCTCCGCCCAACCCGAACCGTTGCGCAGCCTGAAAGTCATCTCTGCCGGCGTCGCCGCGCACACCGGCGAGGCCGTCTCGGAAAACTCCGTCACCGCGCTCAAGAAGGTCGGAATCGATATCAGCGACCTCCACAGCCAGGGCCTCACCCAGAAAATGCTCGATGATTCGCTCGCGGTCTTCGGCATGACCGATTCCCATCTCGCCATCATCCGGCAGCGCGCCCGGCCTGTGCCGGCCCACCTGCATCTTTTCCGCGAATTCCTGCCCCCGCCCGCCGTCAAGGAGATCGGCGATCCCTACGGCGGCCCGCTCAAGCTCTACGAATCCTGCCGCGACGAGATGGTCGAGGCCGTGCCGGGCATCATCGCCTTCCTTAAGACACTCTTGCCGGCCCGGAAGGCCTGATTTTCGATTTTCGATTCTCGATTTTTGATTTCGACTGCTTTCTGCTTCAGGCCAATCGAAACTCAAGAATCCAAAATCGAAAATTTCCTCATGTCGCTTAATGCCGCTCCTCTCGCCCAGCTCGATCCCGAAGTCTACGCCGTCATCACCGGCGAATTCGCCCGCCAGCAGAGCCACCTCGAGTTGATCGCCTCGGAAAATTTCACCTACCCGGCCGTCATCGAGGCCGTGGGCTCGGTGCTCACCAACAAATACGCCGAGGGTTATCCGGCCAAGCGCTGGTATGGCGGCTGCGAGCAGGTCGACAAAGTCGAGGTCCTCGCCATCGAGCGCGCGAAGAAACTTTTTGGGGCCGAGCACGCCAACGTCCAGCCGCACTCCGGCTCGCAGGCCAACTTCGCCGTCTACACCGCCGTGCTGCAGCCCGGCGACAAGATCCTCGGCATGAACCTCAGCCACGGCGGCCATCTCACGCACGGCAACCCCGCCAATTTTTCCGGCAAGCTCTACAACTTCTGCCAGTATGGCGTCCGCGAGGACAACGGCCTGATCGACTATGACGAGCTCGCCGCCATCGCCCTCCGCGAAAAGCCCAAGATGATCACCGTCGGCGCCTCCGCCTACTCGCGCGTCATCGACTTCGCCCGCATGGGTGAGATCGCCCGCTCGGTCGGCGCACTGCTCTTCGCCGACATCGCCCACATCGCCGGCCTCGTCGCCACCGGCCACCACCCCTCGCCCTTCCCGCACGCCGATTTCGTCACGACCACCACGCACAAGACCCTGCGCGGCCCGCGCGGCGGTCTCACGATGTGCAAAGCAGCGCACGCGAAAGCCATCGACTCCGCCGTGTTCCCCGGCGGCCAGGGCGGCCCGCTCATGCACGTCATCGCCGGCAAGGCCGTGTGCTTCGGCGAATGCCTCAAGCCCGAGTTCAAGACTTACAGCAGCCAG
>JAHFTH010000199.1 GCA_023269445.1 Lacunisphaera sp.
CCTGAGCATCTTCAACCACGCCACCAATCTCACGCCCAACCTGGCGGACATCGCGGCCAAGAGCCTCGTCTTCGATAATTTCTACGCCACGGGCACGCGCACCGACCGGGGCATGGAGGCGCTGTCCCTTTCACTGCCACCAACGCCCGGTCGCTCGATGATCAAGCGGCCGCGCAACGAAGACATGTTCACGCTCGGCTCCGTCTTTCGCGCCAAGGGCTACGACACGGCCTTCATCTACGGCGGCTATGGCTACTTCGACAACATGAACTATTTTTTCGGGCACAACGGCTACCGGGTGATTGATCGCACGGGCGTGCCGCCGGCCGACAACACCTTCGCCAATGTCTGGGGCGTGTGCGACGAGGACCTGTTTCGCTGGACGTTGCGCGAAGCCGACGCGAGCGCGGCCACGGGCAAGCCCTTCCATTATTTCGTGATGACGACCTCGAATCACCGGCCCTACACCTTTCCGGAGGGCCGGATCGACCTGCCGTCCAAAATTTCCGGCCGGCCCGGTGCGGTGAAATACACCGACTACGCCATCGGCAAGTTCCTGCGCGACGCCGAGAGCAAGCCCTGGTTCAAGAACACCGTCTTCGTGATTGTCGCCGACCATTGCGCCTCCAGCGCGGGCAAGACCGAGCTGCCGGTGCAGAATTACCATATTCCGCTCATCATCTTCGCGCCCGGCGGCCACATTGCCCCCGGGCACATCCGCACGCTCACCAGCCAGGTGGATTATGCGCCGACCCTGCTCGGCCTGCTCAACTGGACGTATCCCAGCCGGTTCTTCGGCCGCGATGTCCGGCAGACGGATCCGTCGGAGGCGCGCGTCCTCGTCGGCACCTACCAGAAGCTCGGCCTGCTGAAGGGCGATGACTTCATCGTGCTCAACCCCGTGCGGCGGCAGACGCAATACCGCTACAACCGCACGAACTTCGGGCTCACAGAGCAGCCCCTGAACCAGACACTGCTGGCGGAGGCCGTCAGCTATTACCAAGCCGCGAGCTACCTCTACGAACACAACCTCTACCGTGAGCTAAGCCCGGATGAGTTTGCCCGTGCCATGAAACCCGGAGTGGAAAACACCGCCGCGACCAAGCCATGAGGATGCGGTGCATCGGCTGGTTGCTGGGTGGGATGCTCTTGAGCGGACTAGTCTTGGCCGACGAGAGTCCGCCTGTGCCCGTGAAGAACAAGCCCTCGGACGACGACCTGCAGATCAAGGGCGTCTTCAACAGCGTGCTCCCGCGCACGGAAAAGAAAAACTCGTTCCGACTGGTGGTGCACCCGCATCTGGGCGACCTCACCAAGCGCGACCACCTGCGCACGGCGCTGGGCTTTCGTTACGGCCTCACCAGCCGCTGGGAGGTCTCCACCGAGGCCGACGCCTACTTCACCCACGGGCTGAAGCGCGGCGGATTTTTCCAAGACAGCGGTTTTTCCACGATTCACCTCGGCACCAAATACCGGATTGGCGATCCGCTCGGCCTGGGCTGGGACACCTCGGTCGGGCTCAACTGGCAGCAACCGATGGGCAGTCCCCCGATCGATGTCACCGACGGGTTGAGACACACCGCGCCCTTCATCACGGCTTCGCACCAGCTGGAACAGTCGCCGGCCTGGCGGGTGTTCGCGGGCTTTGGGTGGGATGATGTCACCCAGACGACCACCCGGGGCGCGCTGGAGAAGAACGAACTGGGCGATGATTCGATCAATTTCTCCGGCGGCGTGTTGTTCGAGCACGGACCGACGACCTATGCGCTGGAAGCCACTTACTACACCACCCGGTTTTTCGGCACGACCAACCGCGACGTCTATGCTGTGCGGCCCAGTGTGGTGTGGGTCATCCCGCCGAAATACACTTTTGGCTCCAACAGCAAATGGCTGCTGGGCCTCGGCCTGCGGCTCACGCACGGGCCCGATGGCAATGATGTCGGGCTCAACGCCAAGCTGCGGGTCAACTTCGACTTCAAACGCTTGCTCGGCCGGAAAAAGAACGCAGCCTCGGCGCCATGACGCTCCGCTCCGTCGGTCTCGACCGCACGCTCTGGCCCGCGCTGCTGCTGCTCGCCTGCTCGATCGCCCTGTTCGAGTTCACCGGTCTCGACCTTGCGTTGCAGGACCATTTCTACGACTTCGCCCATAAACGCTGGGTGGTGGACGCGGCGGATCCGCTGGGCCGGCTGATTTTCTACACGGGGCCGAAAGTGGCGATCATTCTGTTGGCGGTGGCCGTGCTGGCGCTCGCAGTCGGGCCCGGACGTTGGCGCGAGAAATTTCGCTTTGGCCGGCGCGATCTCTGGGTCGCGCTGCTCGTTTTGGTCACGGTGCCGGTCCTCGCGGGCCTGGGGAAGGACACCACCAATACGTTTTGTCCCGCCGAAATCCGGCGTTATGGCGGCGACGTCGCTTACGTGAAACTCTGCTCGCCTTATCCCGAAAACGATAAGCCCGACCGCCGGGGTCACTGCTTTCCCGGCGGGCACGCCAGCGGCGGGTTTGCGCTGCTCGGCCTGATGTGGCTGCGCCGCACGCGGACCTGGAAATATGGCGGGCTCGCGCTCGGCCTCGGGGTGGGCTGGTTGATGGGCGGCTATCAAATGCTCAAGGGCGCGCACTACCTCAGCCACACGGTCACCACCATGTTGCTGGCCTGGATTGTCCTGCTCGCGTGGCGGCGGATTCTGCGCCCGGCACCGGACGTAACGTGTGGGGGAAAATGACAGGGCCGCCCCCCGCTTGCGCGAAGGACGGCCCTGGTTGCTTGCTTTATTACTTTAGTTGACCGCGAAGCTCGAGCCACTGTCGAACGAGACAATGTTCACGGGCAACGCGACCTTGCGGGCGACGGGCTTGCCGGCGACGTAGGCAGGGGAGAATTTCCACTGCGCCACGGCGGCGGTGACCGAGGCCACCAGTTCGGCATCGGCACCGGGCGTGACCGACGTGATGGACGTCGGTTTGCCCGTCGGATCAACGACGAACTCGAGCACCACCTGCGCGCCGGCAAACTTGGCGCTGACTTCCGGCATAATGACGGAGGTCGGCACCGGAGCATCGGTGTGCATGTGGTAGGACTCGACATAGGCCTTCTCGGGCGACCACGCCATTAAGGCGAGGGGCGCCGCGAGCAGACCGAGGCTGAGGGCTAGTTTGGATTTCATGTTCATGGCTGTAATCTCCGCGGTGAGGCGGAGGCTTGTTTTCTTGTTCAGGCAAGGTGCCGCCACCGGCCGGAATGACCGCAGGTTAGGCGCCTCGTTTCACCACCACCGACCCGGTAAAAGGTCGGTGGCGGCAAAAGTCTGCTTTGGGGCAATACGCAACGCGATGTAGCCACCGCGTGGCACCCGACAGAAAACCGCACACAATGTAATCCTGGCCAGTCCCGGCGACCACGCGCCGAAACCCGCCAAATTGAACGCCGCCGGGGTCCGGCGACGTCCATCACTCGGGATTTCTCGCGGTGAACCGCAAGAACGAGGATTAGGAAATTCAAAGAACTCGATCTTGAGGGTTCCTTGAAAGCAATAGTCTTGCGACTGGACACACCATAGCACGTTCGGTGCCACCGAGCACGTGCCAATCGGGTGAATTTTACGTTTTCACCGCTATCAATCCTGCTGCAGCGCAGGATTAGAAGCGACGTAAAGCCTTGAACGATTCGAGGCGGTCCGTGTCGTAGGGGCATGCTGTTCCCGCTGAGAATACTTTTCGCCACCCTCTTGCTCCTACTGGCGGCCGGGCCGGCCGCAGCCGAAACCCTGGCAGAGAAAAATCTCCGGGACATCGTCGCGCGGCAAAAAGGAATTTTCGCCCGGGCCGAGGCGGAGAAAGATCATCCCGATGAAGCCTGGCTGCGTGGCGAACTACAGAGCGTCATCAACAGCTATGACGTGCTCATCCAGAAAAGCCCCGACTTCGCCGCCGCCTATGTCGCCTATGGTCTGCTGCTCAGCCAGGTCGGCATGACGCGCGAGGCCGCCAGTTTTCTGCTCAAGGCCAACAAGCTCGACCCCGGGATTCCGCTCGTGAAAAACGAAATGGCGCGCCTCCTCGCCGAAGATGGCAAGCCGGCCGAAGCGCTCCCTTGGTTGATGGCCGCGATCGATCTGGCGCCGAAAGAGCCGCTCTACCACTACCACCTCGGCAAACTGCTCACGGAAGGACGCGACGACCTCATCGCCACCGGGCAGTTCACGCGCGCCTCGCTGGACAAGGCCATGCTCGATGCGTTCAAACGCGGCGCCGAGCTCGCGCCCGATATTTATGCCTACGCCTACCGCCAGGCCGAGGCTTACTACGATCTGGAAACTCCCCGGTGGGACGAGGCCCTCGCGCTGTGGAGCGCCCTCGAGCAGCACGCGAAACCCGGGATCGAGCAACAGACCATCCGACTGCAGGCCGCCAACGTGCTGATCAAGCTCGGTCGCCCCGACCACGCCCGCGCCCTAATGATCACGGTCACCGAGGAAGTGCTCCAGAAGCAGAAGCAGACTTTGCTGGACGAGCTGGCCCGGCCCAGCGCAAAGTAGCGGGCATGGGTTTCTTCAACCGCCTCGAACGCGTGTTCGGTCGCTTCGCGATCCCCAACCTCGCGCTTTATATCATCGGCGGACAGGTGATGTTTTGCGGCTTCGCCCTGCTCGCCCAGTTTGACGTGCGGGCGATCATGTTCCTGCCAGCCCTAGTCTTGCAGGGCGAAATTTGGCGTTTGTTCACCTTTGTGCTGGTGCCGCCGGTCCTGGGCCAGTTGACGTTGGTCGGGGCCGTGTTTCTGGCGCTCAGCTGGTATTTTTTCCACATGATCAGCCAGGCGTTGGAAAACTACTGGGGCGTATTCCGGTTCAACTTGTTCTTCCTGCTCGGGTGGTTGCTGACGGTCTCAGTCGCTTTTCTCACGCCCGACCAGGTGACGGGGTATGCTTTTTTTGCGGTCTCGGTTTTTCTGGCCTTTGCCTTTCTTAATCCCGACTTCGAGCTCTACCTGTTCTTCATCCTGCCCGTGAAGATCAAGTGGTTCGCCCTCGTGATGTGGCTGAGTTTTGCCTACCTGTTTGCGATCGGCGGCTGGCCGACCCGCTTGGGGGTGCTGGCGGCCACGGGCAACTTTCTGGTCTTTTTCGCCCGGGATATCGTGCAGCGAATCAAAACCGGCCGACGGCACATGAGCCAGCAGGTCCGTCGCACCGCCTTTCAGCAAAGCGAAGACGAGCCGCGCCATCGCTGCCATGTTTGCGGTAAGACCGACCGCACGCACCCGCAGGAGGATTTCCGTTATTGCTCACAATGTCTCGGGGAGGAGTGCTACTGCGCCGAGCACATCCGCCAGCATTCGCACACGACCATGGCGCGCAAAGCCTGACCCATGCCGGCGAAACCCCGCACCCTCGGCGATTGGCTGCAATGGGCGCAACGGGCCTACGCTCGCAAGGATGTCGCGCTCGGCCAAGTGGCGACGACCGCGCATGACGAGGCGTTGTATTTGCTCCTCCACGCGCTCAGGCTGCCGCTCGATAGCAAACCGGCGGTGCTGAAAAATAAACTGACGGACGAAGAGACCGGACGGGTGGAGGAAATTTTCCGCCGTCGCATCGACGAGCGCGTGCCCGCCGCCTACCTGACGCGCGAGGCCTTTCTCGGTGAACACCGCTTCTACGTGGACGAGCGCGTGATCATCCCGCGCAGCTATTTTCTCGAACTCCTGCCCGGGCAGATCCCGCACTGGCTGCCGGAAGGCAAACCCGTGAAGCGCGCCGTGGACATCTGCACCGGTTCGGGGTGTCTGGCCGTGCTGCTCGCGCACCAGTTTCCGGCGGCGAAGGTGGATGCGATCGAGCTCTCGCTCGATGCGCTGGCGGTGGCGAAATTCAACGTCGCGGCCCACCACCTTGCGAAACGCATCAAGCTGCACCACTCCGATGTCTTCGACGAGGTCGAGCCGGTGCGCTACGACCTCATCCTGTCCAATCCCCCCTATGTGCCGACGCGCGAGCTGCGCGGCCTGCCGGAGGAGTTCACCAAGGAGCCCGCGATGGCACTCGATGGCGGACGCGACGGGCTCGATATCATCCGCAAAATTTTTCAGCAGGCGCGCGAGCGGCTCCAGCCGCACGGCATCGTCGTGCTGGAGGTCGGCGGGCTGCGCCGCGCGATGGACAAGATGTTTCCGGAGCTCGACCTGCACTGGCTGCACACTGAGGACGGTGAGGACTGT
>JAHFTH010000285.1 GCA_023269445.1 Lacunisphaera sp.
TCTCCGCCCCTACCATGAAGCGGCCCATCTCCATCCGCAACGCCCACCCGCGCCTGCGCCTCAACCGGCCCGCCATCGCCCGGGCGGTCGCCGTGCTTGATGCCTCCGCCGCGAAATTTCTCGGCGGCTGCCCGCCCGGTGAACTCTCCCTCGTCTTTCTCACCGACCCGGCGCTGGCGAAAATCCACGGCGACTTCATGGCCGACCCGACGGCGACCGACGTCATCACCTTCGAAGGCGACCGAAAGGCCGGACTCGCCGGCGAGATTTGCGTCTCGGCGGATACTGCGGCCCGTTACGTGGGATTGGTGGAGGGCCCGCGTCCCCGCGGGCCGCGGCTCGCAGGGACGCGAGCCCTCCAAAATGATTTCGCCACCGAGCTCACGCTCTACGTCGTCCACGGCTGGCTGCATCTGGCCGGCTACGACGACCTGCAGCCCGCCAAGAAGCGCCGGATGCGCGCCGCGGAGGCCCGGGCCATGAAACTGTTGCGCGCGGCCAATGCCCTCCCTGCGTTCAAGCTCGTTTGATTTCCCTTTGCGTCCGGGCGACTTTGCGTAGTCTGCCGCTTGCTCATGGCCGAATCCCGTTTCACTTCCCTCCGCAACGCCTTCCTCACCGGCATTCTACTGGTCGCACCGCTGGTCGTGACCGTCTGGGCGCTGCGCCTGATCATCAGCTTCATCGGTGGATCGATCACCCCGTTGTTCTCCCCCTACCTGCCGGATCCGCTCCAGCACCTGCCGGCTATTTTCTGGGATGTCATCACCACGGTCATCGCCCTCGCGCTCATTACCGGGCTCGGCTATATCTCCCGCCTCTTCTTGGGCCGGCTCATCGGCGCCGCCGCCGAGCGCTTCATCCAGCACATTCCCGGCATCGGCAGCTTCTACAACAGCGTGAAGCAGTTCATCGAGACCTTCGGGGCGAAGGATCGCAACCAGTTCAGCAAGGTCGTGCTCGTGCCGTTCCCCCGCGCCGGTTCCTACGCGCTCGGCTTTCTCACCAACAAGACTGCCGGCGAGCCCCACGCGCAACTCCCGACCGAGCACTGGGCGGTCTTCGTCCCCACCTGCCCGAGCCCGGTCAACGGCTTCTTCATGTATCTCCCCCGCACCGAAATCATCGAGCTCGAGATGTCGGTCGGCGAAGGCATGAAGACCGTCATCTCCTGCGGCGCCGTGCTGCCCGTCTGGCGGGCAGACGCCCTCCAGAGTGAAAGTGAAAGGGGAAAGTGAAAGGGAATTTCCCTTTATCACCTGCGCCCCACCTTCACTCTCACTTTCACTCTCACTCCCGGTGCCCGGCCAGCAGCTCCAGACCACCGCTTTCATCCTCGCCCGCCAGCCCTCCGGCTCCGATGCGTTCGAGCAAGTGACGGCCTTCTCCGCCGACCACGGCGTGCTGCACCTGCTGCGGCGGATCAAGCAGGCCAAGACCGCCTCCACCCCGCTCGACCTGTTCGACGAGGCCGAGCTCTGGCTGGAATCCACCAACCAAGGCCGCACCTGGTTCATCAAGGAACATCGCTTCATCCAGCGCCACGACGGCATCGGCCGCTCCTACGACGCGCTCAAGGCAGCAGCAGCCCTCGGCACTTTGCTCAGCCGCAATCCCGTGCCCGACGAATCCCGCGCAGATGTCACTGAGCTGCTGCGCACCAGCCTCGCCGCCCTCGCGGCGGGCGGCCGCCCCGATGTCGTCTGGCTCAAGGCACTTTATTGCCTGCTCCGCGACGAAGGCTATCCGGTGAAACAACAGTGGTGGCCCGACCTCACAGCCACCGACCGCGATGCCGCCGCGCAACTGCTCAACCAGCCGCTCGCCGCGCAGACCGCTGACACCGTAACCGGGGCCCGCCTCACCCGCCACCTCGAGGAATGGGTCCACGCCGTGACCGAGATTCGATTGTAGGGCGGGATCGCTGATCCCGCCGTTGGAGGGCCCGCGTCTCTGCGGGCCCTCCAGCAGAACCGCCCTACCCATGCATCATTGCCATATCCGCGTTCATCCGC
>JAHFTH010000200.1 GCA_023269445.1 Lacunisphaera sp.
GCTGCACGTTCTGCGGCGTGGTGTTGACGCTCGTGCCCTGGTAGATGCCGGGGAGAAAAGCGGAGCCGTAGCCGCCCGCGCCGCCGACCGGGAGGCGGTTGCCGCGGAGCGAAATGAAACCGGGGAGATTCTGGTTTTCCGTGCCGAGGCCATAGACGACCCACGAACCGAGGCTGGGCTTGGTGATGCGGATCGAGCCGGTGTTCATGAACGTCGTGGCAACGTCGTGCGCCGGGATGTCGGTGAACATCGAGCGGATGACCGTGAGGTCGTCGGCGTGCTGCGCGGTCTTGGCGAAGAGTTCGCTGACCTCGAGGCCGGACTGGCCGTAGCGCGTGAACTTGAAGGGCGAGGCCATGGCCACGCCGCCATCGGCGCCGATGGATTTGCCGTCCATCTTGAAGAGCGCGGGCTTGTGGTCCCAAGTATCGACGTGCGACGGCGCGCCCTGCGCGAAGATGTGGATGACGGCCTTGGCCTTGCCGGGGAAGTGCGGGAGCTTCGGCAGCAGGGGATTCGGCGCGCCGGCCCCGAGCGGTAACTGGTTGGCGGCGGCGCGGAGATCGAGCGGGTCGAGGAAGGAGGCGAGGCCCAGGGCACCGAAGCCCAGACCCATGCGATTCAGGAATTGCCGGCGCGTGAGGAAATAGTCCGCCAAATCGGTGGAAACGCCCTGGCACGGGTGGTGCCCGTGATGATGGTGGTGATCGTGCGCGTCGGCCATGGTGGGGATGTTACCTGAAAGACGGGGGCGGGTCGGGGAAGTTTCGGGGAAATCCGGGCAGCGGGGCTTTGGCGACAGATTTACAGGCGGGCTTGGGCGGTGGCGTAGTCGCGGATTTTCGCGCGGACGCTGCGCAGGCCGTTGAGCCGGGTGGGGGAAAGATTTTGCGCGAGGCCGAGTTGCTCGAGCAACGCGGGTTCGGTGGCGGCGACCTCGGCGGGCGTGGCCTCGCTGTAAAGATCGCAGAGCAGCACGAGCAACCCGCGCACGAGCGGTGAATCGGCGTCGCAGCGAAACTGGCAGCGGCCGTCGCGCACCTCGCCGACGATCCACGCGAGCGAGACGCAGCCTTTAACGCGATTGGCATCGGTGCGCTCGGTCTCGGGCAGCGGCGGACGCGAGCGGGCGCGGTCGACGACGGCGGAGAGCCGCTCCTGCGCATCCTCGATCAGGGCGAGGTCCTCGATCATCTGCTGCTGTTTCTCCGCGAGGGTCACGCTCGGAAGGTGCGGCGCGGCTTGGCGGCTTGCAAGCCGCCGGTGGGGTGGCTCAAATCCGGCCGTGAATATTTTTGCGGTCAACTGGTTCATCAAGGGTCTGCGCGGCAACAGCGTGACGTTTGCGCTGCTGTTCGCGTCGTTTCTGGTCGGACTGTCGCTGTCACACTACGTCAAGGTGGTGCTCGAAAAGCTCGGCGTGCACTGGCTCTACGTGATGATTCTGCCGGTGGTGTTCTTCACCTGGCTGGCGAAGCGCGAGGACCGGATCATCCCCGACGAGTCGAAGAGAAAACTCTGGGCCCGCGGCCTGATCGCGGGTTCGATCCTGCTGGCGGTGCTGATCAGTTGGATCAGGAAATAGAGTGTAACTTCAAAGTGTCATTGCGAGAAGGCCCACAGAGTGGGCCGACGAAGCAATCCATCTGGATCACTACGGCCCGGCGCTGCGGGCCTCGCGATGACAAACCTTTTGACGCCGCCACTTAAGCCGCTGCTCCCAGCGCGGGCATCGGGCAGTCGAGGGTAGCGGCGAGGGCGCGGTAGAGTTCGCCTTCCTCAATGGTTACCGTGCCGTCGCTCGCGATGACGTGGGCCGTGGCGACGAGCAGGCGTTTCTTGATGGGCAGAGAGCTGACGGCGAGTTTATCGAGGGCGGCATCCACTTGCTCTAGGCCGCACGCGGCGGGGTTGAGCAGGGCAAGCTGGCCGGCGAGCAGGGGCAACTGAGCCGCGCCGGCGGCAAAAGCGGCGGCGGTGTCCTTACTGCTGAGCGTGGCGAGGGCGGAGAGCACGACAGCGATCTCGGTGTGCAGGCCGTCGAACGAATCGAACTGCATCTTCCGGGTGGGCGCTTGGGCGAGCCGGAGCTGGCTCAGCAGCATTTTCTGCACGGCATATTCAAAGGGCGTCACGTGGCCATCGGCGTGGACGAGCTCGTCGAGCGTGGTAGCGAAGCGATCGAGGGCCGTGGCGTCGAGCTGACGCAGGGCGGGCAGGCAAAGTTGGAGCAACGGCAGCCGGACGGCGGAATCGATGACGCTGAAGGCGGAGCGCAGGACGGCGAGTTCGTCCGCCGCGGGCTGGCCCGCGTGTTGGGCCACGAGAGACTGCTGCTGGTCGCGCGCGGCCTTGTCACCGCTGAGCAGCAGGCCGTAGACGAGGACCTGCGCCGTGGCGGAATCGCGGGTGGCCTCGCGCAGTCGCGTGGGGATGGAGTCGAGCAGGAGCTGGGCGTTGCGGAAGTGCGATTCGGTCAGTGCGCCGATGTCGGCGACCACAGCCACCGGCTTGAAGGGCAGGGAGACGAAAGTGCGCGGGCGTGGCAGGTCGGGCTGCGCGGCATGGACGCGCTCAAGGGTCTCGTCGGCGCTGTAGCGCGAACCACCGCCAAAGCCGGCGATGGCGGACGATTCGTGCGCGATGTCCACGACCACGGGCGGATCGAAGAGCTTGCCGTCCCAGTTGGGTTCGACGGCCTTGATGCGTTCGTCGAGCGGGGGGTGCGTGGCCCAGAGTCCGCCGAAGTTGGACTTGAAGGCCTGGGCGATGAAGAAGTGGCCGATCTCGCCGGCGTGGTTGTTGATCATCGTGCCGCCGAGCGCGTAGCCGCCGATTTTCTTGAGCGCGCCGCTGATGCCGCCGGGGTTGCGCGTGAACTGGACGGCAGAGGCGTCGGCGAGGAACTCGCGCTGGCGCGACACGGCGGCCTGGATCATCCGTCCGAAGAAATAGCCGACGTAGCCAATGATCAGGAGGGCGAGACCGATGGCCAGAAGGACCACAATGCTGTTGTCCTTCTTGCCGCCACCCGAGCGGGCGCGGCCGAGCGACTGAAGGATACCACGGCCGAGGAGGCCGATGACGAGGATGCCGAAGACGATGGACGTGATGCGGACGTTGAGCCGCATGTCGCCGTTGAGGATGTGGCTGAACTCGTGGGCGATGACGCCCTGCAGCTCGTCGCGCGTGAGCTTGTCGAGCGTGCCGCGCGTGACGGCGACGGCGGCGTCGGCGGTGGTGAGGCCGGCGGCTAAGGCGTTGAGGCCGGGCTCGTCCTCCAGCACGTAGACCGCCGCCATGGGGATGCCCGAGGCGATGGACATTTCCTCGACGAAGTAGAGGAGTTTGCGCTCGCGGAGGTCGGTGGTCTTGAGGTCAACCGCCCGGCCGCCGACCATCTCCGCAATAGCGGAGCCGCCGTCGCGCATCTGCGACCATTTATAAAGTGAGGCGAGACCGACGACAGCGATGGTGCCACCGGCGACGCCAAAGAAGATCGACGGATTCCACCAAGGGCGTTCCGCAGTCTGGATGGCTTGATAGTCATACCGGCGGTTGCGGCGTTGCGAAAAGTCGCCCGAGTGGTTGAGCGCGAACATCACGCTCGCATAGCCGACGAGCACGGTGCCGAGCACCGCGAACGCGAAGAGGAAGACGAGCCGGTGGGTTCGTTTGCGCGCGCGGTCCTGAGCCTCGAAGAAGTCCATGGGTCAGTTGGCGTTCAGCCCATGGGCGCGTGAACCTAGCTTTTTCTTATACAGTGTCTCGTTGCTGAGGATCTCGTCCTTGGTCAGCGAAGTTGGCAAAGCACGCAGTATTGAAAACTGAAAGCTCTTTGCGGCCTGCGGGTTCTTGAGGAGCAAATCTCGGAGTAGCCGGTTGCCGCCATGTCCGGTGCTGGCATACGATTTCCAGCGGCCGAGAATGCCATCGACTCCGTGAGCCGAGCCGACGTATTGGCGACCATCGTGCGTGTCGGTGATGAGGTAAACCCCCGCGACGCTGCCCAAGGCCCGGTGCCATTCACGGTTTGACGCAGGATTCGTCACCATTTCGCAGAGCTCGTGATAGGTCAGCAGCACTTCATCGAAGCCTAGGAACTCGCGCGCGTAACCGTGTGGTAGGATTTCGATGACCTCGCGCGAGTTCAGCCATTGAACCCACGCGCGAGCGGAAGCGCCCCACTTAATGACGACCCGTTTTTCTAGATCAGTGAAGCCGGGTAGCTTTTCGAGGTCATACCAAAGAGGCCCGGGCGAGGCATGCTGGTAGAGATAATCGGATGGCCAAGGACGATTGGCGTCCCGAGAAACACCCTTTACCCCGTAAACGCCATGCAGGCGAGCGAGAGAATGTTTTTCGCCCAGGAACGAGACCAGATATTTGCAGTTAAACACCGGGCGACCTTGGTTTGATTGGTATGTATCCAGTTGTTCGTGTGCTGCCAGATTCTGGAGGTCCCACTCATTGGATTGATGGCGCACCAGCTTGGTCAGCCGGTGGCCTTGGGGAAGGCCACGAGCGAAGAGCAGTTCACAAAGATCGATCATGTGATGCGTCGGCGCCTGGTCTGAGCCTCAAAGAAGTCCATGCCCGGTGGCGGATTGGTCAGGCGGCCGGTTCCACCACGACGGCGGTGCCATAGCAGAGCACCTCGGTCACGCCGGCCATAACCTCAGTGGCATCGTAGCGCAGGCCGATGATGGCATTGGCGCCGCGCGTGGCGGCGTGGGCGCACATGCGTTCATAGGCGTCCTGACGCGCGCGTTCGCACAGCTCGGTATAGATGGTGATGTCGCCGCCGAAGATCGTTTGGATGTTCGCGCCGAAATTACCAATGATCGAACGCGAGCGGACGACGATACCGCGCACCGTGCCAAGTTCCCGGACGACGCGCTGGCCGGCGAGGGAAGGGTTGGTCGTGTTGAGCATGGCTCAGGTGAACTTCACTTGCGGGGCGGCGCGCTCGGCGGCGCTGTCGACTTGGAAGAGCTGGGCCTCGGCGAAGTTGAACATGCCGGCGATCAGGTTGGTCGGGAAGCGTTCGCGGGTGATGTTAAAGGAGGTGACGGCGTCGTTGTAGGCCTGGCGGGCGAACGAGATCTTGTTCTCCGTGGAGGTCATCTCCTCGGTGAGCTGCATCATGTTCTGGTTGGCCTTGAGGTCGGGATACTGCTCGGAGACGACCATGAGGCGGGAGAGCGCGCCACCCAGGCCGGACTCGGCGGAGAGCAGGCCCTTCATGGCGGCGGCATCGGCGGGGTTGGCCGCGGCGGCCTTGGAGGCGGCGTAGGCGGTGTTGCGCGCGGCGATGACGGCCTCGAGCGTGCCGCGCTCGTGCTTCATGTAGCCCTTGGCGACCTCGACGAGATTGGGAATCAGGTCGTAGCGACGCTTGAGCTGGACGTCGATCTGGGCGAAGGCGTTCTTGAAGCGGTTGCGGAGGGTGACGAGGCCGTTGTAGGCGCCCATGACCCAGAAGCCGAAGAGCAGGGCGGCGCCGACGACGACCACGAGGAGGATAAGTGCGATACTCATAATGAAGGTAAGGGTTGAACCGAACGCCCACCTATGTGTCGGAACAGGGAGAACGGCGCGAGAATTTTCATGTTACACAAGACCGACATCTTTGGAGCAGGCGACGCTTGCCAGTCAGTGGCGCGGACTGCACATTCACGCGGTCAATGAAGATGCGAGCGCGCCCCCTTATTCTTCTGCTCTGCCTGTCGGCCGGCCGGCTCCTTGCGCAGGGGGCGAGCCCGGCCCCCTTGGCGGCCAAGTCCGCGGCGGCCCAAGCCGTGCCCGGACGCTGGATCGTGACGGAGGCGCGCGCCGATCAGGCCTTGCAGACAGGATTCCCGGCGACGGCCGCCACCATCTACAAGGAAATCATCGCCGACAAATCCGTGCCGGCGGGGACGAGACAGCGGGTGACGTTGTCGCTCGTGACCGCATTGCTGGATGCGGGCGAACTCTCGGCGGCGGAGGCCGCGCTGCAAGCCTACGACGGCGCGCGCAGCAGTGTTTATCAGTTGCGGGTGGGCTTGCTGGCGATCACCGCCCGGCGCACCGCGCCGGCCAAGGCCGCGCTGGCCGCGGGCAAGGTGGATGATTTGCCCGAGACGGATCGCGGCTGGTGGTATTTCCTGCAGGCGAGCGTGACCGATGCCGAGGGTGAGATCGTGCAGGCGAACAATCTTTA
>JAHFTH010000201.1 GCA_023269445.1 Lacunisphaera sp.
AGGAGAGCGATGATCTCGGCGGGTGGCGCGGCCTTGACCAGAACGGCGCGGATGAGCGCGTAGTTTTTCAGGTCGGGGCTGCGGAGCACGCTGCCGGGGGCCAGGGCGAGGACCCCGCTGTGGGTCTCAAATTGGGGAAACTGGGCCTGTAACTCGGCGAGGGTTTTGAACTCAAACTGGTTGATGTCGCCCGCCGCAGGACTCCAGACGACGAGGTTGGTTGCGACCGTGTCGGCCGGCCGGACGTAGAGGTTGTGGTCCACGGCGGTGAACTGGGGATCACGCAGCTTGTCCTTCAACAGTGGCCCCTGATCAGCGCGCAAGAGGGCCTTGGGGAAGCGCGCATCGGCGACGAGGAGGTTGCCGGAGAAGACGTGGCCTGCGCGCTCGGCGACATCGGGGCCGGTGGCGGGATGCCAGCCGAAGTGGTCGCCGACGGCGCTGCGCTCGTTGCGCTCGAAGGAGGCGACGGTGTTGACGAAGGTGTTCTGATACACGCGGGCGTGCGAGCTGTTGAGGATGCGCAGGCCCTTGTCGCAATTGACGAAGACGTTGCCGGCGACCGTGACGCTCTTGGAAATCTCGAAGAAGAAACCGTCGAGGCAGCCCTCGACCCAGTTGTTCACGAAGACGCCGTCGACGTTGCCGACGTCATACCAGAGGCCGTTGGAGTTGGGATTGTCGATGATGAGGTTGTCGCGGCAGGTGACGCGGCGGGTCTGGTTGAAAATCTTCACGGCCGATGCGTAGTAGCCCGTGATCTGCTCGACGTTGTTGCGCTGGAAAATATTTTTCTCGAGCAGGCAGTCGGAGGAAGCGAGGAGGTAGACGCCCTCCGTGCTGGTGTCGCTGATGAGACAATTCCGCAGGGTGAAATGATCGCCGCGGAAATAGCCGGCGACGCGCGAGCAATGGGTGATCGCGCAGTCCTCGATTGTGGTGCCGACGACCGCCTTGCCGAAGGTGGCGGGGTCGGCCACGCCGACGGGATCGTCGGTCGGCTCCTCGCCGGGCTTGATGGTCCGGGTGCCCTCGATCTCGAGGGCGCGATAAGCGTATTGGGTGAAGGTGAGGCCCCGGAAGGTGTAACCCTGGTGGTCGGGGGTCTTGCCATTCGCGGTTCCGGTGGTGGTGCGGACGATGGCGCCGTCGTGGGCGGTGATCTCGACGAGGTGGTTGCTGGGATCAGTGCCGATGTAGATCTGCTTCGCTTCGTAATCGATGAGGTAGGACTCGGCGTCGACGGCGCCGTCCCAGCCGACGGCCTTGAGCGCGTTGCCATCGACAAAAACCATGTCGTTGTTGAACAACCAGAGGGGCGTCTTGCGGCCCTCGCGGTGGCGGCGCCACCAATCCTGCGGTTTCATCGGGAAGAAGGTGTCCCACGAGGTGCGCCAGAGGCCGTTGCTCTGCGCTTCCCACTTGGCGGCGACACGCGTGCCCTTGAGCACGGGCTTTTCATCGCCGTAAGGTTGGATCGTGACGCCCTGATTGAGCACGAGGCCGCCCGTGCGGTAGGTGCCGCCGCGCAGGATGACGGCGTCGCCCGTGACGACACGAGCGATGGCGGATTCGAGCGTTGTCGGCGCGTCGAGGGACGAGCCGGTCGCATCAGCTTTGCCATCGGGCGCGACATAGTAGACGTGGGTGGCGTCCTTCGGCACCTCATACGTTTTCGGCTGCGGACCGTAAGGGCCGCCGGAGGGCTGGGCGAGGAGGGCCGGCGTCGAGGCGAGCGTGAGTAAAGCGGCCAAAGGCAACGCGAGCGAAAGGCAGGGGCGGGATTTCATGGGGTATGAGGGTGGATATTTATCCTGTCCGCCGGATTTCGCAAACCGCCTTGCCGTGCTAACACTGGAGCGCAAGGTGGCTCGACAGGTGAATGCGGCCTGCCCACGCTGGATAACCATGAACGAAGGCGAGCTGGAGGAGTGTTACATCGTGCTGGGCGTGCAGGCGAGCATCACGCTGGAGGAACTCGAGCGGACGTTCATGAAACGGAATTTTGCGCTGCTCCAAGGGAAGAGCGGGGCGGCCGACGAAGCCAAGCCGGAGCTGGACGCGCAGCGGCAGCAACTGCGCACGGCCTACGAAAAACTGGCGGAGCACCTGCGTGAGGAGGCGAAAGGTGGAGCCGGTCCCGCGATCGCGGGATCACCCCGGAAAGTGCGGGACGAGGGCGTCCCGCCTCCAAGCTACCGCCTCCTCACGCCGCCGGTCGTGATCGCGCCCGAGCCGGGTTCCGACGAATTCATCCTGTTCCGCTTCGACAACTGGAAAGTGAACACCTTCGTGCCGCCGTTGCTGCTGGCCTTCGTGCTGCTGGTGAATCTCACGCCGCTGAAATTTCTGCTGACGGGATTTCATGTGTGGATGCACGAGTTCGGTCACGCGACCGCGGCGTGGCTGTGCGGCTTCCGCGCGACGCCGCTGCCGTTCGGCTGGACGCCGGTGGAGCCGACCTACTCGCATTTTGTTTACTGGGGCTTGTTGCTGATGTTCGGCGTGCTCTTCGTCGCCGGCTGGCTGGAGCGCAAGGGGTGGGCGATGGTCGCGGCGGTGGCGGCGGCCGGCCTGCAATTCTACATGACGTGGCGCATGCCGGAGCACCGGCAGGAATTCTGGTGGAGCGCGTTCGGCGGCGTGGGCGGGGAGTTCTACCTGAGCACGCTGTTCATGATGTTTTTCTGGGTGCAACTGCCGGAGAAATTCAAGTGGGGCGCGTGCCGCTATGTTTTCTTTTTCATCGGTGCGACGGCGTTCCTCAACATCTGGCTGCGCTGGGGCGATATTTACCGCGGGCTGGAGGAGATTCCGTTCGGCACGATGATCAACGGCGAGGACGACCAGGGCGGGGACATGAACAAGCTGATGGATGGCTACGGCTGGAAGAAGTTCACGATCCGCCGCACCTACTGGCTGCTGGGCTGGGGCTGCTGGGCCGCACTCGGCGCGATGTGGCTGATCTTTGCACTGGGCCTGAACAAGGTCGCCGACTGGGTGGCCGGGAAATTTGCGAAGGCGGAGGAGGCGGCCTAACCCGGGCTTGGCTAATGTGGGAGGGGCTTTATGCCCCTCCCACATTAGGAAATGAAATCCACCGTCACGGCAGCTCCATCAAGCGGAGGCGGCGGTATTCCATCTGGCCCTTGTCGCCTTCGAGGCCGATCGGGCCGGTCGCGGGCAGCTTCATCGCTTCCTCGAGCACCTCGCCGTTACAGGTGGCGCGGGCGACATTGTCCCGCACGGTGATCTCCATGTCGTTCCAGTTTCCGGCCCGGTAGTTTTGCAACTTGGTGTAGGGGCCGGCGAGGAGGTAGTCGCGGCATTGGAGCTGCGGGCCGCGCACATAGATGCCGCTGTCCGTGTTGGGCGTGGCGCGGAATTGCAGGCGCAGAACGAAGTTTTTTGGGAATTCCTGCGTGGTCCAGAGCTGCTGGACGCGGCGGCCTTCCGTGGGAGTCGTGACGATGAGCCGGCCGTTCTTCGCCACGAAGCGCCCGTCGGGGCTGGCGGTGAGGCCGGCGAAGCTGGCGGCGGACTTCACAATCGGCCAGCCGGCGGCGTCGGGCGAAGAAGATTGCCAGCGCTTCGCGGATTCAATCTCAGCGGGCGTGGTCGGGTGGTAACCCCAGCCGGTGAGATCGCGGCCGTTGAAAAGGCTGACGAAATCATTCTCCATCGTGAACTCATCGCGTTCGGTATCGAGGAAGCCGAGGGTGGCGAGCACGGGACGGAGCGCGCCGGCCCATTTCGCATAGGCGGCGTTGCCGGGATGAAGCAGGTCGGGGAATTCCTCGGGCTTGGCGTCGTTGGTGGGCCCGGCGAAAAGTTTCCAGGTCTCGATGACGGTGACCTGCGGTTGGTCGGCCGTGGCTTCGTGGATCAACTGGTTGGTCCGGCGGATGAGGTAGGCGGGGCGTTTCTTGGCGTCGGAGCTGGGAAAAACTTCGCACACAATGACGGGCATCGCGGGATTGTGCTTTTTAAGTTCGTCAAGGATGAGGCGGAGGTTGCTGGCGATCGTCCAGGGCTGGGCTTTTTCCTCAAGGTCGTTGGTGCCGATGAGCAGCACGACCGCGCGGGGATTGAGCACGAGCACATCCTCTTTGAGGCGGAAGAGCACGCCGCGCGTGGTGTCGCCACTGATGCCGCGATTGGCGGTCTTCAGCTCGGGAAACAGACCGTCGAAATCGTCGTGCCAGCCTTGGGTGATGGAATCGCCGAGAAAAACAATGGCCTGCTGATCCTGCGCCACGCGGCCGGCCCAGGTGGTGCGGCGCTCACGCCAAAGTTTCTTGAACCATTCGTAGCGGCGGACGGGCCCGGCACCGGGCAGGCCGTCGTCCGTGGCGGGGAGATCGAATTTGTTGGTGGCCGGCGCGGCGACCGGCGTAGCGGTGGGCGTGGTGGCGCAGCCGGCAAGCAGCAGCGTGGCAAAGAGGAGAGGCAGGAGGAAGCGCATGAGGTGGGGGGGCTAAGTTGAAATATTCGCGTGAGGACGGGTGTTCTCTACACACCCCGCCCTATCGGGCACCCCTCTTCATAGAGGGGACTTCGTGCGGCGGGGGTTTGATTCCCCTCTATGAAGAGGGGTGGCGCGGAGCGCCGGGGTGTGTGGGATTGCTATTGCTGGGGATGAAAAATCCAAAGACACACCCTAACTTGTAGCGGCTTTTTTCCGGAACGCAAAACGGTGGTAGAGCATTTCGCGTTTCCGGAAGCCCTCATACATCTGGCCGCCGACCAGTCCGGCGAATTCACCGAAGAGATGGTGGAACGAGGGCGGAATGAATTCGGCGATGAGCTTTCGCTTGCGTTCATCGTCAGCCTGCAGGGCATCGGCGACGGACGCCGTGACATCCTCGTGGGCGACGCGCTCCCAGCCGGACTGCGCGGCGAGCGCGGCATGCCAGGCCGGGATCTCGGTGGCGGGACGAAAATCCGTGTAGAGGAAATGCCCGCCCGGGCGCAGCACGCGGGCCGCCTCGGCGAAGAATTTATCGACATGCCCGTAGCAGTGGCTGCTCTCGACATTCACCACCACGTCAAAGCTGGCGTCGGGAAACGGCAGGTGTTCGGCGTCGCCGACGGTGAAGGTGAGATTCGCAACCGTGGCGTGGAGCTGCTGGCAGAGTGCCACGGCCTGCGGAGAGAAATCCGCGCCGATGATTTTCGTCGGGCGATGATATCGTGCGATGAAGCTCGCGCCGCCGCCGCGACCGGAACCGACCTCGAGCACGGACTGGCCGGCGAGGTCAATCGCGGAGGCCACTCGGTGATAGAGCTGAATGCAAAACCGGTCGGACTCCTCTGCCGGGTCGAGCGCGAGCTTCGGGCCATCGGACGTCACGCAGCCGTAGTTCATGAACGTCCAGTCGCGGGCCGTGTGATTTTTGGCGAGCCGGCCATACCACCAGCGCCAGAGCAGGCGCCGAAGCAGCGGAGAATGTTCGAGCAGGAAGACCGCGAGACGGATCAGCATGGATTCACCGTGCAAATAAAAACCCGGGCTGGCGAGCCCGGGTTGAGTGTGTGTGACTCAGCTCCTGTTGAGCCGCGGCCCAGCGGGAGCTGGGCCCTCCATCGGAATCACCGCACCACGCGCGCGCCGCCGCCGCCGATGGTCTTCTCGACCTCTTTGCGCGTGGCCATCGAAGTGTCGCCGGGCGTGGTCGAGGCGAGCGCGCCGTGGGCGGCGCCGTATTCGACGGCTTTCTGCGCGTCGTTGAACTCGAGGAAGCCGAACTGCAGGCCGGAGGCGAAACTGTCGCCGCCGCCAACGCGGTCGAGGATCTCGAGCTCGGGGTATTTCTTACTTTCGTGAAATTTGCCGTCGTGCCAGAGGATCGCGCTCCAGTCGTTGCTGGTCGCGGTGTGGACGTGACGCAGCGTGGTGGCGGCGACCTTGAAGTTGGGGAATTCCTTCACGGCTGTCTCGATCATGGCCTTGAAGGCGCCGGTCTCGATGTGGTCGAGCTTCTCCGCGCCCTTGACGGCGAAGCCGAGCGAGGCGGTGAAGTCCTCCTCGTTGCCGATCATCACGTCGACGTACTTGGCGATCTCACGGTTGACCTCTTGGGCCTTCTTGAGGCCGCCAATGGTTTTCCAGAGCGAGGGGCGGTAGTTGAGGTCGTAGCTGACGATGGTGCCGTGTTTCTTTGCGGCCTGGA
>JAHFTH010000202.1 GCA_023269445.1 Lacunisphaera sp.
GGCCCAGCGTATTGGCCGAGCCCGTGGCAATGATGCCGAGCACCTTGTTCATGAGCGCGCCGGCCAGCTGGTCGCTCGTGATGCCGCCTTCGGCGACGCCGAGATTCTCCATGCTGATCGTCGGCAGGGTCACCACCAGCGTCTTGCCTCCGGCCACGACCGTGGCTTTGCCGTTGGTCAGGCGGAATTTCTTCAGGACAAACTTGCGCGTTTTTCTGTCCTTGGCCGCGGTTTCCTTCCCCTCGCCGCCGCCGTAACGCCTGGCGTTTTTCACGAGGTCCTTGATGTTGCTCGCCACGAACGTGGTCTCGTAGGTGAACTCCGGCTGGTCGATCGTAATTTCATTGATGACGACGTGATCGCCGAAAACCGACATCGGCTCCACGTCCACGTGCACCTTGCCGAGGTAGAACGCCCGGCCGTCGCTCCAACCCGCGGGATTGCCCACCGTCAGCCCGCTCAGCTCACCCGAGCCCGACAACGGCGAGAGCTTGGCCGAGACCAGCTCGACCTTGGTCTGCGTCATCTGCGGGCCGTAGGTGTTGACGCCGTCCACCACGAGGGAATCGAGCCGGCTGGCCAGAAAGAGATAGGCCGCGACGGCCAGCGCCAGGAACAGACCGAAGAGCACTAAAAGTATTTTCATCATGGTTACTAAGTAGCCCGCCAGCCTGCCCGGTTCCGCCGGCCGGGCAAGCTTGAGAACAACCACCTGAGGCACCACAGAACACACGGAACACACAGAAGCAGAACCAAGCCTTTCACAGGAGCTAACTGAGAAAACAGAGCGCCCCAAATTCAACCCTCGGTTCCCTCCTGTTAGAATTCCTTCCGTGTATTCTGTGTTTTCTGTGGTTCATCTGTATTGATCCGTGATCATCCGCGCCATCCGTGGTTAAAATGCATTAGTCTGCTCGTTCCAGTTCTTGCTACTTGTTACTTGTCACTTCGTCAGCTTCGTCCTCTGTATCAGGCGCAACCCCCTATGGCGTCCAACTATACCGAAGCCAGCATCAAGACCCTCAGCTCCCTTGAGCACATCCGGCTCCGCCCCGGCATGTATATCGGCCGGCTCGGCAACGGCGCCCACGCCGAGGACGGCATCTACGTCCTCCTCAAGGAGACCATCGATAACTCCATTGACGAATTCATGATGGGCGGCGGCCGCAAGATCGAGGTCGAGCTCACCGATCGCTCCGTCAAGGTCCGCGATTACGGCCGCGGCATTCCGCTCGGCAAGCTCGTCGAGTGCGTCTCGATCATCAACACCGGCGCGAAATACGACAGCGAAACTTTCCAAAAAGCCGTCGGCCTCAACGGCGTCGGCCAGAAGGCCGTCAACGCCCTCGCCCTGAACTACCGCGCCCAAGCCGTCCGCGAGGGCGAGACCAAGGTCGTCGAGTTCGAGAAGGGCAAGCTCAAGCACCAGTCCAAGGTCACCAAGACCGACGAGCGCAACGGCACGCTCATCGAGTTCACGCCCGACGAGCAGCTCTTCGGCAAGGACTTCAAGTTCCGCACCGAGTTCATCGAGGACATGCTCTGGAACTACGCCTTCCTCAACCGCGGCCTCACTCTCACGCTCAACGGCAAGCCCTTCAAGTCCGAGAACGGCCTCAAGGATCTTCTCACCAAGGAACTCAGTGGCGAGCCCCTCTACCCCATCATCCACCTCGAGGGCGAGGACATCGAGATCGCCGTCACCCACGGCAAGCACTACGGCGAGGAATACTGGTCCTTTGTCAACGGCCAGCACACCACCATGGGCGGCACCCACCTCGCCGCCTTCCGCGAGGCCTTCGTCGAGACCCTCCGCAACCATTTCAAAAAGGACTTCGACGCCGCCGACGTGCGCCAGTCCATCGACGCCGCCATCGTTGTCCGCGTCCAGGAACCCGTCTTCGAGTCGCAGACCAAAACGAAGCTCGGCTCGACCGACGTCGGCCCCAAGGGCCCCTCGATCAAGGAATTCATTGGCAAGTTCGTCCAGCAGGCCCTCGACACCTACCTCCACAAGAACCGCGAGACCGCCGAGATCATCAAGGCCAAGATCGAGGAGAACGAGCACGAGCGCAAAGAGCTCGCCGGCATCCGCAACATCGCCCGCGAACGCGCCAAGAAAGCCTCCCTCCACAACAAGAAGCTCCGCGACTGCCGCCTCCACCTCGGCGACCGCAACGAGCGCGCTGAGGAAAGCACGATCTTCATCGTCGAGGGCGATTCCGCCGCCGGCTCCCTCACCGCCACGCGCGATGTCCAGACGCAGGCCGTCTTCGCCTTGAAGGGCAAGCCGCTCAACACCTACGGGCTCACGAAAAAAGTTATCTACGAAAACGAGGAATTCCACCTCCTCCAGTCCGCCCTCGACATCGAGGAAGGTCTCGACGGCCTCCGCTACAACCGGATCGTCATCGCCACCGACGCCGACGTGGACGGCATGCACATCCGCCTGCTCCTGCTCTCGTTTTTCCTCCAGTTCTTCCCCGACGTCATCCGCAACAACCACCTCTTCATTTTGCAGACGCCCCTCTTCCGCGTCCGCAACAAGAAGCTCACGCGCTACTGCTACTCCGAGCAGGAGAAGCAGGCCGCCGTCGTCGAGTGCGGCGCCACGCACGAGATCACGCGCTTCAAGGGCCTCGGCGAGATCTCTGCCAGCGAGTTCAAGGACTTCATCGGTGAGAACATCCGCCTCGATCCCGTGAACCTCCATCACCTCTACAGCAGCGACGAACTCCTGTCCTTCTTCATGGGCAAGAACACCCCCGAGCGGCAGGACTTCATCATCGCCAACCTCCGCATCGAGAAAGATCTGGTGGAGGCCTAGCCTCGACCAGTTATTTGTTGAGAGTTGAGGGTTGAGAGCTTCTTCGGTGGAACCCGGCCTCCGGACGGGTTGGTTTGGAGCGCTCAAACTGCCTCACGGCAACAGCCCGTCCAATCCGGCCGCGCTGAACTTCGCCCGCAACTCCGCCAATTGCCGACGGCTCGCCGGCAACGGGGCCACCGGCCCGTCCAGATGGAACAGCACCTCGTCCTCGCCCTTGCGTTCGATTTTTTTCACCCGCGACAGATTCACGAGGGCCTGCCGGTGGATGCGGATGAACGACGCCTCCGGCAGCGCTTCCTCCCACGCTTTCAACGTGCGGAGCACGAGCAGAGTCTCCCCGCCGTGCAGGACAACCTCGGTGTAGTTCTCCGCCGAGCGCACGGCACAAATCGCCGCCACGGGCACGAACCGCGTGGCTGCGCCCGTCTTTACGAACACGCGATCTTCCATGGTCAGACGCTGACCGCCGGACGCGGCCGGGGGAACAGCGGCCACCGGGCTGGCCCGGTCCAGGCCGAGCCGTTCCAGTGTCGCGGCCAGCCGCACTGTCGCGACGGGCTTGAGCAGATAGTCGAGCGCGTTGACCTCGAAAGCCCGCAGCGCGAACCGGTCGTAGGCGGTGACAAACACGATCTGCGCCCCGGGTTGCACGCTATCGAGCAGGTCGAAGCCGCTGCCGCCGCGCAATTGGATGTCGAGGAACACGAGATCATAGCCCGGCCGGCTGAGCAGCGCGCGGGCATCGGCCACCGTGCCGGCCTCGCCCGCGATCATGATCTGCGGGTGCACCGACAGCAGACGTCGCAGTTCCAGCCGGGCCAGAGGCTCGTCGTCGATCAGGAGAACGTGGCGGTTGGCGTCGGTCATGGCGGGATCAGCCGGCGTCGGCCTGTGGGGCGGCAGCCACTACCGCCGTGCGCGGCAGCCGCAGTTGCACGCGCACCCAGCCCGATTGTTTCACCACGATGATGTCGCGCCCCGGGCTGTAGTGCCGCGTCAACCGCTGCTTGAGATTTTCCAGCCCGATCTTGGTGGATTCGCGCGGCGTCTCGCCGTTCAGCTCGACCCAGAGGCCGGTGTTGGCCACCTCGCAGAATATCTCCTCCCCCTCGAGGCGCACCGTCACCACAATCTCCAGCACATCCGCACTCGTCTTGCCGCCGTATTTGATCGCGTTCTCCAGCAGCGGCAGCAGCAGGAATTGCGGGATGGCCTCGCCGCGCACCGCCGAGTCCAGCTCCACGCGGGCCACCAGACCGTCCTGCCAGCGGGTGCGCTCAATATCGAGATAGGCCTGCAGCATCTCGGCCTCCTCGGCGACGGTGGTCATCTCGGCGGCGCTGCGGGTGAGCGTCCAGCGGCAGAACTCCGAGAGGCGCGTCACCATCTCGCCGGCCGCCGCCGCGTTGCTGTAGATCAGCGCGCGGATCGAGTTGAGCGAGTTGTAGAGGAAATGCGGGTTGAGCTGGTAGCGGAGCAGCTCGAGCTGGGCCTTCTCCTCGGCGAGGCGTGCCGCGAGCTTCTCGTCCTGGTCGAGCCGGTGCAGGCGTTGCAGCGTGGCGTTCTTGCGCGCCAGCTCGGCGGTGCGCTCCGCGACCAGCGCCTCGAGCCGCTTCTGCTCGCGCGTGAGTCGCCGGATGCGCCACCGGATGTAGCCGAACAGCAGAAGGCCAAACGCCGCGACGTAGCCCGTCCGCGCCCAACCGGTCTGCCACCACGGGGCCAGCACCGTGAAGGTGAAAGCCGCCGGCTCGCTCCAGCGCCCGTCCTCGGCCGCACTGCGCACCTCGAAAGTATAGCGGCCCGCCGGCAGATTCGTGAACGTGCGTTCCGTCATCGCCGACACAGCCGTGTCCCCGTCCCGGAACCCGCGGAGCCGCGTCTCATGGCGCACCTCGACCTCCCCGCCCAGGCCCGGGGTGGCGAAGGAGAAACGCAACGTGTTCTCACTCGCACGGTATTCTGGAATCACGCCCGGCACGGCCAGTCGCACCCGGCCGCCCGCGCTGATCTCGCGGAGCAGGGTCGCGCCTGCGGGCGCGGGCGGCTGGCTGCGCAGTTGGGTGAGGTCCACCTGCCACAGTTCGGCATCGCCGCCGATCCACAGGATCTCGGCACCGTTGTGCCGCTCCCAATTCAGAAAATTCAAACTGCCAACCACGGAGAACGCCGGCAGGGGTAACTGCTCCCAGCGACCGTCGCGGGCATAGAGGATTTCCCGCGCCAGGCTGTCCTTGCCCTCGACTGCGAGCCACAGCCCGCCGCGATCATCGGTGGTCGAGACTCGCACCCGCGTGCTCCCGTCGGTGAAGCGCGTGCCGTAGCCCGTCTCGGGCTGGAACCGCCCTGTCGCCACGTCAAAACGGAACATGCCCTGCGCGGTGCGGAACAGCGGGGCCCCACCCACTTCGTTCATCCACACGCGGCCGCGCGCCACAGGCAGCCCCTCCGCGTCGGCGAACCGCTCGATCTTCGCCGCCGTTGTCCCGGTCGGCGCGGGCGTGATCCGCAACACCCCGTTGCTCGCCGTGGAAGTCCACACCGCGTCACCATCCGCCACCAGCCCGCGCAACTCCCCGCTCAGCTCGGGCCACTCGCCCTCGAAGATCCATTTTCCCGCCTCGCGCCGCCAGGAGCAGAACCCGTTCAAATGCGTGCCAAAGAACCGGCCGGGCTTCGTGCGCGATTCGATGATCTCCCGCACGCCCGAGGGCGACTCCACCTTCTCGGTCTTGCCGTTGCTGATCCAGGCCACCCCCGTGAGTCCGCCGCCGAGCAGGCCATCGGACAGGCGGAGAAAAGTATTAATCCGGTCGCCGTTCGATTCCAAGGTGCGGAATTTCGCCTGTCCGGTCGCGGCCCCTTCCGGCTGGAGTTCCAGCATGCTGCGGACACCGCTCACCACGATCCGACCGTCGATGCGCTCGATGGACTCAACGCCGCCCCGGCCCAGCCCGTGGTGCGGGTTGAACGCCGTCACGGGCGAGCCCAGCTCCACGCGGCTGATCCCGCGATCGGTGCCCAGCCACAACACGCCGCGCCGGTCCACGTGAGCACTGATCACCGTCTGCGTGGCGAGGCCCGCGCTTTCGTCGAGGAGCAGTTGGAACTTCAGGTCCGCTCCGACGATGACCGCCCCGCCTTGGATGGAAGTGAAAACATAGCGGCCGTCCGGCAGCGGGATCGCCTTGTAGAGTTTCTTGTTGGCCAGCCATTCCTCCACACCCGTCTCGCGCTTCGTGTAGCTGCCGTCGTCGCCCAGGTCGAAGATGCCCTTGGTGCCGGAGCCGAACATCCAGCGGCCATCGGGGGCTGGCAGCAGAAAGCGCGGGAGCCACGC
>JAHFTH010000021.1 GCA_023269445.1 Lacunisphaera sp.
GGGCGAGGTGCAGATGCACGTCTCGGATGAATTGCAGAACGGCATCAAGTTCATCGGCGACGAGGGCTGGATCTTCGTCTGCCGCGACACCGGGAATTCGCCGACGGCGGCGCTCACCGACACCACCACCCTGAAGTGGCTCGACGCCAGCGACCCGAAGCTGCTCGATCCAAACGGCGTGACTGTGAAGTTCCCGGCCAGTCTGTCGCACCACAAGAACTGGCTGGAGTGTGTGAAGTCACGCGCCACACCGCTGTCCCCCGCGGCCATGGCTCATCACAGCAACACGGCCTGCATCCTCAGCTGGATCGCGATGAAGACCGCCCGCCCGCTCACGTGGGACGGCAAGGCAGGACAGTTTGTCGGCGACGCCGCGGCCAATGCCCTGCTGTCGCGGCCCGAGCGTGCCGGCTACGGCGCGTTGCGCCTGGCCGGCAAGGCCTGACTGACCTTGCTTCCGCTCGCCCGGCGGCTATCCATTCAACTCTCGGTAAAGTGACAGAATCTTCAACCCCGTTACTCTCATGAAACGCCTACTCATTGCCCTGTGCCTCTTGGTATTCGTCAACCCACTGCTCCGGGCGCAAAGCCTCAGCGCGGATGAACTCAAGCGCGCCACCGACTATCTGAAGCAAACGCGCGCCGGTGTGCTCGACGCGACGAAGGGTCTCTCCGAGGCGCAGTGGAATTTCAAACCGGCTCCAACCAAATGGTCTGTCGCCGAAGTGACCGAACACATCGCTGCCGCCGAGGATTTTCTCATGGGCATGATCCAGGAGCAGGTGATGAAGGCCCCCGCCCGCACCGAGCCCGCCGACCTCAAGGCCATTGATGACTTCGTGCTGCAGGCGATACCCGACCGCAGCAAGAAAGTGCAGGCCCCCGAGCCGCTGGCCCCGACCAACCGATTCAGCAACACCAAGGGCAGCCTCAAGCATTTCAAGGAGAGCCGGGCCAAGACGGTGAAATTTCTGAAAGAGTCGAAGGACCTGCGAGCCCACGCCATCGACAGCCCGCTCGGCAAGAAGCTCGATGCCTATCAGTGGGTGCTCTTCATCTCGGCGCACAGCGAGCGGCACACCAAGCAGATCAACGAGGTGAAGGCCGACCCCGGCTTTCCGAAGCAGTAAGCCCTCCTGCGATTTCGGTGTGAAATTACAGAGCGGGGCGGGGAACGGGATGGACTTTCCCCGGCGGGACTGGCTTCAACAAGTTGGTATTGGCGTCCTGTCTGACGCGCTAAAATCCCTTTCCACCTTCTCCCCAATGAAAAGCCTGCTCCCGGTCGCCGTCCTGTTGCTTATCCTCACGGGATGTTCGAGCCCGTCGCCGAGCGGGCAGCCGCGTCGGAACGCCAAGGTCGCCACGCTC
The DNA here is from genome assembly GCA_023269445.1 of Lacunisphaera sp. Classification (GTDB taxonomy): domain Bacteria; phylum Verrucomicrobiota; class Verrucomicrobiia; order Opitutales; family Opitutaceae; genus Lacunisphaera. Next base: position 1,372 of record JAHFTH010000021.1, read on the forward strand.
CAAGAGCATGCGCCCAGCCTTGATGAGTCTCCCGCGAACAAGGAGATCCGGTGTCACATCCAGATGATCGACGGGATCGAGGCCGCGAGCAGCGACAAGCTGCAGCCGGGGCACCACCGGGTGATTGTGGCCCTCGGGAGCAACGAGAATGAACATGTCGGTGATGTGGACCTGCTCATTCCGGCGGCCAAGAGCTACCGCTTGAAAGCAGAGCGGAATGACGAGAACTTCACCCTTTCACTCCTTGAAGAGGGCACGGATAAAATTGCCGCGACATCCTCCGCGCTGCCTAATCAGGTGATGAAGTTCAAAGTTTTCGTCATCCAGTAGGGAGGACTCCTACAATTTCGGTGCGGTGGGCTTGAGCGGCGGAGCCCACGCATTGACGCCGGTCGTGTTGAGCTTTCGTTTGTAGACCTTGTCGTTGCACGTGGCGTAGAGCGTGTCGAATTTCTCTCCGCCGAACACGAGGTTGGTGATCCGGCCATTGGGCGTGGGGATGATCAGGTTGACGCGCCCGGCCTGATCGCAGACCTGCACGCCGAGCCGCGTGGCGACGTAGAGCAGGCCGTTGTGATCAACTTTCAGGCCGTCGGCGAAACTCTGGTCATCGGCGTCCGCTTCGTGGAGCCAGTAATAGCGCTGCTTGTGCGCGAGTGTGCCGTCGGGCTGGACAACGTAGCTGTAAACCCAGTGCGACCGGTAGTCCGCCACGTAGAGCAACGACTGGTCGGGGGAGAGCGCGATGCCGTTGGCGTAGCGCAATCCGGTGTCGACGACCTGCTTCGTGCCGTCCGGCCGGATGAGCCAGATCTTGCTCGGGTCGTTGCTGGCACCGCCCGCCGGATTGGTCACGTAAAGGTTGCCGTTGTGGGCGACGATAAGGTCGTTGCCGGCGAGGCCTTCGGCGATGACGGTGACCTTCTGGTCCGCGTCGTAGGCAAGGATCTGCTGCGGGCCGGAGGCCACGGCGTAGAGCCGGCCATCGGGTCCGAAGGCCTGACCGTTGGCGCGTTTGGTGTCGGCGATGAACTCAACCGGATTGCCCTCGGGGTTGAGCTTGTAGGCTTTGCTGGTGGGAATGTCGGTGAAGAAAAATTCACCCTTGGCGTTGGTCGCGGCGCCCTCGGCCAGTTGGTAGCCTTCGCCGACGAGCTGCCAGCCTTCACCGGGGATCAGGAGCGGGCCGACGCGCTCAGCGGGGAGCACCGCGGCTATCACCGGTTGCGGCCAGCCCTTCCAGAGAAAGCGCATGGCGTCGGGGAAAATCGCGGCCTGCTGCTTGCCGTTGTGGCCGCCTTCGCCCCACGCGTGGGCGACCTCGTAGCCGGCGTAGGTGAGCGCGCGTTCCATCGTCTGGTTCGCCATCCACCAGTCGCCGGCGTAGATGTTGAGATCGCCCGAGCCGTCCTGGAGGAAAACACGGAGCGGCTTGGGCTCGGTCTTGCGGATGAGCGTCGGGTAACGTGCGCCGCCGCGCAGATCGACGTAGGTGCCGATGCCGCTCCAGACGCGCGTGAATGCGTCGGGGCGTTCCCAAGCGGCGGTGAAGGCCGCGATGGCCCCGCTGCTGCCGCCGCCGATGGCGCGGTCGTTGCCAGAGTGCGAGAGGCGGATCGCGCGGCCATCAACGGTCTGCTTTGTCTCGACGAAGGGCAATAGTTCCTCGAGCAGGAAGCCGGCGTAGTTGTCGCCGAGGCCGTCGTATTCAAAGCTGCGGTTGAAACGTGGCAGCGTCGTGTCGGGGTTGGCGGGAGGGACGACGCCCGGCGTCACGAATACGCCGATGATCAGCGGCAGATCGCCCTTGGCGATGAGGTTGTCGAAGACGACCGGGGCGTTGTGCTGCACGCCGTCTTGGTTGACATAGACGCAGGCGGGCATGGCTGGATCGTATTGGCGGGGCACATAGACCGTGACGTTGCGCGTGGTGCCGGGAAAAATCTTGGAATCGGCGAAGGTGAACTTGAGCAGCTCGCCTTGGGGCACCCCGGCCTGCACGACCGAATCGGGGTGCGGCGGGTATTCATCCGCCGCACGAAGGAGCGTAATGGAAAGCGCAAACAGACAACCCAGCGCAGAGCGGAGGAGCGGGTTCATGGGGTATAGCCCAAAGGCAAACAGCTCCGCCACCGTTTGTCACGGTTCGAGCCGGGCGTGGACGCCGACCAGCGCGCCGACAAAACCACCGGCGGCCTGCGTGGTGATGACGGTGGCGTCGGCGGCGGGCACGACGATGTGCCATTCACCGGGTTTGAGCGCGTAGGCGAAGGACAGAATCTTGTCGTCTCCGGTGAGGCGCAGCTCGATGACCTTGGTCTCGGGCAGGAGTGCCGTGATTAGGGTCTCCGCTTGGGAACCGTTCCACTTCTCCACCACGGCACTGAGGCCGCCGGTCGTGCGGCGCACGGCGAAGTAATAGTGGTGGGTTTCGTTCTGGAAAGCGACGAGTCCGGCGGAGGTGCCGACGGCCGTCGGGACTTGCAGTCTGGCCGAGGCCTCGAATTTTGCGTGCTGCAGCCGGCGGCCGAAGAAGGACGGATTGTCTTTGCCGGAAAGCAGCGCGGCGCGGGGCGTGAGACGGAGTTGGCCGTCAGTCAGGTTCCACCAAGTTTCCTTCGGGGTGCGAAGCATGAGCCAGAGGGGAGAGAGTGCGGCGGAGTCAAACTCGTCGGTCCAGGTGAAGTTGCCGGAAAGGGGGATGGGTAGGGCGAGTCGTCTCTGACGAGCCGCTTCGGGCGACGGCTCATCCGGAGGATTCGCCCTACCTGGCGCTTTGACGACATACGGCACGCGTTCGCCGGGGGGCAGGATTTGCGGCCAGCCGTCAGCAGTCCACTTGACCGGGAGGAGAAATGTCTCGCGGCCGGTGGCGTAGAAGTTTCCGGCGAAGGGCCGGCAGGCGAGGAAGACGGACCACCAGTTGCCATCGGGGCCGATCACGAGATCGGCGTGGCCGGTCGTGGTGACGGCCTGCGGCACGGTGCCATCGAGGTCGCGCTGGGTGAGAATCGGGTTTTTATCCCACGGCACGAAGGGACCGGTCGGGGCCTTGCTGCGCAAAATCACCTGCGAGTGGTTGTCGCCTGTGCCGCCCTCGGCACAGCTGAGGTAATACCAGCCGTCGCGCTGGTAGAGATGCGGGCCCTCGATCCACACCGGCTTCTGGGAAATATCCACGCCGCCGTTCACGATGACCTGGCGCGGGCCGATGAGCTTCTTGGCGGCAATATCAAACTGCTGTATCCAGATGGCACGGTGACCTTGATAGAGCGGCGCGCCGACCGGGCCGCCATTGTTGACCATCCACGCGCGACCGTCGTCGGCGAAGAACAGCGACGGATCGATGCCCTCGAAGTTAAACCAGACCGGGTCGGACCATGGGCCGGCGGGGTTGGTGGCGGTGACCAGGAAGTTGCCGCCGGCGTCCACCATGGTGCAGACGATGTAGAACACGCCGTTGTGATGACTGATCGCGGGAGCGAAGATGCCGCGGGAGATGCCGAGGCCGTAGTATTTGAGCTGGGTCGGCCGGTCGATGACGTGGCCGAGCTGCGTCCAGTTTACCAGATCGCGGCTGTGGTGGATCGGGATGCCGGGGAAGTGGGCGAAGGAGGAATTGATCAGGTAGTAGTCATCGCCGACGCGACAGATGCTCGGGTCAGGATAGTAACCGGCGAGGATCGGGTTTAGATAGTAATCCTTTGTGATGGATGTGTTGAATGCATCGTCGCGTCCGATGTAGGTGAAGGAATCAAAGGCGATCGGGGCGGGATCGGCGGCGTGTGCCGCCGAGTAAAGAGCGAGAGCGAGAGTGACGGTGGGGATGAATTTCATGGGAGTGTGGGGATTGAAGGGATCATTCTCGTAGTCGTAATCTTTCTCGTCCTCTCGATTTTCTGAGACAGGGATTAAGAGAACGATTAGGAGAATGAGAACGATTGGTCATCGGTGCCCGGGCATGTTGCGGAGCTTGATGGACTGGTAGGTGTCGAGTGGGTGGGCGGCGGGCTCGACGCCGGCGGGGAAGGGGCGCTTCGCGAATTGGGCGAAGTAGAGCAGGCAGGCGTCGCGCCAGTCGCGGGCGTCGAGTTCCTGCCGGGCGAACCGCTGCGCGACGGCGGTGAAACGTTCGTCATCGATCCGTCCCTGGAGCGAAGCCCAGTCGCGTTGCATCGAGCGGACCTCGTCCACGCCCTGCTGATAGCGGTGACAGAGTTCGTCCCAGAGCGTGCGGCCGGATTTCATTTTGTGGTCCCAGGGCACATGATGGAACCAGAGCAGCAGGTTTTCGGGGCACGTCTCGGGGTTACCCCAGAGCTGCTGCCACTCGGGAGCGTATTGGGCGAGGGCGTTGGAGCCGGCGGCGGTGCGATTGAACCCAATCCCGCTTTCGTCGGCCTTGTGGTAGTAGACCGCCGTCCAGTCGGCGCGGGCGAGCTTATCCACCCACGGACCGGGGCCGTAGTGGTGGCCCTCGGCCATGATGTGGGTGAGACCGAGTGGCATTGAGTAGTTCACCACGGTCTCGCGCGAGCCGAGGAGCAACTTGTTGATGGTGGCGACGGTGGTGGCGTCGGAACCGAATGTCAGGTGCGTCCATTCGTCGACGATCTGCTCGGAAGTGAGCGTATGATCCCACGCGAGGCGGCCGAAGGCATACCAGTTGGCTTGGGCGAGCAGGTGGCCGGTCCAGTTGCGGTCGGTGCCGACATTGGCGACGCCCGCGATGACGCTCGGGGACTGGTGGCGCAGGGTGCCGTCGATGACATGCGCCACGGTCGAGCCGGGGCCGTGGGCAAAGGTGTCGGCGTCGAGCACCTCCTTCCACAGAGGGGCGAGGTAGGCGAGCTGGGAGGACTGGCCGAGATATTCCTGCGTGATCTGGAGTTCGGCGGCGAGGCGGGTCCGGGGCATGGCGCCGAAGAGTGGCGAGAAAGGTTCGCGCGGCATAAAGTCGAGCGGGCCGTTCTTGATCTGCACAATGACGTTCTGCCTGAATTTCCCGTCGAGCGGCCCGAACTCGCTCACGGCCTGCTTCACGCGGTCGTCGTCGTTGTCGGGCGAATAGACGAAGGCCCGCCACATCACGATGCCGTTGTATTGGGCGACGGCGTCGGCGAGCATATTGGCACCGTCGGCGTGGGTGCGCTTGTAGTCCTGCGGGCCGGGCTGACCTTCGGAGTTGGCCTTCACGAGGAAGCCGCCGAAGTCGGGGATGGCCCGGTAGATTTCCGCGACCTTGGTCTGCCACCAGGCGGCGACGGCGGGATCGAGCGGGTCGGCGGTCTTGAGTCCGCCAATCTCGATCGGGGCGCTGAAACGGGCGGTGAGATAGACGCGCACGCCATACGGACGGAACTCAGCGGCGAGGGCGGCGACCTTGGTGAGATAGTCGGGCGTGAGGATCTGGGCGTCAGCGTTGACGTTGGTGAGCACTGTGCCGTTGAGGCCGATGGAGGCGCAGGCCCGGGCGTAGTCGCGATAGCGGGGAGTGCGAATCTCGGGCAGGTAGAACCATTCCCAGAGGGAGAAGCCGGCGTAGCCGCGCTCGACGTGGCGGTTCAGGTCGTCCCAGTGATTGAGCAGGCGACGTTCGACTTTGGGGGCACTGACCACATCCAATCCCTCCAAAGGAAGACCCAGCTGGACATGCCGCAACAGTGCGAACGAGCCATAAAGGAGGCCGAGGTCAGTGGAAGCACTGATGGTCACGCCGTGCTCGCGATCGAAACGCAGGCGGTAGCCATCGGCGTGGATTAAGGCCGTCGCGGCGTTGTCGGTTCCCTGCAGTTGCATGTCGATGCCGAGCAACTCGCGCAGTCCCCAAAGGAGTTCGTGCGTCGCGGCGTCGATCGTTGGGTTCACCGCAGCGACAGGGGACTGGAAGTGCACGGTCGAAAGCGCGGCCCGGTAGATGTCGCGAAGCGCGGAATCGGTGACCGGCTCATACCGCAGCCAGAGCCGGTAGCCGTCGTCAGCGTGGAGATTGAGCAGGCCGAGCGTGAGCAGCAGGAGGAGTTTTTTCATCGGGAAGCGGGCGGGGAATAAGCGTGAAAGCGGCCACCCGCTTGGAGCAGGCCGAGAAAATAAAGCAGACCGTTGTAGTAGCGCCATTGACCCGAGGGCAGGGGGGCGTCCCAGAGTTGCTGGACGAAGGGCCGGGCGAGTTCGGGGTCGGCGGCCTGCCCGGCCACGGTGGCCATGGCGATGAGGCCGAGGGAGGTGTCAGTAGAAAGCGGTTTCCCGTCGAGGGAGTATTGATTGGCGAGCGGGGTCTGGCTGCCGAGAAAGCGCAGCACGCGGTTGCTCTGCTCGACCTGCCACGGATCGGTGTGCCACCACGCAGAGTCGAGGCCGACGTTCGCCAGCGTGCGCCAGGCGTCGTAACGGAAGTCGCCTTTGTCGGAGGCGAAGGCGGTATGCGGCCGGCCGCCAAAGGTGGCGTAGTCGGGCATCAGGCCGGTGACGGGATGGGCGGCCCGGTGAAAGAAGGCGCGGCTGACATCAGCGGCCTCGGTCCAGAAGGCGCGGTCGCTGGCGTTGTCGGACCACCGCGCCCACAATACGTAGAAGGCGGGCAGGTGATACGAAGGGTCGGTGAATTTGCTGGCAGACGGGTTGGGCGCAAACACGACCTGTCGGGCGGTCCGGTCAAAGATCGCCGTGACCTCAGCAGTGGACTGCTTGTGCAGCATGTCGCGCAGGATCGTCTGGGCCTCGGCCTCGTAGTTGAAGAGGCCAGTCCCATTGCCCCAGCGGTGTGACGCGAAGAACAGCGCCATGGCGAACCATTCCTCGCCATCGCTGGCGGAGCCGGCATCGAGCTGCGCGCCGTTGAATTTGCAGTGCCAGGCGAAGTAGCCTTTCCGTGGGCCGTCGGCGTGGCGCATGAATTTGTTCGCCCATTGCCAGAGCCGGTTGAACTCCTCCTGCTTGTCCAACTGCACGGCGAGCATCATGCCATAGGACATGCCCTCGGAGCGAACATCACCGCTGCCGACGTCAGCGATATAGGCCATGTCCGCCCCTACCGGATAATAGACGCACTGAGTGTCGTTGCCCGCGAAGAAGTGCCGCCACGCGGTGTCCAGCTTCGCGTCGAGCTCTGCTTCGGTTTTGCCGAGGAGTTCGTGGAAAAGATTGCGGGCCTGCGGCGCGGCCCAACCGGCCACGGTGAAACCCAGCAGCAGCGAGAGGAGGCGGAGTAGTTTCATGGCGGGTGGGACAGCCCGCAGGGAGTCTGGTTCAGGAGGCGAGGCCGGCTTTCTTGCGGCGCTCAGCGAGTTCGGCGGACATCTGGAGTGTCTTGCTCTTGGTCAAGCCGCAGAAGGCGACGGAGATCACGCAGGCCACAAAGAAAAGACCCACGAAAATGCTGCTGGAAACCTGGTAACCACGGATCGCCTCGGGTGCGCTCTGCAGGCTGGTGTTGAAATCCCATAGGCCGGCCATCAGCCAGAGGAAGGCCGCACCGCCCAGCGCCAGACCGGATTTGAGGGAGAAGCCGATGGTGGCAAAGACCATGCCAGTGAAGCGGCGGCCGGTCTGCCACTCGGAGTAATCGGCGGCATCCGCATACATGGCCCACATGATGGCGCAGGTCGGGGCGTAGACAAACGAGCCGAGGATGGCGAGGCCGAGCAAGGCCCACGTGCCGGTGGGCGGCACCAGATAATAAGCGAAGGCGTTGAGGGCGGAGAGGGAGAAGCAGACCAGCGCGACATTCTTCCGGCCGAACCGGGCGGACAGGCCGGTGGTCAGCATGATCATGACGATGGTCGTGCCGAAACCGGCCATGTTCAGGATGCTGTTGAAGACATCCGAGACGTTGGCGGGCACGCTGTCACGCGTGCCGTGGGCAATGTAGCCCAGCATGCCGTCGAAAATGGTGCCGAAGAAACCGGAGCTGGGCGTCAGGTTCGGGGTGGTCAGCCCGAGTTTTTCGAGGAAGTCGAACATGGCGGCCTTGTCGACGTAGTTGTGGTAGTAATTGTAGTGAGCGTTGCCGCGGTAGGCCAGCATCGCGAAGTGGAAGACGGTGTAGGCGATCAAGGCGAACCACGGGCCGTTCTTCAGCAGATCGAGGAAGTCCTGCTTGGGGGACGACTTGGTTTCGACGACGGGCTTGATGCGCTCCTTGGTGGTGAAGAAGGTGACGAGGAAGAGCACGAAGCAGATCACAGCCCAGATGGTCATCGTCACGCGCCAGCCATACTGGCGGTCATGGCCCTCGGCGAACTTGGCGACGAGGGGCAGGGTGAAGCCGCCGACGATGAACTGCGCGATATTGGCCGCGATGAAGCGGTAGGAATTGAGCTTGGTGCGCTCCTCGAGGTCGCCCGTCATCACGCCGCCCAGGGCGGAGTAGGGCATGTTGTTCATCGAGTAGAGCGTCATCAGAATCGTGTTGGTGATGCCGGCCCAGGCGATCATCATGCCGGCGCTCCAGCCCCAGCTCTTGTCCGGGGTGGTGTAGGCGAGCACCATGACCACCGCCCAAGGCGCAGCGGTCCAGAGCACCCAGGGGCGGAATTTCCCCCAGCGTGTGTTGGTGCGGTCGGCGAGCACGCCCATGATGGGGTCGAAGGCGGCGTCCCAGAGGCGGGGCCACAGCAAAATCGCGGCGGCGGCGCTGGCCGACAGGCCGTAGTCATTGGCGTAGAAGGCGCCTTGAAAAAGCACCATCGACATGAACACGAAGTTCGCGGCGGCGTCGCCGGCGCTGAAGCCGGCTTTTTCGAGGAAGGTGAGTTTTTGGGAATGGTCGCTCATTTGGGGTGGGGTAAGAAAGGGGGAGGCGGGTTACTCGCGTAACCAGAGGAAGGCAGTCACGCCGCGGGGGTAATAGCGGCTGCCACAAGTAATGCCGGTGTCACTGCGGATCTGATCGCACATGGCATCCACACCGCAGCCCGGGGTGCGCTGCCAGTCAGCGTGCACGCGGTCGCCGGCGCGGGCGGCCGTGGTCATGGCCTCGGGGAAGAGGACGCGAATGACATGCTGGGCGATGGCGATCTTGCTGAACCAGGTGTTGGTGCTCGTGCTGCTCATCTTCCAGCCGCCGCTCGCGGGGTCGAGGCAGACGCCGGGTTGCAAGGCTTGCGTGAGGTGCTGCTTGAGTTGCCGGAAGAGCGGGGCGAAACGGCCCTGCGGATCGGTCGCATCCTTGTAGCCGAGGAAAAGCGGATAAACGAAACCCTCGACGGCGGGCAGGATGCGCGAGCGGTTGCCTTTTTCAAACACGGCCGGGAAATATCCGGTGTCGCGCTCGAACTTGTTCGTGAGTGTGCGGGCGAGCAGATCAGCCGTATCGCCGGCCCCGGCGGAGGCGGTGGCATCCCCGAGCCGGGCGAAGGCTTTCTCCAAGAGCACCCACGCACCGAGCGTCTTGACGGTGAGGTAAAGATTGTTGCGCGCCTGACCGAGGCTGACGTCGAGACTGTCGTAGGTCGTAATCTCGGAACCATGGCCCACCCGGGCGGTGTCATGCTTGAGGATGCCGTCGCGCAGTTTCGGATTGGGGTCGTCGCGACGGCGCAGGCTGTCGGCACAGGCGACTAGGATTTTCTTGTTCGCCCGGAGCCAGCGTTGATCGCCCGTGTGCTCGGCATAGGTCACGGCCGTGAGCACCCAGTTGAGCAGTTGCTCCATGGTCATGTGCGAGAAGCAGCCGTGAATTTCGTCGCATTCGTAGCTGGATCGCCCGGCGGGCGTGAAGAAATCATTTACCCCCATGTCGTGGGTGAAGGAGAGGCCGTGTTGGTCGCGGTAGGAATAGCGGCGAACGAAGAGATCTAGCGTGTCGCGCACCGCCCATGGCTGCCAGGCCAGCTCGAAGAACACATGGTCCACCGTGAGATCAAAGGTGTTGATCATGCGGTATTCGCCTTCGTTGACCACCCAGAGGGGTTTGCCGTCGTGCCAGAGGAGCTGGGTGCTGCCGAGATAGCTGTGCGTGGCCTGGGCGATGAGGAACTGCTGGTCGGCGTCGAGCCGGCTGGCGGCGAGCTCGCGATCGCGCACGGTGGCGAGTTTTTCGTAACGGGAATAATTCTTCAGGCCGTGGCCAAGCACCGCCTCAAGGTCGCGAAAGAGCCGGGTATAGGCGTAGCTCGCGGTGAGGCCGGTGGTGACGGGACCGGCGGCGTAGAAACCGAGGACGAGGGGAAAACGCTTCCGCTGGCCGGCGGGCACGGTGAAAATGAGTGCGGTCTCGCCGGCGATGACGAGTAGCCCGCGGTAGTCGCGGAACTTGGGCGCGAGCACATCAAAGCCCTGGCGCAACTGGACGCCGCGGCCGGGCTTGGTCGCGTAGCCAAACTTTCCCCCGCTGGCGAAGCCAGCAAGGGAGTCATCCGTATCGCCGAGCGGTCGCAAAGTGTCGTCGCCGTGGCCGACGCCGAAGATCAACTCGACGGGGTTCTGGCCGTTGCGGTTATCATACTCGATCCAGGCGGTGACGAGCGGAGCGAGATGGAAACGCGATTCAGCCGGTTTCATCTTTGCCGGATCCGGCACTTGGCCGAAAGGTGAGAGCAGGGAAAAACCGAAGCGATCGCCAGCGGCGCGCCAAGTGTCACTGGCCCAGCCGAGGCTACGCTGGTAGTCGGCGGGGCGCAGGGAATTGAAGCCGCGCGGCGGGGCAACCACTGTAGTGTCACCGGTAAAAGCACCTTCCTGCGATTTAGGCGGCGTCAGGAATGGCAGGAGCTGCCACTCGGCCGACTGTCCTTGGCGAAAACCGACATAGACATTTTGTTTCGCCGCCCCGCGAAGCGATTGCCCGAATCCTCCCGGAGCGTCGACCAAACCGATGGTAAAACTGGCGAAAGCGCCGAACGGTGAATGCTGGACGTGGTAGCTCTCGCCTTTACCGGGCGCGGCAGAGTCTTTCATGGAGACGTTAAGTGGGGTATGAAACGGGAGACTCGCCGCTTGGGCGTCTATCAGCTGTGCAGATACTGCATGAGGAGATTCTCGAGATACTCTTGCTTGCCAGACTTGGGCGTGGGTTCGCCGAGCTTCAAGAGGACGAGTTTCTCGAGGGACTTGAAGCTGGCTTTGCCGCTCTCGATGTCGCGGCCGTAGCCGGTGTCGAAGGACGAGTAGCGGTCGGCGACGAATTGCTCGAACTTGCCCTCGGCGAGGATGCGGCGCGCGAGCTTGAAGGCGAGGGCGTAGGCGTCCATGCCACCGATGTGGGCGTGGAAGAGGTCGTCGAGATCGGTGGACGGACGGCGGAGCTTGGCGTCGAAGTTGAAACCGCCGGAACCGAGGCCGCCGGCCTTCAGGATGGAGACCATCGCGAGGGTGAGCTCGCGGACGTCGGTGTTGAACTGGTCGGTATCCCAGCCGAGGAGCAGATCGCCGGCGTTGGCGTCGATCGAGCCGAGGGCGCCGGCGGCGGCGGCCACCTCGATCTCGTGCTGGAAGGTGTGGCCGGCGAGGGTGGCGTGGTTGGTCTCGATGTTGAACTTGAAATATTTCTCGAGACCGTAGGTGCGGAGGAAGGCGATGCCGCTGGCGACGTCGAAGTCGTATTGGTGCTTGGTCGGCTCCTTCGGCTTGGGCTCAATGAGGAACTGGCCCTTGAAGCCGATGCTCTTGGCGTAATCCACCGCCATGTGGAGGAAGCGGGCGAGGTGGTCCTGCTCGCGCTTGAGGTTGGTGTTGAGGAGGGTCTCGTAGCCTTCGCGGCCGCCCCAGAAGACGTAGTTCTCGCCGCCGAGTTCGAGCGTGGCGTCCATCGCCGCTTTTACCTGCGCGGCGGCGTAGGCGAAGACGTGGGCATCAGGATTGGTCGAGGCCCCGCACATGAAGCGCGGGTTCGAGAAGAGATTGGCGGTGCCCCAGAGGAGCTTCACGCCGGTGGCTTTCTGGAGGCTCTTCGCGTGGGCGACGATCTTGGCGAGATTCTTGTTGGACTCGGCGAGCGTCTTGCCCTCGGGGGCGATGTCGCGGTCGTGCCAGCACCAGAAGGGCGCCTCGATCTTCTGGAAGAACTCGAAGGCGGCGTCCATGCGGACCTTGGCGACGGAGACCGGATCCTTGCCGGATTCCCACGGGCGGTTGATCGTGCCCGGGCCGAACGGATCGGAGCCCACGCCGCGGAAGGCATGCCAGTAGGCGATGGAGAAACGCATGTGATCCTTCATCGATTTGCCGTCGATCACTTCGGACGGGTTGTAGTGCTTGAAGGCAAGGGCGTTGGCGGAACGCGGTCCTTCGTAGCGGATTTTGCCGATCTGGGGGAAGTGGGAGCTAAGGGATTTCATGGAGGAGGGGAAGCAGTCAGCACAAAGACAGTGAGGGCTGTGAGGGGTAGCAAGAATCAGTTTCGGTTATGGCCTATTCCGCGCTCAAGGGATGCCCTATGCTAACATTAGAGTTGAACCCGGGCGCACGGCTGGTGTGAATCAAAGCTTACCCCGAATGAGCGAAAAGCGCGTTACCCTGTCGGACATCGCAAAGAAAGCCGGCGTGCATGTCACCACGGTCTCCCTGGCCATGCGCAATCACCCGCGCTTGCCCGAGAGCACGAGGCAGCGGATCCAGGCACTGGCGCAGGAAATGGGCTACGTTCCCGATCCATTGTTACGGGCGCTGGTCGCTTATCGCGGTGGCATCATCGAGCGGCGCAATATCCCGACCCTCGCCTATGTCACCAACTGGAGCACCCAGTGGGGCTGGAAGAAAGTGGCGGCGCATGCGGAATTTTTCACCGGTGCGCAGGCCAAGGCCAGCGCGCTCGGTTATAAACTGGAGCACTTTTGGCTCAAGGGTGAGGGGATGAGTCAGGAGCGGTTGGGGCAGATCCTCTATTCCCGTGGCATCAACGGGCTGATCCTTGCCTCCCACAGCAGGGAGATGGGCGATGATCTGCAATTCAAGTGGAAGAATTTCAGCGCGGTAAAAATCGACTACTTTCCGCACCAGCCGGCCCTGCACAATGTGACCAACAACCAAAGCCATATCATCCGGCTCGCCATGCAAAAGGTGACGGCGGCTGGTTACCGGCGGGTGGGTTTCGTGATGCATCGCGGCTGGGATCATGCCGTCGATCACAACTGGACGGCCGGCTTTTTGTGCGAGCAGCAGCATATGCCGCAGAAGGACCGGATCGCCGCCCATATATTCCCCGAACTACACCCCGTGGACCGTTGGTTCCATGAGCACAATGCCCTCGTGCAGGTTGACCAGAAGCCGTTTGAAAAATGGTTCGAACAGCATCAGCCGGAAGTGCTGATCGCCAAGGGGGCCTATGTGCTGCCCGCGCTGGAGAAAATGGGACTGAAGGTTCCCCGGGACATTGCCTTTGTGGATCTGTTTCTGGATCGGATTGATGGTCCGGTCGCCGGGGTGCGCCAGAACCACGAGACGGTCGGCGCGCTGGCAGTGGAGATTCTCGCCGGCCAGTTGCAGCACAATAAATACGGGGTGCCGCAGATCCCGACCACCACTTACGTGGAGGGCACGTGGCACGACGGCGCGTCCTGTCCGATGCCGGCGGCCATCGCAGCCAGAGCCGGCTTGCGAAAGAGATGACCCTGAATCCCATTGGGACACCCTTCTCCGAATCATGAGCAGCTACACCCCGGACGGCAAACGATACGAAGCGATTCAATACACTCGTTGCGGTCGCAGCGGTCTCAAACTGCCCCGAGTATCCCTGGGCCTGTGGCACAACTTCGGCGGGATCGATCCACTGGATAATCAGCGGGCCATGCTGCGCCGGGCCTTCGATCTGGGGATCACACACTTCGATCTGGCCAACAACTACGGCCCGCCCCCTGGTTCGGCCGAGGAGAATTTCGGCCGGTTCCTGCACGACGACTTCGCGGCCCACCGCGACGAGCTCATCATCTCCACCAAGGCCGGCTACCACATGTGGGACGGGCCGTATGGTGAATGGGGCTCGCGCAAATACCTGCTCTCGTCCCTCGACCAGAGTCTGAAGCGTATGAAGCTCGATTACGTGGATATTTTTTATCACCACCGGCCCGACCCTGACACGCCGCTGGAGGAGTCGATGGGCGCAGTGGCTGATGCCGTGAAATCCGGCCGGGCGCTCTATGCCGGCGTGTCCAACTATAATGCTGCGCAGACGCGCCAGGCCGCGGCCATTCTGAAGAGTCTCGGGGTGCCGCTGCTGATTCACCAGCCGGTCTACAACATGTTTAATCGCTGGGCGGAACCGGAGCTGCTGCCGGCACTCACCGAGGTGGGGGCGGGTTGCATTCCGTTTTCCCCGCTCGCGCAGGGCCTGCTGACCAACCGTTACCTGAAGGGGATTCCGGATGACTCCCGGGCGCACAAGCCGAGCGGATTTCTCAAGAGCGAGCAGATCACACCCGCCGTGCTCGGCAAGATCCGCGCCCTCCACGACCTCGCCCAGCAACGCGGGGCTACGCTCGCGCAGTTTGCCACGCTGTGGCTGCTGCGCCGGCCGGAGATTACCACGGTCCTAATCGGCGCGAGCAAGGTCGCCCAGATCGATGACATCCATTCGGGGCTCAAGCTCGCGCCGCTCTCCACGGTTGAGCAGGCCCAGGTGGAGAAAATCCTGGCGAGCTGACGCAACGCTCAGGGCAATTCGCGGCCGAATTGTTGGAGAAAGGCTTGGCGCAGGCCGCTCACGACTTCCGGTGGCGTCTTGGTCTGAAGACGGACCAGTTCCCATTTTTTCCGAGCTTCAGCTTCATCGTGGAGGCTGATGGCGTAGAAGGTGAGGGTGGCGAGGGCCATCGGGTGATCCGGTTGGCGCTCGAGGGCCTGATTGAGCGCGGCCAGTGCCTCGGAATTTCGGTTGGCGGTGAAATATACGCTCGCCAATTCCACCAGCGCGGAGGCATCGCTCGGTCGCAGTTCGTAGCCGTAATGGAATTCGACGAGCGCCTCGTTGAGGCGGCCGGCGGATTTCAGCCAGCGCGCATACTCGAGATGCAGGCTGGGCGATTGCGGGCAGTGGGAGAGGCCGGTCAGGAGAACGTTGATGGCCGCAGGTTCCTGACCCAGACCGCGCAGCGCATTGACGAGAAACAACCAGGCATCCGAGTCGGTGGGGTTGAGGACGATCGCCTTCTCCAAATGTTCTTTGGCGCCCGCATAATGGCGATCGCTCAACAGCATCTGGCCGGCTTGACGGCGGTAGGAGCTGGCGGTGGGCGCGAGGGCGATGGCCCGGTCCAGCAAATCATGGGCGGCGTCCGCATTTCCGGCCGAGCCCGCAATCGCCGCCGCCACGCTCAGGCGGTAGGCGTCGAAACAGACTTCCGACAGCTCATCCAGCCAGGGATCGGGCAAGTCACTGAACTCGCGCCGGCCGATCGTGGTTTTGAGCGCTTCCGCTGAACTCAGGTCCCCCAGATGTTCGCTGACTGTGACCAGCAGGGACAAGGCACCGATGAAGTCCGGATTTTTCGCCACCGCCTCGTTGAGTCGTTCTCGGGCCCGGTTCCACGCCCCCCCCGCGAGGTCGCAGCGCGCGAGACCGAGCAGCGCGTAGGGATTTCCCGGAACCCGGCGCAGCACTTCGGCATACGATGGGGCAGCGTCGGCGGGATGATTGGACTTGAGCAGCACGTCGGCGAGCCGCAGGCGGGCCGGGATGTATTCCGGAGCGAGACGAACAGCCGTCTGGCGCAGGGGAACCGCTTCGTCCATTCGCCCAAAATCCGCGATGATACTGGCTTGGAGGTGGGGCCAGTGAGCGTTGGCGGGTTCGATCTCTCGCAGGGCTTCGTAGCAGGTCAGCGCTTCCGGATAAAAGCCATTGGCGTGATACAAACGGCTGAGTTCAATCAGGCCTTCGGCGGGGCGTCTCCACGTATGTGATTTCGCCTCCGCGACGGAGACGCTTTCAGCGAGCGCGGCAGGCAGGGAGTTCAGGTCCGGCGTGACGGGCAGGTGCCGAATGACAAAGGTGCGGCGCGCATGAAGCTGCCAGCCATACCAGCTTCCGCCGAGCACACCGGCGAAGACCAGAACCAGGGAAATGATCGGCCGGCGCATGGGGCCTAGCGGCTGGCCTTGGGTCGCCAAAGGGTGAAGCGATCCATGCGGTCAAACGGCGGATACGAATAAAAGCCGGCCGTGACGATGGAGGGTTTGCCCGAGCCATCGAGCAGGCCGGTCGCACAAGTGATGAGCTGGATCGGGGCGTGGGCCAGCACGTGCATGGTGAAGTTCATCTTCCCGTCATTCTTGAAGGCGACGAGCGCGGCGGCCTGGGGATTCTTCCAGTCGTTGAAGCCGCTGGTGCAGACAATGTCCATGACACCCTTGCCGTCCAGGTCCACCCCGACAGGGGCATAGGCCCCGGGCAGATCGCCAATGCGGTGGAAGCGAAAGTTGCCGCCGCCGACATTCTCCAGCCACTGTAGGCCATGCCATGGGCGTTTGCCGGGATCAGCGTAGGCGAAGCCATCGCCATTGGTGTAGAGGATGTCGGGCCGGCCGTCGCGGTTGAGGTCGCACAGGCTGATGCCGCTGCTGCCAAAGTCCTCGTTGGTGGAGCCAAACAGGATCTTGCCGGTGAAGTTACCTTTCCCGTCATTCTCAAACAGGTGGATTTCCTCCCACTGCTGCGAGACCACCGCGACAATATCGAGGGTGCGGTCGCCGTTCAGATCGGCCACACAGACGTTGATGGTGCCGGAGAGGTTGAGCAGGTTGTGGCTTTCGAACTGCCAGTTCCCGAGGTTACGCAGCCAGTTGATCTCGCCTTGATCGTAACCGAACTGGGCGACCGCGAGATCGAGGCGTCCGTCACCGTCAAAGTCGCCGGCGCGCAGGTCGGTCACGCGGGTGACGTGCGCGGCGATGACATGCT
This sequence comes from Lacunisphaera sp., assembly GCA_023269445.1. Taxonomy (GTDB): domain Bacteria; phylum Verrucomicrobiota; class Verrucomicrobiia; order Opitutales; family Opitutaceae; genus Lacunisphaera. Next base: position 18,206 of record JAHFTH010000021.1, read on the forward strand.
TGGCGAAATTCTGCCGGCCATCGTTCTCGAGAATAATGATGGAGCCGATCTTGTCGTTGTTCGGAAACACCTCGCCCATGCAGGAAACGAGGAGGTCGAGGTCGCCATCGCCGTCCATGTCCACGGCCTCGACGTGCACGGGTGACGGCAGGCCGGCCGAGAGGGTTGATTCGGTGAATTTGCCGGGTTCGGTCTGGCGCAGCCACACGACGGCATTCAGCTTGTCGTCGCAGGCGAGGATATCGGCCCGACCATCGCGGTCGAGATCCACGACGTTGACGTGGGAGATCCACGGCTTGCCCTCAAAGGCATTGCCGAGGGATTCCTTGGTAAACCGTTCGGTATCCTCCACGATGGCCGGCTGGCGGGAAATTTTCGGGACCGGCGCGGGGGCGGGTCCGCAACCGACGATGAGGACAAGCCAAGCGGGGCCGAGCGTGAGCCCAAGCCAGCGGAGGGGAGGCGGAAGATTTTTCACGGCTGGGTAAGGCTGATCAAGTGTGGCTCGGCCGGCACGGCGGCGGTCGAGGTGGTGCCGTTGGGCCAGCGCACGGTGATCTGGCGAGGGACATTGTCCTCGCGGTAACCGAAGAAGCTCTCGGCCGAGGACTGGCTGAAATAGCCGGAGCCCGCCTGCACCTCGCTGCTCTGGGTGGAGCCATCGGCGAGTTCCACCGTGATGCGCGAGCCGATGGCGGTGGGGTTACCGGTCGCGCCCTTGAGCCGGACGCCGAAGGAATGGCGTCCAACCACGCCGCCGTTGCGGAAGGCCAGCGTGGTGCTGTTATTGCGGCTGACGATGAAATCCGGCCAGCCGTCGCGATCGAGGTCGATCACCACGAGCGCCTTGGCATCGCCGCGCACGAGCAGGCCGCTTTCCGCCGGTCCGCGTAAAGTCCAGCCCCCCTTGCCATCGCCGCTCAGCAATTGACCTAGGCCGCTGTCGAAGCGCCCGACCGACGGGATTGGTGCGTAGGAATTTTGCACGGCGAAGATATCCGGATGGCCATCACCGTCAAAATCACCGGCCGCCAATCCTTGGAACGGTGACACCTGTGCCAGTCGCGGCAGTGGTTCGAAACGATGGGTCCCGTCCGGCTGGCTCATGAAGACGCCCGAGCGAAATTCCGTCGCCTTGAACACCCGCGCGGCGGCCAGCTTGTCCGCGCCGAGCAGTTCCTCCACGGTCGCCTTGGCATAGCCTTCGGAGGTGGGGAAGCGTTTGCCGACGGCCGGAATCTGGGCGCTGAGTTGCTTGCGACTGCGCCACGGCACCAGCCGGCCGTTTTCGTAATGGGCTTCGACGTGCTGGCTGCCACCGGTGCCCTTGAAGTCACTGCGATACAAAACAGCGGGGGCGTCAGGCGTGGCGTGATACTGGGTGTTCAGGCCCAGATTGCCCGCAACGTAATCGAGCCGGCCGTCCCCGTTGAAATCGGCGGCGGCGAGTGAATTCCACCAGCCGCTACCGGCGGCCGCGAAGCCAGCCGTCTCACTGAGGTCCTCAAAGCCCTGGCCGACTCGGTTGTGCCAGTAGCGGATCGAGCCCCATTCGAGCGCAATCAGCAGGTCTGGCCAGCCGTCGTTGTCGACATCGGTCCAGAGCGCGGAGGTGACCAGCCCAACTTGGCGCAGACCCGGGGCGAGTTGATCGGTGACGTCCTCGAATTTTCCGCCCACGTTGTGCAGCAAGACACTTTGCGGGGGCAGGGGATACTGGCCGGGCAGCGTCCGGCCGCCGAGGAAGACATCAAGCCGTCCATCATGATCGAAGTCCGTGGCCACGGCCACGCCGACGCTGATGGGCAGCGCGGGCAGGGCATCGGGGGCGGGCTGCAGGCCGTGGTTTTCAGGGTTGAGAAACAGCCGGGGTTGATAGTCCGGGGAGTTGCCGGGCAGCGCCACGCCGCTGCGGGTCATGAGCAGGTCGCTCGTGTTATTCCCATCGGCGTCAAAGATCAGCGCCGGGCCGTCATCGAGTGACACCGGCAGCGTCAGGCCTTCGGCGTTGACGGGCGTGTAGTGCGCCGGTGCGCCCGACACCAGGATGCGTGTGGGATCACGCGGGGTGCCGCCGATGATCAGGTCGTCAATCCCGTCTCCGGTCAAATCTCCCACGGCTACGGTCGGGCCGCGCCGATTTTGTCTGAAGGGCAGCAGCGGCTGCCGGATGAATTCATCGAACGTGATCTCGCGCACCGCGAACGACAGGCCCAGCGCAGTGCTGACTTCCGCGAATTGCCCGGGTTTGACGGGTGGGGGCACACGGTCGAGGGGCGGTGGGGGCAAGTCGGGCTCGGTGATGGTCAGGTTCTGGTCGGCGGCGATATCCTTGAAGACTTGGACGTGTCCGCTGGGCCAGTTGACGGTCAGCTGCCGGATCACCCTTTGATCACCCAGACCGAACTGCACGACCGGCTCGGAGCTGGCCATGTAACCGCGGGCCAGGAACAGCTGGCGGACCTGCGGGCCGGCGTCGGTTTCGATCCGGACGGTGGTGCCGATGCCGAAGCGATTGGACCGGGTGCCTTGCAGGGCGACGATCAGGCGGTGGCCGGAGGGCGAGTCGTTGCGCAGCACCGTGGCCCCTTTCTGGTAGTTGGTGTAGATGAGGTCGAGGTCACCATCGCCATCGAGATCGCCGAAGGCGGCGGCGAAACTGACGCCCAGCTCGTCGAGGCCCCAGGCGGGGCCGATGCTGGCAAAGCGCAGGTCGCCGAGATTGCGAAAGGCCAGGTTGGGCTCTTTGAACACCGGGCTGTTTTTCATGATGCGGATGCGTTCGACGGGGTTGTCCGCCGTCATGACGCGCAGGATGATATCGGCGTTGTGCGCCTCGCGATGCATGCCGGTCGTGCAAAACAGGTCGAGGCGGCCGTCGTTATCGAGATCCTCAAGGCGGACGCTCCAGGTCCAGTCGGTGGCGGCTAGGCGGGCGAGAAAGGCCGCTTCCCCAAATGAGCCGGACCCGTTGTTCAGGTAGAGCGCGTTGTGCAGGTATTGCGGGGTGGTGTTGTCCTCGGAATATTCCATGGTCTTGCCGCGATGATCGGCCATGGAGCGCTGGTCTTTTTCATGGGTGGTGGCGGCCATGTCGGCCACGAAAAAGTCCATGAGTCCGTCATTGTTGATATCACCGATATCCGAGCCCATGGCGGAGAAAGGCATGTGGGGGACGACCTGGTTGATGACGTTGGTGAAGGCCCCGTCCCGATTATTGTGATAAAATTGATCCGGCCCGGCGAAATCGTTGGCGACATACAGGTCGGGCCAGCCGTCCTGATCGTAGTCACCCCAACTGGCGGAGTGCCCTAGGCTGACCCCGGAGATGCCGGCCC
>JAHFTH010000203.1 GCA_023269445.1 Lacunisphaera sp.
CCTGAGCCGCTGCCTTTGCCGGAGAAGTCACACGTCACGGTCACAATCGAGTCGGTCGATGACACCGAACGTGATGCCTGGCTCAAGGTCTGCGAGGACAAGCTCGCCCACGCTTGGGGTGATCCAGACGACGTTTTCAATGAGCTACTCAAGAAATGAGATCGTGCTCTTGCCGATCCCGTTTACCGACTTGAGCAGCCGTAAGGTCCGTCCTGCCGTCGTCATCGGCCACAGCCGCCACCCCGGCGACCTGTTCGTCGCTCCGATCACCTCACAGTTGCAAAATGCCGCCGTGCCTTTGCAGGACTGGAGCGCCGCCGGCCTGAACGTGCCCTGCGGCATCAAGTCCCAGATTGCCACCATCGAAGACCGGTTGGTGGTGAAATCTGTCGGCAAACTCACAACTCGCGATCAAGCCGCCATGGACTCCGCCCTGTGTGACTGGCTCAGACTGCGCTAGCCTAGATTCCTCTCCCGCCACTGCGGGATCAGAATGACAGAAGGCGGAGGCTGTCACAGCGGCGCGTTAAGGATAACGCGCCCTACCTTCATGAACACCCTCTCACACCTTGAGGCTCTGCACTAGGTCGCGGTGGGCAATGTGCCACTCGACGGTGCGACGAAATCCTTCGTCGGCCGTGACCTCCGGGGCCCAGCCGAGCAGGCGCTGCGCCTTGGCAATGTCCGCCCAGGTTTCCTTCATGTCGGCCGCGCTCGCCGGCTTGGCGGAAATGCGGGCCTTCTTGCCCAGCGCTTTTTCCATCAGGCGGATCACGGCCTTCAGCGTCAGCGGGGTGCGCCCGCCGCCGAGGTTGATGATCTCGTAGCCGAGCGGCTTAAGGGCGAGAATCGTGCCACGGGCAATGTCGTCCACGTAGGTGAAGTCGCGCGCCTGCGTGCCATCACCAAACAGCGTGATCGGCCGGCCCTCGTCGATCCACTTGATGAAACGGAACGGCGCCATGTCGGGCCGGCCGGCGGGACCGAACACCGTGAAGTAACGCAGCACCGAGACATCGAGCCCGTGCTTCTCGTGATACTCCCGCGCGAGCAGCTCGGCTTTTTTCTTCGTCTCCGCGTAGGGCGACTGCGGGTGATCCACCGGCTGGGACTCGGTGAACGGCATCGGGCAACCGGCATAGAGCGACGAGCTCGACGCCAGAATATGCTTCTTCACCCCGTGCTTCCGCTGACACTCGAGGACGTTCTTTTCGCCCTGCACATTGGTGCGCTCGTAAAGCTCGGGATGCTCAAGGCTCGCCCGCACTCCCGCCCGGGCCGCGAGATTGAAGACGGCGTCGAACTTGTGCGCGGCGAAGACCTTGTTCAGCGCGGTCGAGTTCTCGATGTCGAGCGGGTAGAAAATGAAACCACGCCCGGCCTGCAACTGCGCCTGGCGCCAGTGCTTGAGCCGCACATCGTAGTAATCGTTCATGTTGTCCACGCCGATGACCTGGTGCTTGGCCGCGAGCAGTTGCTCGCAGACCTTCGAGGCGATGAAGCCCGCCGCACCCGTGACAAGATAGATGGCCATGGCTACGGAGTCAGCGCCGCGAAATCCGCGCGGGCCATCTGGCGGGCGACGTCCGGCCCAATAGTTTTAGCTGACCAGCTGAGTTTGCTTTTCGCCAGCGCGGCGTCGCCGACGAGCGTCGTGGATTCCACCGGGCGGTAGAACTTGGGATTAATGCGCAGCACGACCGCGCCGGTATCCTTGCGTCGGGCCAACTCTGCCGGCCCCTGCCCCTCGAACGCCAGTTCGAGTCCGAGCTCGGCAAACGCCGCCGCGGCAAACTCCCGCACCGAACAGGCCCGGCCGGTGGCGAGAACGTAGTCACCGGGCGCCTTCGCCTGCAGCATCAACCGCATGGCGGTGACATATTCCGGGGCCCAGCCCCAGTCGCGCCGCGAGTCGAGGTTGCCGAGCAGAACCTCGGTCTGCTTGCCGGCCTTGATCCGGGCGGCACCGAGCGTGATCTTGCGCGTGACAAAATTCTCGCCGCGCCGGGGCGACTCGTGGTTGTATGCGATGCCGTTGCAGGCGAACAGGCCGTAGGCGTTCCGGTAGACGCGGCAGAGCTGCGCGGCAAAGGCCTTGGCGCAGCCGTAGGGATTGACGGGATTGAACGCCGTGCCCTCGTTCTGCGGGGCGGCGGCCGGGGCGCCAAAGATTTCCGAGCTGGCCGCGTGGTAGAGTTTCACCGGGTAGCCGAGGTCGCGCAGGATCTCGAGCAGGCTGAGTGTCGCCGTCCCGTTTTCCTGACAGGTGACCTCGGGGATCTCGAAGCTCAGGCCGACGTGGCTCTGACCGGCGAGGTGATAAATTTCCTGCGGCTTTTCCTTTTCGAGGATGCGGCGAAGCGAAGTGACATCGGTGAGATCGCCGTAATGCAAAGTCAGTTTGCCCGACGCCGGAGCCGTGCGCAGGTGCTCGATGCGCGAGCGGTTGAACATGCTGGCGCGCCGCACGAGCCCGTGCACGACATAGCCCTCGGCGAGCAGTTGCTCGGCCAGATACGAGCCGTCCTGACCGGTGATACCGAGGATGAGCGCGGTCTTCATGGACGGACAGCGGGATGGGGGCGACGAGGCATCTTGTGAGACAAAGACCAATTCCCGCCTGAATTCAACTTCTTGCGTGCGGTCGTCATTTGCCCCGGGCGGCTAGCCACTTTTTCACCGCCGCGAGCGGCCGCGTGGTGAAAACCTGCTCCTTCGTCAGCCAGCCCTTGCGGGCGACCCCCACGCCGAGGCGGAAAAACTCCAACTGGGCGATCCGGTGCGCATCGGGGTTGATGCTCGTGAGCAGACCCTTCTCCGCCGCTTTGCGCCAGTGCCGCCAGTCCATGTCGAGACGCATGGGGCTGGCGTTGAGCTCGATGATGACCCCGTGGGCGATGGCGGCATCGATCACCTTGTCCACGTCCACGTCGTAGGCTTCGCGTTCGAGCAGCAACCGGCCGGTCAGGTGACCGAGCATCGTCACGTGCGGCTGCTCAATGGCGCGGATGATACGCTTGGTCATCACGTCGTGTTCCTGTCGGAACGACGAGTGCACCGACACGACGACGTAGTCCAATTGCGCCAGTGTCGTCTTGGAGAAATCCAGTTTCCCGTCCGGCAAAATATCGCACTCCGTGCCGCTGAAGACGTGCGTCTTGAATCTCTTCGACTCGTTCAGTTTGCGGATGGCCTCGATCTGCTGCTCCAACCGCGCCTCGTCCAGACCTCGCGCCTGGACGCTTGTCTTGGAGTGGTCGGCGATGCCGAGGTAGTCGAGGCCCAGCGCCTCGGCGGCCGCGGTCATTTCTTCCAAAGTGTTGTGTCCGTCGGAGCTCGTCGTGTGGTTGTGGAAAACGCCGCGGATATCCTCCACCTCCACCAAGCGCGGCAGCTTGCCCGCTTCTGCCGCTTCGATTTCCCCGAGGCCCTCGCGCAACTCCGGCGGGATGAAAGGCAGGCCGAGCGCCTGGAAAAGATCCGCCTCGGTCTTGGCCTTCAGGCTTTTGGGACCGGCCGCACCCTGTTTCTTCGCCTCGGCCGTCGGCCCGTGTTTCTCCTCTGCCGGAAAGAGTCCCCACTCGCTCATGCTGAAGCCCCGAGCGAGCGCGCGCTGGCGCATCTGCACATTGTGGTCCTTCGAACCGGTCAGGTGATGCAGCGTGAAAACAAACTGCTCCGGCGGCACGAGCCGCAGGTCCGCCTGCAGCCCCGACTGCAACCGCACACTGGCCTTGGACTCGCCGCGCGCGGTGATCTCCTGCACCTCGGGCTGGGTCACGAACCACTCCACCACGGGCGCGGGCTCCGTCGTCGCCACGAGAAAATCCAGATCACCGACCGTCTCCATCCGCCGGCGCAGACTGCCGCAGGACTCGGCCTGCTGCACACCGGGGAGTTTCCGCAGCCCGGCGAGAATCGGTGCCCCCGCCTCGCTCGCCCGGATCCACAGGTGCCGCTTGCCGTAGGCCTCGCGGTTGCGGATGCCTGCGAGGATTTTCTCCTGCGATTTCTCGCCAAAGCCGTCGAGCGCCGCCACGCGGTTCTCCGCGCACGCTGCGCGCAGCTTGGCGATGGAGTCGACGCCGAGCTTGTCCTGCAACGCGCGCACTTTCTTCGCGCCGAGTCCGGGAATGGACAGCATCTCCACCAGCCCCTCGGGCACCGAAGCCCGCAGTTTTTCGAAGAACTCCAACCGGCCGGTGCGATGCAGCTCGGAGATTTTCTGCGCGAGCGCCTCGCCGATGCCCTTCACCTCCTCCAGCGTGCCGGCCTCGACGCGCTGCGCGATTTCGTCCTCACCGAGACCTTCGAGCAGGCGTGACCCCGCCTGATACGCCCGGATCTTGAACGGGTTCTCACCCTTCAATTCCAGCAGCGTGCCAATGTCGTTCAACACGGCGGCGATCTCGGTTTTGTTCATTTTCAGCTGTTCGGAGGCTTAGGGCGCCGGTCTTCCAGAAACTTTCGATCCAGTTGATCCTTCTCCCGCCAGCCTTGCTTGAACCGCAGCATCAACTCCGCGCTGGCGAACGGCACCCTGACTGCTTCGATTTCCTGCCACTCGATGAATGGCTCAGCCTCAGCAAAACCAATGCCCGTGGCTTCCGTCATGAGATCCACTGTTATCTGATCGTTGACCCGCACCACCACCCAGGAGGCGAGATCCTCTTTCTCGTCCAACTCACAGACGGCTTTGTCCGGCAAAATCTCCAATGCCCTGCGCACCAGGCGCTGATTGGCCATGTCCCGGGCAATGAGCAAATCTAGGTCGTCCGTCGCCCGGATGAATCCTAGTCGGTTGATCGCCACGCCACCAATGACCACATAGCGGGCACCCAACCGGTTCAATTCCCGGGCAAGCGCGGCCAGGTCCCGGTCATCGGGCGGACGGGTCAACCCTGCTGGCGGGCTTTCGTCTTCCATGAGGCAAACTCTTCCCAAGTGCGAAAACGCAACACCCCTGACTTGGCGCCTGTCTTCGGCGCAACCGAGGCGGCGCGGCGCTGGTTGCGGCCGAAGCGCTCCAGCGGCGGTGCCTTGATGGTTCCCACCACGAGCATTTCGCCTTTTTTGTTCATGGGCGGACTATCGCTGCTTTCGCCGTCGGGTCAAGAGCCTGCCGGCCGGGCCGCAACCAGCCGCGCCACCTCGGCCCGGTTCACCTTGCCGGCGCTCGTGAGCGGCCAGGACTCCAGCGGAAGGAAATGCTTCGGTCGTTTCGCCGGGGCGAGTTGGGCGGTGAGCTCGGCAAGTTTCGCCTGATTCGGTCGACTCGACGCCGGATAAGCCGCCACCACGATCTGCCCCCACTCCGCATCCGGCACACCCACGACGACGACCTCGGCCAACCCGCCCTGATTGCGCAGCACTGCTTCCACCTCGGCCGGGTTCACTTTCTCGCCGCCCGTGATGATGACGTCGTCGCTCCGCCCCGTGATATGCAGATGCCCTTTGTAGTCCAGGCGGCCGAGGTCGGTGGTGAGGAAATCCTCCTCCACCCGCGTCTCCGGATAGTAGCCGCGAAATACCGAGCGGCCCATGACCATAATGGTGCCATCCTTCGTCAACTTGATCTGCGCATGCGGCAACGCCCGGCCGCTGCTGCGCGCGCCGGCGAGAAATTCCTCCGGCCGCAGCGCCGTGATCATCGCGGCCGTCTCGGTCATGCCGTAGCCGAGGGAGAGCGGCAGGCGCAGTGCCGCTGCATGTTCCAGCAATTCCAGCCAAGCCGGCCCGCCGCCGAGGAAGATGATGCGGAATTGCTGCAACCACTGCCGGGCCGGTGCACTACGCAGCAGGCGCTCCAGTTGCGTCGGCACAAGCGAGAGCACCCAGCCGTCCGGTTTCGGTGGCAGCTCCGGCAACGTCCCCTGCTCAATCCCCTTCCAGTCGAGATGCCGGTATTCGCCACCCGTCAGCGCGCAACGCATCCACGCCATGAACCCACTGACGTGATGCAACGGCAACACGCCCATCGCATTCACCCGTGAGAGACCAAAGTGCTCCGTGAACCCACGCACCGCCGCCGCAATCGTGTGCTGGTCGTGGCGGACAAATTTCAATCTTCCACCGCTGCCGCCGGTGGGGATCATGAGCCAGGCAAACCGGCCGGAGCTGTGCGGTGCCGGATTGGAATTCGGCGGAGCGGGTGGAGCGTCC
>JAHFTH010000204.1 GCA_023269445.1 Lacunisphaera sp.
GACGAACACGGCGAGTTGCTGGCCAAGTTCCGCCCCGCCCCGATGGTCGCCACCTTCATGCTGGACCCCGATGACCCGGCGATCTTGCACCGTCCGGCCATCCCCGTGCCCAAGGGCCCGATTGATGTCTGGTAGTCGTGGCTCGCCAAACCAGCGTCCCCGCCTAGTCTTTGCCTGATGTCAGACCTCCTTCATCTCTGGGGCATCTACCTCGGCACCTTGATCGGTCTGCTGCCGATTATCAATCCGCTCTCCGCCGGGCCGACCTTCCTCGCCATCACCGAAGGCGACAGCGACGAACGTCGCCGCGAGCAGGCGCTCAAGGGCTGTCTCTACATGGTGGCCATCCTCGTGAGCTTTCTGATCGGCGGCACCTTCATCATGAAATTTTTTGGCATCTCGATCCCAGGTTTGCGGATTGCCGGCGGCATTCTTCTCACGGGCATCGGCATGAGCATGCTCGCTACCAAAAAAGTGAGTGTCGAAACCGACGCCGAGCACCAGGAAGCCGCCCGCCGCAAGGTGGACATTTCATTTTCCCCCCTCGCGATGCCGATGCTCAGCGGCCCTGGTTCCATCGCCGTGACCCTCGGTTTCACTTCGCTCGCCACCGGCGTCCTCGACTACATGGCCATCATCGCGGGCATCGTGACCGTGGCGCTCATCACCTACACGGTGCTGCGCGTTTCAGGCCGGCTCGTCGGCTTCATCGGACCCGTCGGCGTGAACGCCATGACGAAGATCATGGGCTTTCTCATCATGAGCATGGGCGTGCAGTTCGTGGTGAACGGCGCCCTGGCCATCGCCACCGACCCCGCGCTCTTGCGCGGCATCAAGGCCGTCCTCGCCACCAGTTGAGGCCAGCGCTCAGTTGCGCCGATCCACCTTGGCGCCTGTCTTGTCCTTGAACGTGAGCATGCGGGTCTCTGCGCTGTATCCGGCGAAGATGATGCCCAGCTGCGGATTCACGAGATCACCCGATTGATAGGAGCTTTTCCCGATAAAGACGCGCGGATTGGCCCCGGGCCGCACGCCGCTGATCTTCAGGTTCTCCACCCAGCCGCGAAAGGCGACGCTCGCCGGAGGTGGGGGCGGAGGAGGGGGCGGCGCAACAGGCTTAACCACTTCCACCGGCTTCGGCTCGGTCGCGGCGGCGGCAACCACCGGCTCCGCCGGTTTGGCCTCGGCCGGTTTCTCCACCGCTGGTTTGACGGGAGCTTCCGTGCCTATCACTTCATTGACCTGAGCCGCAGCCTGTTCCTTGGCCTGTTCGACTACTGCGACCACCGGCGGAGTCACGGGTTTGGCGGCGAGCTTGGGTCTGGGCGGTGGGGGTGGCGGTTCGGCGGTAAATTTTTGATAAGTCGCGAATCCGCCCCCCAGCACGACCAACGCGGCGAGGCCGGCTCCGGCCATGAGAATTATTTTTTTCTTCGAGCCCTTGGCTTTCGTCTGCGACACTTGGCCGGGTGCCTTCCCAACCGCCTGCATGGCCTTCTTCAGGCCGGGCGGCGGTGGGAATATCCCCATGCCAGCCCCGGGCGGAGGCGGGAAAGGCATGCCGGAAGCCTTGCGCATGGCCGTGATCTCAGCGGGTTCGCCCTTATCACCGTGGTCAGTCTCCACCGGACGGGGTGGTGGCGCAGGGGCATCAAGCACCGGTGCTTCGGTCCCGGCGGGCGCGGGCATCGCTTCCGCCGGAGCGGCGGGCGGGGCCGAGACCGTCGCCTTGGGTTTGAGACCAAATTTAGCCACCGGTTTGGCCGCTTCGGCAACGGGCGCAGCTTCCGGCACGGGCTCAACGGGCACGGGGACCGGCATCGGCGGGCTGCTCGCCACCTTCATCGGCGCGGCAGACAAACGGGGCTTGGGCCGCTCGGGCACCGGGGCGGAAGGCGCAGCCACAGCGGGAGTTTCGGCTGCGGGCGTCTCGACGGCCGCGGGCGCGGCTTCCGGGGCGGGCGCAGGCGAGAGCTTCGGTCTGAGCCGGACCAGTTTGGGCGCCTCCGCTTCGGCGGCGGGAGCAGTGGGCGGCACCGGCTCGACTGGCGCAACAGCTGCTTCTGAAGCAACAGGTGACTCGGCCCCCAGCTTGGGTTTTAGACGGAGCTTGGGGACATTCTCGTCGCTCATGCCTCCATCCCTAGCATGTTCGGCCCCGGGCGGAAACAAAAAGATTCAGGCCCGCCATGTCATCAGTCTTGAGGCCCGGCCCGCCGGTGGTAAGCTGCCGATCCACTGATGAAACGCACGGCGGACATTTATGGCGGGATCAGCTCCGCGGCCGTCAAGAAAGCCACCGGCAAGACCTGGCGGGAATGGCTCGTTGTGCTGGACAAAGCCGGGGCCGCCAAGCTGCCCCACAAAGACATCGTCCAGCGACTGCAGCGCTCCCACCACCTGGCAGATTGGTGGGGCCAGATGGTAACCGTCGGCTACGAACAGGCGCGCGGGCTGCGCGTGAAACACCAGAAGCCCGACGGATTCGAGATCAGTGTCGCCAAGACTATCGCCGCGCCGGTCGGCCGCGCCTTTGCCGCCTGGCGTGAAAACTCCCTGCGCGAGCAATGGCTGCCCCGCACCCCGCTCACCATTCGCAAGGCCACGCCGCACAAATCCATCCGCATCCTCTGGGCCGATAACACCCTCCTCAGTGTCAATTTCTGGCCGAAAGGTTCCCTCAAGTGCCAGGTTGTGCCCCAGCACGCCAAGCTCCCCACCCCCGACACCGCGGAGAAAATGAAAGCTTACTGGGCCGAGAAACTCGAAGCCCTGCGCGTCTTTCTCGAACGGTGAGGTTTCGGAAGCTTCTCCTGGCCGCCGCCCTCGCGGTGCTGGCCCTCGCTTCCGCGCAGGAGGTGCAACGCCACGGCCTCGTCTTTGAAAAATGGGTGCGCGACACTTTCTTCGACGGCTACCAGCCCGCCAGTTACACCCAGCGGTGGGACATTCCTGCCGCCGCCAATAAAAACCACGGCAATGTGCCCGTGAATCCCAAGGTCTGCAAATACGGCACCGCGGTCGATCTGGGCGATGCGCTGCGTCAGTTCGAAATCGACGAGCCTTTTTTGCTGATTGTCGGCTTCTGGCGGCAGGAGGGCGACACCAAGCGCATCGTGCAGATGATCGCTCCGGAGATTTCGCCGGCGCTGTGGCGGAAGTTGTGGGGACCCGTCACCCTCGCCGACCTGCAGCGGCTCGACGCCCTCATCAAGGATCCCGCCCGCCCCGCCGCCGAGACGCGCCGGCTCGCGTTGCAGATGAAAAACTCCCCGCCCTTCACGGAGGCCATCATCCAGGTGAACCCCAAGATCGGCGCCGACGGCCAGCGCCGGCTCCAATGCAGTCTGCGCTTTTCCGAGGTCTTCAAGCATCTCGCGCCCGGCACCGATTCCGCCCCGCAGGCCCACCCCACGCTCTTCGGCCTAGAGTATCCGGGCCCGATCGCATCTCCACCGCGCGGCACCGGCCGCGACTGATACGCTCAGGCGGCCGCAGCTTTCTTTGGCCCGAAGCCGACCGCTTCCTTGATCCAGCTCCAGGCCTTGCGCAGGCCGACCTCGCAGGTGCCGGAAATGCGATAGGTGCGAGCGAACAGTTCCTCGTGCCCGAGGTAACGCGGCGGCAGCAGCAGCAGCGTGCGGTTCTGGTCCGTCTTTTCATTGTGCCCCAGCACCTCGGAATAAAATACTCCACGCCCGACCACCAGACCCTCGCGCGGCACCGCGACCTCGCGCTCCGGCAGCAGGAGCCACGGACGGAATTTCAGCGTCAGCGCGCCATCCGCCGTCTGAGAGAGGCGACCGTATGTGCGGCGGGGCAGACCGTCGATTTCAACCGCCGTGAAAATCTTGTTGCCGTCCGCCAGCAGCTTGAACCGCTTGCGCCGGACGGTGAAGAAATCCCAGCAGAACACCGAGCCGAGCACGCTCAGGCGGAACGCCCAGCCGGCCGTCAGGTAGGCTAGCAGAATGATGACCACCGACAGCGTCGCGCCCACCACGGGGTCGATCCACGCCGTGGCTGTCACGAGGCCGAGCAGCGAGGTGCGCAGCCCCTTGAGCAACGCATCAATCGCCCCCCACGGACTGAGCAGAATCAGCACGTTGATCGCATGCGACGACAGCCACACGACGGCGAAGACCGCGACCGACAACGGCACCATTAAAATGCTCAGCAGCCAGCTCGTGTCGAAGGTCGCCACCGGCAGCATGGCCAGCCCGGTCGAGTGCAGCTCCACCGTCGCGCCCAGCCCGGAGGATTCCATGATCAGCTTGGACCCCAGCGTGACGAGCGACGGAATGACCGCGCCGGCCGCCACCAACCCGCTCACCTTGTTTTCAATGGTCTCCAAGATATCGAGCGGTTTTTTCCAGCCCGGCGGCAGCGTGGCTCCCAAGGTGTCCTTGGCCGCTACGGCCCCGACCAGTAAGATGCCCAGCACCCAGAAACTCGGATGAGCAAACCACGGCAACGCCGCCTTTTCCTCCGGTGTGCTGGCCTGGATATATTGATAGGCCCCCACCGCGCTCACCCCCAGCATCGGCGAGATGGCGATCCCGGTGACTTGCGTCGCTAGCGCCGCCAGCTCCAGACCGGGCGTCTTGGCCGCTTTGGTCTCAGATTTCGCCGCCGACTGTGCCTGCAATGGCAGGCTTAGGAGAGTCAGGCCAAACACCAAGGCAACGAGCAGGGTGAAGCGTTTCATACGGACGACCCTAGTTTTCCCCGGAGGATTGGAAAGCCTGCTTTTCAAACCGGTCCGCGCGTGCTCTGCTGCCGGCATGCCCCTGACGAAAGCCGAGATCGCCCGCCTGCGCTCCTTGCAGGAAAAGAAGCACCGCGAAGCGCTCGGTCTCTTCGTGGTCGAGGGCGAGAAGGTCGTCGGCGAATTGCTCGCCGCCGGTTTCCCCTTCGTGGAACTCTACGCGACGGAAGCGTGGACAGGTAGGGCGAGTCGTCCCGACGAGCCGGGTTTCAAGCTGATCACCCCCGCCGAGATGGCCCGCCTCAGCCACTACCCCACCCCGTCCAGCGTGTTTGCCGTGGGCAAAATCGCCCGGACCCCGCTCGCCGCCGGCGCGCTCGACCGCGGCCTCACCCTCGCGCTCGACGGCATCCAGGACCCCGGCAACGTCGGCACGCTCCTGCGCCTCGCCGACTGGTTCGCGTTCGACCGCGTGCTGCTCTCCCCCGACAGCGCCGATTTGTTTTCCCAAAAAGTCATCAACGCCAGCATGGGCTCCTTCGCCCGCGTCACCGTCCACACCGCCCCGCTCGCCGAGGCGCTGGCCGGCGTGACCGCTCCCGTCCTCGGCTGCGACCTGAAGGGCGAGGACGTGCACACGCTCAAGCCGCTGCGTGACGCCGTCGTCGTCATCGGCAGCGAGGGCCGCGGGATCACCGAGGCGGTCCGACCCCATGTCACCTATTACGTGACAATCCCGAAATACGGCGGCGCCGAGTCCCTCAACGCCGCCACCGCCGCCGCCATCGTCTGCGACAACCTGCGGCGGATCGCCAAGTAGGGCCGGTCTCCGGCGAGAATTGAGATCCCCTCTACAAGAGGGGTGCCCGCAGGGCGGGGTGTGTAAGGACATGCGGCTCCTCACGAAACTCCCGATCAATGCATCATGCCCACACGCACTGCCCCGGAGTTGTTTTACCACTGATGGATTCATCAACCGATGAATCCTTGGAGGTGTGTGGCGACTGATCGTCACCACGGACCGGTTCCGCGGGCCCGCCGATCGCGGGCTGGAATCCGCGCTGCGATCAGCCGGAGAGGTAACCGTAGGTTTCGCCGTTGGCGAAACCCCATTAGTGGTTACCTCAAATGAGACGTTGATTTACCTCTGTCGTTCATCTCACCGGGATTGCCCGCCCCCCGGTGTTCCCCTAGGCAACCCCTATGAAACGCCCCCTGTCCCCGTCCTCAGTTCTCCGTCTTCTGCGCAGCCTCGCCGTAGCCCTGTGCGTTGGCGGGTCCTCCGTTTCCTTCGCCACCCCCACCCCCGACCTCTTCGCCTACGACCGCGCCGCTCCGTTCAACGTGCAGGAGACTGGCCGCGAGACGCGCGACGCCGCCCTCGTGCGCGACCTCACCTTCACGCCCGTGGACCAGCCCGTGAAGGCCTACCTCC
>JAHFTH010000022.1 GCA_023269445.1 Lacunisphaera sp.
GATCGACAACTGCCCGCCCTGGCTGGCACCCATCACGAGCAGATCCTTGCCGTTCCACATCTCGCGCGCGGTTAGAAAATCATTGGCGCGCACGCAGCCGAGATAGATGCGGTGGTAGTAATAGGTGTCGCGGTTATCGAGCTGGTTGACCCAGTAGCTGTGCAGCGCCCCGCCATACATGGCGTCGTAGATGCTCTGCGCGAGGTTGACCGGAATCCCATGGACACCGATCTCGAGCACGATGACGCCGCGGGCGGCGAGGTCGGGATCGCCATTGTAGGAGCGCACACCGGCGCCCGGCACCTTCAGGACGGCGGGATATTTCCCCGGGGCCTTCGGCTCGCAGAGGATACCGTAGATGCGCGGCGGGCTGGGATTCCAGTTTTGGTTTAGCGTGCGGAAGTTGACGTGATAGACATTCACCGTGTCCGTGCAGGCGTCGGGCAGGAGCGTGAGCCGGGCCTCCAGCGGGATTTTGGCGAGATCCTCTTTCCCCTTTTGCCAGAAGGTATCGAAATCGGCCGGTTCGGTCTGCCAGGGCTTGATGGTCTCGGGGGCAAAGGCGGCGGTCGCGGCCCCGTTGTAAGTTTTGCTGGCGATTTCCACCGAGGCTTTGAGGCGGATGAAGCCGCCTTCCTTCAGGGTGCCACCTTCGACGACCAATCCGTCCAGCGGAACCGGGGCGGTTTTCTTCTCGGCTGGCATCAGCTCCGGGCCGACGGAATAGGTGACGGTGGCATTGTCCACCGGCGTGTTGTCCGCGGTCACCATGATGCGGAATTTCGCCGGCTCGCCGAGCCGGTAGGTCCAGTCGCGGTGGTCGGGGGCGATGCGCACCTGGATGGTGGCGACCCGGAAATTGGCCGGGGCGGGAACGGGACTGAGCGGAGTAGCGGCGGGCAGCGAGAGCGCGGCGAGCAACGCGAGGCAAAGGAGTCGGTTAAACATGGGAATGCGGTGGACGAAACTGCGGAAGCAGACAGCAAAAAAGAACCTAGTCAATCCGGGGCCGGGAGCGCCGGCAGCCGGAACTGAACCGGCCGCCAGCCCGGGTTTACTGTTGTTTCGGGATTGATTGTCACCGAAGGCGAAAAGGAAGGCGGGCTCGGTCCCGCTATCGAGTGATAGTGCGAAGCAGGAGGCCCGCCTTCGTATAATCGTGGGACATGGTCAATGAAACGAGGCGAACCCTCAGTTCAAAATCTCCCGCCCCACGCATAGGCAAAATGAAACTCGTCCCGCGTCCCCTAGTTATCCGTTCCGCCGGCCACGATTTCCATGCCTCCCGACGAGGGCTTGGTTTCACCGGCGAGCCGTGGAGCGCCGACGTCAATACCGGGAAGAGGAGGGTTGTTCATAGGGGGATACCTCGATTAAATTTGAGGACATGTTGTCGGGGGGGCGAAGCAATCAGCGCACGGAGGATTCCGCCGCCTTGCGCGCGTAGAATTCCTGCAGAACAGAGAAGGCCAGCTTGCGGGTGCCGTTCTCCCCGATGAGGCCCTTGCGGTTCCAGCCGTCCTGGATGTTGGGGAGGTGCCGGCGCGGAGAGCGGAAGTCGCAGAGGATCCAGGGCGTCAGACCGCGAAGCTGCGGGATATTCTCCAGCATGGCCAGCGTCTGGCGGTAGAGGTCAGCCTGGAACTCCTCGGTGAAGCGGGTGCGCCGGTCGCCATGCAGGCCTTGGAGGGCATCGCCACCAAATTCACTGACGATGACAGGCTTGTTGTAATTGATGATCCACTTCGCCTTCGCGCAATCGTCGGGCAGGCCGACATACCAGCCGATGTATTGGTTGAAACTGACCAGGTCAGTCACCTCGGTGAGCGGGTCCTCGACAATGCTGGTGCTCGGATCCTCCGGGTGAGAGTGACGCTCCATGGCGGCGGAAATGAGGCGCGTCGGATCGAGGGTGCGGGTGTGGGCGACGAGCTTCTTGATGAAAGTTGTGCGCGCCGGGGAGATCGGCGTCTCGTTGGCCATGGACCAGATGATGATGCTGGCGCGGTTGCGATCACGCGTGATGAGCTCGGTCAGTTGATTTTCCGCGTTGGCGTAAGTGGCGGGATTGTCCCAATGGATCGTCCAATAGACCGGCACCTCGGCCCAGAGCAAAATGCCCATTTCATCAGCGACGCGAGCCATGTGCTCGTTGTGCGGGTAATGGGCGAGGCGGACGTAGTTGCAGCCCAATTCGCGGGCCCAGCCCAGCAACTGGCGCGCATCGGCCGGCGTGGTGGCCCGGGCACCACGCAGCGGATTCTCCTCGTGCAGGCTGATGCCACGAAGGAAAATGGATTTTCCGTTCAGCAGAATGTCCGCACCGCGCGTCTCGATGGTGCGGAAGCCGATCTTCTCCGTGAGGTGGTCCGCCCCGGCGGTGAGCGTGACGGTATACAGCTTGGGGGATTCGGGGGACCAGAGTTCGGCGCCCGTGAGGTGGAACTCAAAGCTCGCTCGGCCCGAACCGTCGGCGACGGCCGCGACCGCGATCTTGAGCTCGGGAATCTCGACCTTCATCGGCTGCGCCGGGCCGTCGAGCTGCATGTAGCCACTGACGCGGCGGTCGGCGCCTGGCTGCAACTGCAAGGCGTAGTCGCGGATCGCCGTCGCCGGAGTCTCAAGCAACATGACATCGCGCGTGAGGCCGCCGTAGTTCCACCAGTCGGTGTTCACGGTCGGCACGGCTTCGGGGCGGCGCTGGTTATTGACGCGGACCACCAGGGAATTTCGCGTGGCGCGCAGCTTGCCCGTGACCTCGAACTGAAACGGGGTGAAGCCGCCCACGTGCCGGCCGAGCTTCGCGCCATTCAGATAGACATCGGCTTCGTAGTTAGCCCCGCCGAAATAGATGAACTGGCGGGCCCCGTCGGCGTGCGGGGTGAAATCGAACAGCCGGCGATACCAGACGGTGCTTTCGTAGTAGAGCAGCTTGTCATCCTGGGAATTCCAGTCGCCCGGGACATTGAGTGAGGCGCTGCGGTCGAAGTCATACTCGAGCAGCTCGCTGGGCGACGCCGGCTTGCGATCGAGAAAGTAACCTCCGGTGGGCTTGGCCGCGGCATCGAAGCGCTCGAGCCGGTAGTTGACGTAGCCGTTGTCGTAGGGATCGACGATGACGTGCCACCGGCCGTTCAGCGAAAGCGCCTCGCGGGCAGCAGCGTGGATCAACGGGGTCTCGATGGCCTGGAGGCCGGACGACGAGGCCAAGGCAAGCAGGGAAAGACACAGCCAATATTTCATGGGGAATTAAGGAGCAAAAATAGGCGCGGGGCAGCCAACCATTTGGTGCCCCCCGCGGCAGCTGGAATGTTTTAACCGAAGCTCTTTAGAAGTTCAGAGTCGCAGAAAGAGCGTAGTTGCGGGGCACGGTGTAGGAGAACGCGCCCGGGACGGTGATGCGCGCCGGCGAGCTGATATCAGTCCGTGGCCGCAGATAGGTGCTGCCCTGATTGGCGAAAGAGGTGGTGCGGACCACCTCTTTGTCGTTCAGCAGATTGTCGATGTTCAGATCAAGTCTGAGCGAACGTTGCTGCTTAAGCTTAAACGTATACGACAGGCTGGCGGTGGTGATCCACTGGTCATCGGACATGACCGGGGTGGTGCCGTTGACGGTCGGATCATCAATGGGGACCAGCGGGTTGGTCGGGCTAATAATCGTATCGCTGCCACGGTAACCGACACCCATCGGCCCGCGATATCTGACGCCGCCGCCGACCCGCAGCCCCTTGAGGCGGCCGCTGGAGAAGCGGTAGTCGGTGGAGATGTTACCTACCCACTTGCTGATGCCGTTGACCGGTTGGGGGACGGAGATGATGTTCGGCTTGAGGACGTCCTCGATGGTATTCCAGCCGTCCACGGCCAATTGCACGCGCGTTTGATTGATCAGCGTTGGGCTGTTGTAGATCGGATTGATCGAGGCGTTCTGCTGAGCGTCAATGAGGACACCCGCATCCGCCAGAATCAAACGGCTCACCGCATCCTGCGACGCAAAGTAAGCAATGGTATCAGGACTTTGGTTTGAATTCACGCCCTCGGTCTTGGCGACATTGAACAACAGGCGCCACGCACTCGTGAGGTTGGCGGTGATTTCAAGCTCATAACCTTCCACATGACGCGTGGTGGTATCATAGACGTTGTCGGGAAAGGAGCCGACATTCCGCTGGTTGCGGCCGGTGGGGCTAAGGTCACCGATCACCGGAGCGTTCGCGATCCGGTTGTAGGAATCCCTGAAGTCGAAGCGTTGGTTGAAGGCATTCTTGTCTTGATCGGACGTGAATCTTCCGAGGTTTATCGACAGCTTGCCGTTCGGCAGGGTGACACGAATACCGTAATCGTCGCCGATCGACGCGGTGGGATCAACCAGACTGCCGTCGATTTTGGTCAGCGCCCCTTGTAGGCTGAACGTCTGGCTGCGGTTGGCATACACTCCGAGCCAAGGCCGGATGTTGTAAACTCCACCCATAGTCCAGGTGTCGATGACCGGGTTAACATAGGGTGCGTTATAGTCGTCCTGGAAGCGATCATTGGTATACAATGGATTTCCGATATTGATGTTATTGGTCTTAAGGATGGGGCGAGCGGCGGCGCTGACTGCGGGGCCGGTGATGACTCCAGCTGAATTTCTCGGGGAATACATCAGGGTCTGATAGTCAGCGGGAGCGGCCTGACGGAAGGTAATGCTGTTACCATCCCAGCCGGGCTTTTCGTAGCCGGGTTGGACCACCCGTTCTTCACCAAATTCGGCATAATCCCGGCGGAAAGCGCCAATCAGAATCAACTTGTTGTGGAACAGGGTGAGGTTGGCCGCAGTTTGGAAGTATTTGTATTTTTTCAGGCCGTTCCGGTTATTGTCAACGCGCCGGGTATCATACATCCACTTCGGCGTGATCTGCTGAGTCGCGCCAGTCACAGGATTCACTATGGTCAATGGGGTCTCGCCGGCCGGTTGGTAGTCCCGGTTCGCCTGATCTAGGTAGAGGCGGGTGTAGACGCCGAATTCACTATACTCGATGTTGTCGACCCAGGAACGACCGTCGAGACCGGTATAGTTAATGGCCGTCGGGCCCGAGCCCACGCGGGCCTCGGTCAATGGCAGCAGCAGGGTCCGGGCGCGAGCCTCGGATCGTTCGAGGTTAATGCCGCCCATGAGACTGAAATTCATTTTCCCGTTGAACCAGCCTTTGTTGAATTCACGGCTGTAAATCGCCTGGGCGCGCACATTCTGCACATAGTCGTTGCGGATGTTCCGATACTCCATGAATTCGGTGTAAGGGTGCAGGTAGCCCGGATTGGCCATCCCATTTGGGAGTGTTTGCTGGAGGTCAATATACAGGTCCACGGCACCGCGACGCATGGCCGCGTTGGCAACGCGCTCAGACTGGTTCGTATCCCCTGCGACTTCGAAGAACAGATTGTCACCCAACTGGTAGTTGAGGTAGAGGGCCAGATCCTTGCCTTCTTCCGAGAAGGTCGGGATATGGCTGCTCCACAGCGTCGTCTGCTCGCGGGAGGGCGGGGTGAAGAACGGAGAGCCTCGCTGGATGGCGGCCCAACGGTCCGACGGAATGCCAGTGTAATCGTCCACCACGGCAGTGTCGTTCAGACTGAATCCGGGGGTGATGATGGGCACGCCATTGATCCGGCCGGTGTTGGCCAGGGTGCCATTCTGGCCGAGTGCGGCCGAATAGTGGGTATTGGCAAAATTCAACAAGGTTCCGGAGGGGAAGCCCGCATTTTGCACCCAACGCATGGGGAAGACGGCGCTGACCCCTGCGGCCGAGCGCTGCGCCTGCGTGAGGGCCACGGCCGGGATGCCATTAAAAGTGGTCGTGCCATCCCAGCTCGACAAACGGTCGCGGATGGCGGTGAGGGACTTGTTTTCCTGACGCTCGGTGATTTCGCCTTCGATGCGGATGCTCAATTTATTTGTGAAGTTATACTTGGCCGCCAGCGCCACGCCCCACCGGTCGGTCCATTCGTTATCGCGCCAAGTATCACTGGTATCCTTCATGACGTTCACGCGCACCGCGCCCTTCTTATCGTCGAAAGACCGGTTGATATCATAGGTAAATCGCAACTTGTTATAACTGCCCACCTGAAGCTTGAGCGCATCCAGGCTTTTGCCTGGCAGGGCTGACTTCGATACGGAGTTCACCGTGCCACCGATGCCACCGGCGCCGAAGAGAACGGCGTTGGGGCCACGGGCAAAGTCGACCCGGTCCAGATTGTAGCTGTCCGGGGTAATGAGGAACGGAAAAAAGTTGCGCGTCGGAGCGTTGGTGCCGGTGGCGCGCAGTCTCACATTGGTGATCGGGCTGGCACCGCTCAGCGCTTGATTGTTACCATCGGAGACATCGTGCTGACTGTTGACGGTCCAAGCGGCAGCCTGGGCTGCGTCGGTCAAGTTCATCGCCTCGAGAAACTCGGAGGTGATCACGGAATAGGCCACCGGAGTGTCCTTCAGCGCGGTGGCGATGCGGCCACCGGCGAGCGAACTGGCGGCAACGAAGCCGACGTCGCTACTGCTCGTCACCACAAAGGGTGAGAGTGTGAGTATGTCATCATTTTTATCGCCGGTCGTAGCGGCGGTCTGGGCGATGAGGGGACTGACAGTCGAAGCGAGCATAGCTGCTAGGACGAAAAAGCCAGGCCTAGGATGGGCCGGCGCAATAGGGAACAGGGGTAGGTTCATGGGGTGTAGGTAACGAACGAGGTAACGGGGCAACGGGTCTAAGGCCTCCGCAGACTATACTTTTCACCGCTGGGCGGTATTACCCGATCGGGTAACGACCCGTGAAACCCCGGAACCCGGCCGGTCTCAGGCCTTGAGCAAGCCGCGCTCAAATCCGCGCGCGACGGCCTCGGCGCGATCAGCCGCATGCAGTTTGAGCAGCAGGGCTTTGACGTGGGCCTTGGCGGTATTTTCAGAAACCCCCATCAACCGGCCGATCTCGGCGTTGGTAAAACCCTGTCGCACAAAACCGAGCGTTTCCAATTCCCGCCGGGAAATACTGCCACCCTGCTGCTCCACCGCCAAGTGGGCGGCAACCGATTTCCCGATCACCTGCCCGCCTGCCTGCACCTCCCGGATCGCGGCCATGAGGTCCGCCGGATGGATGGTCTTGGTCACAAAGCCGCACGCGCCAGCGGCGATGGCATGCCGCGCTTCCTCGGGTGCCTCGGAGGAAGTCAAAATCAGCACTCGCGCCGCCGGAAACTCCTGCCGCAATTGCAGCAACGTCTCGACCCCGTCCATGCCAGGCATGCACAGATCGAGCAGCATGATATCCGGCAGGTGCCTTCGCCATAGGTCGACCGCCGCCTCGCCCGTGTCACCTTGCGCGACTACCTGCATGCCGGGCTCAAAGCTCAACACGTTGGCGAGTCCCGCTCGGAGCACGACATGATCGTCCACCAAAATCAGGCGGATGGGAGCAGGGGCGGTCGGGCGCGTCATGGGAACTATCGAAAGGGCGAGTGTGCGGGAGATATCTAGGGGCTGCAATTGCCCAATCAGGTAGTTCCAAAATCAGGCCACGGTCTCATCGTAAGAGCGCATCGGCACTTCCAGCCGGACGGTCGTGCCGCAGCCGGGGGCACTGTCGATGTGGAGCCCGCCATCGAGTCGCTCGATACGTTCGCGCATTCCCACCAGACCGAAGTGGCCTTGATTGGCCCCCGCCTCCTGCCCGGGAGTGAACCCTGCGCCGTCGTCGCTGACCACCACGGATATCCAGCTGGGTTTTTCCGTCGTGCTGGCCTCCAGTTTGATCACCTGCGGTGCGCCATGCTTCAGGGCGTTGCGCAACGCTTCCTGTGCGGCGAACACCAAGTTGCCCGCGACGAAGTCGGACACACGGGTGAAATCCCCCTCGGTGCGCACTTCAATGCGCGCGGTCTGGCCGGTCCCCTCCCGTTCCACTACCGCGCGCAACGCCTCGGGGAAACTCTTGCCCTGCAGGGGCGGACTGCGCAGCGCCCAGACGGAACTCCGCAGCTCCTGCACGGCGTGATTCAAGATCCGTCGCGCCACGGCAAGGTGGGTGATCGGTTTGCCCGCCCGATCGGGCAAGGCGGCCTCGGCTTCGCCTGCCCCGATCTGAAAGCCGATCCCCCCGAGGGTCTGCAGTAAGGTGTCGTGTAGATTCGCGGCCAGCCGGTTGCGCTCGCGCAGCGTGACATGAAATTCGATTGCGGCATTCCGACGGGCGTGCATCTCCACGGCGAGCTGCTCCGTCTTGCGGCGCACCTGCCGGCGCAGTTGCCAGGCCCAGATCAAGGCGGCGCCAAAGGCGACGGCCACGGTCGCAACAGCGGCGAGGAGCCGACGGGCCGTCCACCACGAGGGCGACCGCACCACCCGCACGTCGGCTGCGCTCCGCAGGATCACGTCCAGCCGGGTCGGCCGCAGGGACAGGCGGGGATCCACCACCGGCGCATACTCCAGCTGCACGATCCCGGTCACCTCCAGCTCGCTGCCCGGCAGCAGGGCATCCAGAGCCTTCGGGTCACCGTCCAGCAGCATGGCACTGAGAATCATTTCGCCCCGATCAAGCAAAAGCCGCCGCCAGGGCTGCCTAGCATCGGTCGCCGATTGCAGGGCGGTCAGATTGGCGCGGAAACGCACGAGGTGGCCGTCATAATCGTGGGGTTCCGACATGTGCCCCGCCTTGAGGGCGGCGTTGTTCAGCGCAATGATGGCCTCGGGGGTGACCACCACGGCGGATGGCGCGGTGCCACCGCTGATTTTCCGCAGCAAGGCTCCCGTCAGCGTGCCGATCGACCGCTCCATGTCGACGAAACCCGCCGCCTCCACCCGGTCGCCGATCTGGAAATCTTGGTTCGAATTCGTTTCCACGCGGACCGCGCCGATGCCTTCCTGCAGGTAGATGAACTTTCCTGGCAAAGCGAAGGTCACGTTGCCGATTACCCGCAGCCGGTGCGGGCCGGTGGGCTGGGGACGGAAGGGCAGCAACCGGTTGAGCGGCAGCAGCGGGGCGGTAAACGGGGCGGTGGCCGGGACCTCGACGACCAGCTCGTTGGGCTGGCTGCTGTAAACCCGCGGCATCGTGATTTCCCCGCGCGTGTTCACCCGCGTGACGGCTACGCCGGTCACCCGCACCTCCGCGTCCACCAACGGCTCCGGGTCGGGCAGTGCGGTATCCGGAAATTCGACGGTGAAGTGCCCCGGGTTGCTGTCGAGGTGCAGCGTCCAGCCGCGCTCGGCGCGCTGGTAGCCCTGCACCACTCCCCTCACCTCCACTCGTAGCCCGGCCTCGGCGCCGCTGAAGAAGCGGGCGGGATCCATCGGCCGCGCTGGTGGCAATGGCCGCTCGCCGAGGATGAGCAGCGTCTTTGGCAAAATTGACGGCGCGAAGGCCCCCGCATCGGTGATGCCGTCAATCTCCAGCGCATGCCCAACATGGATCGATTTGAGCACGGCCCCATCGATGACCAAAAGCCGACGCTGGCTGGCTTCAGTCACCAAAATCCAGCTTCCGCCGGTATCGTCCTGCACGGTCATCTGATCGCGGAACCCCCGCCACGTGACCACTCCGCGCACCCGCACAGGCAGGCCCTGGGCCGCCTCCTGCCGCGAGAGCGCACGGACTTCGCCGATGTGGACCAGCGGTTCCGCCGCCGGGGCGGCATCAGCCGCCGCCGCGACGATCGGCAGAATAAGCGCGAAGCATACACAAAGGCGGAGGGGTTTCATTTCAGCGCGGGTCTGATTGGGCCCTGTTTTGGGCAGAAGGGGTTGCCGCCTGAACCGCGTAAAGAAAAAATCCCTCGAAAGCGAGGGCTTGCGAGGGATTTGAAATTGGGTGCAGAGCTTGGATTTGAACCAAGGACCTTCAGGTTATGAGCCTGACGAGCTACCAGGCTGCTCCACTCTGCATCAAGAGAGGTGCATAAGTGCTCACGCAGCCACCCTCTGTCAACGGGTTTCTGTTCCACCCCGTAAGGCGCGAATACCGCTTTGCATGGCCGGGGTCTTTGGTTAATCCTGAGTTTTCCCCCATGAAATTCAAACCCACCCTGAAACGCATCAAATTCGGCGGGCTCGCCGCCGTGGAGCTGCTGACCACCGAGTTACGTTGGTCGTCGTGATTGCCCAGGGTCCCCGCATCGCCTTCTTCGGGCGCCCCGGCGGCGAAAATCTGCTGCTCTGGGGGCCGGGCAAATACAAGCGCAAGGACTGGGAATTGATGGGTGGCCACCGGCTTTGGATCACGCGGCCGGGCGCGGACGAGGCCGAGGAAACTTATTCCCCCGACAACCAGTCCAGCGACGTGAGCCTGGACACTACGTCGTTTACGGTGACCGCCGCGATGGATCCGGGGCACCTCACGCGCCGCGGCTTCACCATCACGGCGGTCGCGCCCGAACAACCAGAGAGGAGAAAAGCTCCTGTTAGCAATGAGCTCCAGAAGCAAACGGAGGTTAGGGATCTCATGGAGTTGATCAGGACATCAACTATGTGGGCGTCGGATGTCGAATCTTAATCCCAGCTACTACGACCGGGCACGCTGCGGCTTATGCCGTAGCAATGTTCGCCATCAGGCGCATCAGCGCTGTCTCGCTGAGGCCTGCGCGGGTTGTTCTAGCTGCGCTTGGCGGGGCGCGCGGTTTGCGCGCGCACCGACGAGCCTTCCACCCAACTGGCGCCGATCAGCGTGGCGCGGGGGAAATCCGGAACACCCGATTCATTGCGGTGGATCTGGCCCACGACCATGTCCACGGCGGCCTCGCCCACGGCGTCGTTGTGCTGGTTCATGCCGGAAATCTCCGCGTGGCTCTCGCGCCACTCGAGCTGGATGACCCCGATGTCCTGCGGCACGCGCAGGCCGTGAGCCTTCAGCCAGGGGAAAACGATGTTGTAGAGCGAGAGCAGGACGTCCGGCCGGTGGCGGTCGAGCCAGCGGGGGAAAAGTTTCGGGTCGGCCCGCGCCGGCTCGATCTGCAAAAACGCGGGCACTCGCCGGGCGGCCGGCAAGCCTTGTTGGGCGGTGAGCATCGCGCCGGAAAACCGGCCCTCGACGAGCCGGTCGATGCGTTCGTCAACGACGAGGGCGGGCCGTTGGTAGCCGAGCGCCAGAGCCCGCTCGAAGGCTTGGATCAGCAAGTCGTGATGGTCCACGCAGCTGAAGGAAAGCGCCGGCTCGCGCGTGCGCACACCGGTGACCACCGTGGGGAAGGTTGCCCAGACATCCTGCAGGTGCGGCGGCAACTGGTTGTGATCCATCAGGCCGACGATGATGATGCCCTTGATCCCGCGGGTGCGGAGGATGCGGATCCAGCTTTCAGCTTTCAGCTTGGGGTCATGCAGCCAGAAGGAATCAAAGGTGTAGCCGAGTTGGAGGCCGCGACGTTCGCAGCCCTGCACGTAGGCCGGAATGGTGGCATGGGTGCGGAAGGCCTTGGGGTCGCGGTAGGCGTTGACGAGCGCGAGCTTGGCCTGGAACTGGGCGGTGCGGCCGGCGCGCAACTGCGCGATGAGGTGCGAGACGACGGCGTTGGGCCGGTATCCGAGCTTGTCCGCCGCCTTACGGATGAGGTCGCGCGTCGATTCGGGAATCGATCGGTGCCCGCGCAACGCCAGCGACACGGTGTTCTTGGAGTAACCGACGTGGTCGGCAATGACACGCATGGTGACGGGAGGCATGACGGGGAATCGCCATTGGACCCAAGTTTACCTGACCGTCAAGTAAGTGCTGGCCGCAAGCTAGGCCGCGGCTACGCCGGCCATCAGGCGCATGAGCGTCGCTTCGCTGAAGTCGGCGCGCTGGACCTCGCCGGCGATGCGGCCTTCGCGCATCACGAGGATGCGGCGGCAGAGGCCGATGAGCTCGGGTAGCTCGGAGGAGACGACGAGCAGCGCCTTGCCTTCGCAGGCGAGCTCGTCGAGCAGCTGGTAGATCTCGGCCTTGGCGCCGACGTCCACGCCGCGCGTGGGTTCGTCGATGAGCAGGACGTCACAGGAGCGGGCGAGCCACTTGGCGAGGGCGATCTTCTGCTGGTTGCCACCGCTCAGGCCGGCGGTGAGAGATTCGAGCGAAGGCGCTTTCACCCGCAGGCGCTGGCTGTAGCGCGAGGTGAGCGTGCGCTCGGCGGCGCGGTTCACCCAGCCGAGACGCGACAGGGCGGGCAGAGTGGCGAGAGCGGTGTTCTCGCGGCAGTTCAGGCCGAGCACGAGGCCCTGCCGCTTGCGATCCTCGGGGACGAGGCCGACGCCGGCGGCGAGGGCGGACTCGATCGAGCCGGGTCGAAGCAGTTTGCCGTCCACCGTGATCGCGCCAGTGGCCTCGGGATCGAGGCCGAAGATGGCCTGCACGACCTCGCTGCGACCGGCGCCGACGATGCCGGCGACACCGACGATTTCGCCGGCACGCACACTCAGGTTGATGTCGGAGAACTGGCCGGGCGAACAGAGGGACTTCACCTGCAACCGCTCGGCGGCGGGCTCGCGGGCGAGGTGGTTGGGCGTGGCGATGAGCAGCTCGCGTCCGATCATCTGGGTGACGACGCGGTGCGGAGTGGTGTCGGCGATGCGCTCGGTGGCGACGTGTTTACCGTCGCGCAACACCGTGATGTTGTCGCACAGGGCGAAGAGTTCCTCGATCCGGTGCGAGACGTAGATGAGCGTGATGCCGCGGGCCTTGAGTTCGCGCACCAGCTTGAAGAGCTCGGCGGTCTCGGCGGCGGAGAGCGAGCTGGTGGGCTCGTCCATCACAATGACCTTGGCGCCGGTGCCGACGGCGGCGGCGATTTGCACGAGCTGTTCGCGTCCGGTGGAGAGCGTGCCGATGATGACGTCGGGATCGATGTCCGCGCCGATGGTCGCGAGCATGGCCTTCGCCCGCGTCCGCAACTCGGTCCGCTGGACGAAACCAGCGCGGCGCGGCAGATCGCCGAGACAGAGATTCTCGGCGACGCTCATATTAGGGCAGAAGGCGAGTTCCTGGTGCACCATAGCGACGCCCAGTTCGCGGGCCGCGAGCGGCGAGTCGGGCGCGATGACCCGGCCGTCGAGGCGGATCTCGCCGCCGTCGGCGGTGTGCACGCCGGCGAGGATCTTGCCGAGCGTGCTCTTGCCGGCGCCGTTCTCGCCGATCAGGGCGTGGCAGGTGCCGCGTTCCACGGCGAAGCCAACCCCGTCGAGCGCGAGCACGCCGGGGAAGCGCTTGGTGAGGCCGTGGAACTCGAGGAAGGGCATGAGTCAGTTGAGAGTTGAGTGCTGAGGGTTGAGAGAAAAGATAGGGTTGAATGCGATTGGGCTCTCAACTCTCAGCTATTGACTCTCAACCGTGAGCGGGCGGAGCCCGCTCACTTCGGCAGCCACTTGTCCCAGTTTTTGCCGAAGGCGTCCAAATTTTCCTTGGTGACGGGGATCAACGCGCTGATCTCCTTCACGGCAGGGGGATTCTTCTTCTCGACGATTTTCTCGATGAGGAGCTCGACGGTGCGGTGACCCCACTCGTAGCACTGCTGGGCGAGGAGCACCGGCACATGGCCGCTGCGGATGTAGGCGAGTTGCGCGGGGAGCGCGTCGACCGAGACGCACTGCACGGTGCCGGGCGCCCACTTGAGCGCGTTGTCGGTGAAGAGCGGCCAGCCACCGATCATGGCCCAGCCGGTGACGTCGGGATTGGCCTGCATCACCTGCTCGACCTTGGCGGCGGCGTCCTGCGCGGTTTCCTTGTGGTAATAGACATCGCGGATGGTGATGCCGGGAAACTTCGCGGCGACTTCGCGGACGCCCTGCACGCGTTTCTGGAGATTGGGCGCGTTCTGGTTGCCGGCGAGGACGGCGACGACGCCCTTGCCGTGCATGACCTTGGCGAGTTCCTCCATCGTCTGCTTGCCGCACTCAATGTCGTCCACGCCGTAGGTGACGAAGCGCTTGGAGGCCGGGGCGTCGGAATCAAAGGTGGCGACGGGCACGCCGTTGTCCACGGCGCGGTTGATGGCGTCAGTGAGCTTGTTGGCGTCGGAGCAACTGACGGAGAGACCCTCGGCGCCCGCGAGCACGAGCTGCTCGATGGCCTCGGCCTGCTTCTGGGCGTCCTCCTCGTTGGGCGTGCGCCAGTCGATGACGATGTTCATCTTGTGCTTGGCGCTGAGTTCCTTGGCGGCGTCCTGGGCGCCGACGCGGGCGGCTTGGAAAACCGGATTGCCCTGGGACTTGGCGACAACGCCGATGGTGATGGTGCGCTCGGCGGCGGCGCCGATGAGGGCGAGGGCGAGCGAGACAGCGAGGAGGGTCAGTTTTTTCATGGGTGGGGGTTGAGGGAATGGCTGAAGGACTGAAAAGCTGAAAGGCTGAATGACGGCGAAGGGAAAGGACAGTAAGTGGAGTTGCGGGTTTCAGCCCTTCAGCCTTTCGTTTTTTCAGCCCTTGGTCAGGCGGCGTTTGGCGAGCCAGGTGTTGAAATTATCGAGCACCACGGCCGCGATCACGACCGTGCCGATGATGATCTGGCTGTAGTTCTGGTCGATGCCGAGGATGACGATGCCGCTGGAAATCATCTGGATGATGAGCGCGCCGAGCACGGCACCGAGGGCCGTGCCGCGGCCGCCGGTCAGGCTGGCGCCGCCGACGACGGCGGCGGCGATGACGTTGAGCTCGTAACCCTGGCCGTCGCCCGAGCTGGCGCTGCCGTAATAGCCGAGGGCGATCAGGGCGGAGACGCCCGCGGCGAGACCGGAGAGGAGATAGACGCCGAGCTTCACCCGCTCGACGCGGATACCGCTGAAGCGCGAGGCGAGTTCGTTGCCGCCCACGGCATAGACGCGACGCCCGGCCGCGAGGCGGCTGAGGAAAATCCAGCCCACGACCAGCACGACGAGCATCACGCCGAGCGGCACGAGGCTGAGGCCACCGCTGGTTTCCTTGCGCACCAGTTCGCGGAACAGCGGGGGAAACCCGCCGATGGACTGGCCCTTGGTCGCGACAAACGCGATACCGCGCAAAATAGCCATCGCCCCGAGGGTGATGATGAACGGGTGCACGCGCAGGGAAACGATGAGCCCGCCGTTGGCCAGGCCGCAGAGCGAGGCGGTGCCGACGCAGGCCAGCGCGCCGAGCGTCACCGCCAGCCAGGGCGCCGTGCCCGTCGCCGCGCCGAAACGCTGGAACGTCAGCGCGCCGATCACCGAGGCGAGGGCGTAGATCGAGCCGACCGACAGGTCGATGCCGCCGGCGATGATCACGATCGACATGCCGACGGCCATGATGGCGATGAAACTCGTGTCCTTGGCCAGCTGGGCGAGGTTCTGGGTGTTGAGGAATTTGTTTTTCTCGACGAAGGCCGGCACTCGTTCGCCATCGGCGCCGACGGTAAAGACGCGCTGGCGGCTGCCGTCCGCCGCAATTTCAAAGCTCGGGATCCGCACCGCGCCGCTGAAGACGGTCAGCAGCACGCCGAGCGCGAGGATGACCAGCAACAGGCCGCTTTCCTGAAAACGGAAGAGGTGGCGAAGGGGCGACGACATGGGGTGCGATTCAGCGGACAACTGCCTCAAGACTGCACCGGTGAAGCGTTGTTTCGTCAATCCTTACCCGAGCTGAAAGACCCCTCATCCGAGGGATATGACAGCGACTGGCCGAACCGATCGGAGGTGGGACCTACCATTCTCTCCACTGATCAATTTCATCGACAAGATCTGGCTGCTTGGCAGCGAACATAATCAACTCAAGTGCTTCGCAGATATCTTCACGGTGGGTTGTCTCAATAAAATGGGTCTTTCCGTCGAGCTGGTTAAATAGTTTTACCGTGGCTTTCAGTAATCGCCGGACGACAACCTTGGTGAGCTTAGGCTCTTCGGAAAGCTTTTGAATAAGATCCGACAAGAAGGTTCTGGAAGGTGATATAGAAAGTGCATCAAGTTCCTCGTCCCACGAGTCAAACCACTTGCGCCGGGCAATGCCCTCCAATGTGAGGGTTCGCAACATCTCAGCCCTACGCTCGGCGGAAAGTCTTTTCTCTTCCGCGTCTTTTTCGGCCCGTGCTTTGTCTTCTATCAAAACACTCTCGCGATCATGGTCCCATCTCCACTGCAGTAATATCTGCAACGGAAAACCATCCCAGGTTGCATATGATTCGACCTGAATTTGCTCGTCCTCAGCCGTAAGGGGAATCTCCCCTGCCGGGATGAATGACTCTGGCGCTGGTGTTGTGACCCAGTTTGCAGCACGCTTTTCGTTCCAGGAATGATGGGTAAGCACTAAAGACTTGCGAATATCTCTGTCGGATGGGCGAACCGGGCTGGATCCAATCCATGAAGATGGCACGACAAACGCAAAGGCATACCCGCTCCCAATCTTTCTTCTGAGAACGCGCACCACCCCAAATCTGCCATCAGACAAAGGTGTGATAAAAACACTACCGGGGCGCGGCAGTTCATCTATCGTATATTTAAGGCGCTTCATTTATTTTTTGCCTAACTAGCCCAACGAGCACCGAACTACTTTGCCTGCCCATAATACGCACCGGGGCCGTGCTTGCGCTTGAAATGCTTGTTGAGCAGCTCGGGCTCGATGGCTTGCAGCTTCGGGTCGAGGGCGAGGGACATCAGCGCCATGTGGGCGCAGCACTCGGCGGCGACGGCGACCTCGACGGCCTTGGCCACGGTCGCGCCCCACGTGAAGGGCGCGTGGCGGTTGACCAGCACGCCGGGGCAGTCGAGCGGGTCGAGTGATTTGAAACGCTCGACGATGACGTTACCGGTTTCCCATTCGTAGGCACCGCCGGCGATTTCCTTCAGGGTCATCTTCCGGGTGACGGGGATCTCGCCATAAAAGTAATCCGCGTGCGTGGTGCCGAAGATCGGCACGGGCCGCCCGGCCTGCGCGAAAGCCGTGGCGTGCGAGCTGTGCGTGTGGACGATGCCACCGATGGTCTTGAAGGCGAGGTAGAGCCGGCGGTGCGTCGGCGTGTCGGACGAGGGGTTGAGCTTCCCCTCGACCTTCTTACCGCTGAGATCGACGAGCACCATGTCCGCGGGCTTGAGCACGGCGTAGTCCACGCCGCTGGGCTTGATGGCGAAGATGCCCCGGGCGCGGTCGAGCGCGCTGGCGTTGCCGAAGGTGAGGTTGATCAGCCCGTGTTTCGGGAGGAGCAGGTTGGCCTCATAGGCCTCGCGTTTTAACTCAGAGAGCACGTTGAAGTTTTAAGTTTAAGTTGAAGCAGCAGACAGGAGGAAAACCGAAGCTTCAACTTCAACTTTCCCCTCAAACTGGCCGGAGCGCCGTCAGGCGCGCAGGCCTTGGGCGAGGGCGTAGTAGAGGTCGTTCTGGCGGAGCTCTTGTTTGAAGGAGCGCAGCTCCGTCTTCGCGTCGATGACCGCCAGCTCGATGCCGGCGATCTCGGCGAAGTCCTCGAGCATCTCGGTCGTGACGCTGTAACTGTAACCGGTGTGGTGTGCGCCGCCGGCGTAGATCCACGCAGCGCAGGCGGTCTTGAAGTCAGGTTTGCACTCCCAGACGGCGCGGGCGACGGGGAGCTTGGGCAGCTTCGGCGTTTTCACGGCGGTGACTTCGTTGACGATGAGGCGGAAACGGCTGCCCATGTCCACGAGCGAGGCGTTGAGCGCCGGGCCGGCGGGGGCGTCGAACACGAGGCGCACGGGGTCGGCCTTGCCGCCGATGCCGAGCGGGTGGCATTCGAGCGTGGGCTTGGTCGCCGCGATACTCGGGCAAATCTCGAGCATGTGCGAGCCAAGCACCTGGTGGCCCTTCGGCGAGAGGTGATAGGTGTAATCCTCCATGAACGACGTGCCGCCGGGCAGGCCGTCGCCCATGACTTTCATCGCGCGGAGCAGCGCGGCGGTTTTCCAGTCGCCCTCGGCGCCGAAGCCGTAGCCCTCGGCCATCAAGCGCTGACAAGCGAGGCCGGGGAGCTGGGTGAGACCGTGCAAATCCTCGAACGTGGTGGTGAAGCCCTTGCAGCCGCTTTCCTTGAGGAAGGCGCGGATGCCGAGCTCGGCGCGCGCGCCGTCGCGGAGCGACTCGTGGCGGGCACCGCCGGAGCGGAGTTCCTTCGTGACCGTGTAGGTGGCTTCGTATTCGAAGCAGAGGGAGTCGATGGCCTTGGCGGAGACGGCGCTGATCTTGGCGACAAGATCGCCAACCCCGTAGCCGTTCGTGGCGAAACCAAAGCGAATCTCCGCAGCAACCTTGTCGCCCTCGGTCACGGCGACCTGCCGCATGTTGTCGCCGAAGCGCGCGAACTTCGCTCCCTGCCAGTCGTGCCAGGCGCGGGCTACGCGGACCCAGGCACCGAGGCGTTGCTGCACCTCGTCGTCACTCCAGTGACCGACGACTACTTTGCGGCCGAGGCGGAGGCGCGAGTGGAGGAAGCCCGCTTCGCGGTCGCCGTGCGCGGCCTGATTGAGGTTCATGAAATCCATGTCGATCGTCTCCCACGGCAGGTCGCGGTTGAACTGCGTGTGGAGGTGACAGAAGGGTTTCTTCAGCGCGGTGAGGCCGCGGATCCACATTTTCGAGGGCGAGAACGTGTGCATCCAGAGGATGAGGCCGGCGCACTTGGCGTCGCTGTTGGCGTCGAGGCAGAGCGACGTGATCTCGTCGGGCGTGGTGAGCAGCGCCTTGAAGACGATTTTGACCGGGAGGTGCTTGGATGCCCCGAGCGCGGTGGCGACCTCGCGGGCGTTGGCGGCGACCTGCTTGAGCGGGCCGGGGCCGTAGAGGTGCTGCGAGCCGCAGACGAACCAGATTTCAGAGGGGGAGGAGTTAACGAGGGACATGGGAGGAAAAGCTGAGAGCTGAGAGTTTAGAGCTGAGAGACGGAAGGAGGAGCCATCATCCACGGATGGCGCGGATGGACACGGATCAATCTACGGAATTGTCATGGTGGAGGGCGGACGCCCTCGTCCGCCATGCCTCGCGGGGTGAGGGCACCCCGCCTCCACTTGAGGAATGATGTGGTCGGCTGTCATTCGAGCGTGAGCACGACGACACACTTGGCCGGCAGGGTGAGGGTGAGCTGGCCGCCGGCAAACTTCGCGCCGTCGAAAGCGACAGGTTTCACGACGTCGGGTGCGGCGAAGGTGTTGTGCGAGTTGACGGCCGGGGCGGTGAGGATGCGGCCCGAGACCGACTTGGCCGTCACGCCGACGAGTGCGGCGGTGATGGTGATGGCGGTGTTCGGGTTGGCGTTGGCCAGCGAGACATGGATCTTGCCGGCGGCATCGCGCGAGGCGGAGGCGCTGACGGCGGGGATCTTGGCCTCGCCCAGCACGTAGTCGGGGGTCGTGAGCGTGAAGGGCAGGGAGGTGGCGCCCTGATGCACCTTGAACATCTCGAAGACATGGTAGGTCGGCGTGACGAGCATCTTCTCCTTGTCGGTGAGGATCATCGCCTGGAGGACGTTCACCATCTGCGCGATGTTCGCCATGGTGATGCGGTCGGCGTGCGCCTGGAAGAGGTGGAGGTTGATCGCAGCGAGGATGGCGTCGCGCAGCGTGTTCTGCTGGTAGAGGAAGCCGGGATTGGTGCCCTTCTCGACATCGGTCCAGATGCCCCACTCGTCAATGACCATGCCGACCTTTTTCGCCGGGTCGTATTTGTCCATGATCGCGCCGTGCTTGGCGATGAGCTCTTCCATCTTCAGGGTCCGGACGAGGGTCGCGTGATACTGGGCCTCGGCGAAGTCGGTGGCGGAGCCCTTGGCGCTCCAGTTGCCGGTGGGGATGGTGTAGAAGTGCAACGCGAGGCCGTTCATCGAGCGGGCGGGCACGTTTTTCATCATGACCTCGGTCCAGTTGTAGTTGTCGGCGTTGGCGCCGCAGGCGATGCGCGAAATGCGGTTGGCGTCGCCGGAGACGTAGTTTTTGACGAAGGTGTTATAGCGTCGGTAATTGTCGGCATAGAACTCGGGCGTCATGTTGCCGCCGCAGTCCCAGCTCTCGTTGCCGATGGCCATATAGGGGACCTTCCACGGTTGGTCGCGGCCGTTGGCGCGGCGGAGGTTGGCCATGGGCGAACTGGCGGGGGAGGTCATGTATTCGACCCACTCCATCGCTTCCTGCACGCTGCCGCTGCCGACGTTGAGGCAGACATAGGGCTCGATGGCGAGCAGCTCGCACAGCTCGAGAAATTCGTGAGTGCCGAAAGAGTTGTTCTCCACGACGCCACCCCAGTGGGAATTATACATCGACGGACGCTTCTCGCGCGGGCCGATGCCGTCGCGCCAGTGGTATTCGTCAGCGAAGCAGCCGCCCGGCCAGCGCAGTTGCGGCACGGCGAGGGTCTTGAGTGCGGCGAGCACATCGTTGCGGTAGCCCTTGGTGTTGGGGATGGGCGAGTCGGGGCCGACCCAGATGCCCTCGTAGATGCAGTGGCCGAGGTGCTCGGCGAACTGGCCGTAGATGTTCTTGTTGATGACGGCGCCGGGCTTGGTGGCGTCGATGGCGAGGGTGGCCGCCGGCTCAGCCGCGAGGGTGAGCTGGGCGAAGCTGAAACAGAGGGCGGTGAGCCCGAGGCGAAAGATAGGGGTATTCATGGGGGAGAGGAGAAAATCGTTCTCTTGATCATTCTCATTCTCTTTCTCTCGGAGAGAACGATTAGGAGTAGGAGAACGAGAACGATTGGTGGTGGAATTCGAATGTTATTTCAGGGCGAGCAGATCCTTCATCACGCGGGAGAGATCAGCGGATTTGTTCAGGCCGCCGAAGGAGTCGTGGAGCTGGCGGTAGAGGGCGTAGAGCTGATTATAGGTTTTCTGCGCGGCCGCCTTCGGCCGGTAGGAAATCTTCTTCAGTGCCGTCATCTTGCGCTGGGCGGTGGGGAAATCCGGGTGGGCCCCGGCCAGCACGGCGGCAGAGACGGCGGAACCGAGTGCGCAGGCCTGGCTGGAACCGGAAACGAGCATCGTGCAGCCGGTGACGTCGGCGTAGATCTGCATGAGCAACGGATTTTTCTCGGCGATGCCGCCGGCGCAGACGACGCGGTCGATCGGCACGCCGTATTCGCGGATGCGCTCGATGATGGCGCGCGCGCCGAAGGCCGTGGCCTCGATCAGCGCCCGGTAGATTTCCGCCTGCGTCGTGTGGAGCGTGCAGCCGAGGATCAGGCCGGTGAGCAACGGGTCGACGAGAATGGTGCGGTTGCCGTTCTGCCAGTCGAGGGCGAGCAGGCCGCTCTGGCCGGGCTTTTGCGCTGCGGCCTGCTTCGTCAGCTTGGCGTGTTTGCTCGCGTCGCCTTCACACGCGACCTCGACCCACCATTTGAAAATATCACCGACGGCGGACTGGCCGGCCTCGATGCCGTAGAAGCCGGGCAGGATCGCGCCCTTGACGATGCCGCAGATTCCCGGAACATCCGGCACGGCTTTATCGGCGGATACCACGGCGCAGTCG